>JAITMM010000172.1 GCA_031277335.1 Tannerella sp. | reverse complement strand
CCGGTGAAACTTACCGACGCCACATGGGACGAACGGGTCGCACTGTTCTTTTTAGTTGTGGCCATCGCCTTCATGGGATTGTTCCCCTACGGAATCAGTCGGCTGATTAATAGCAGTATAATCATGATTAATGGTTAAAGATTCAATTATTCAGTTATTCAGTTTCTAAATTTTTCAGTTACTCAGTTATTCAGTTACTCAGTTATTCAGTTATTATCTATATGGATTACGGTCAGTTTTTAAATATGCATTCCGAGATATCACTTATCTTAGTGATTTTCATCATGTTCTTTTTCGATCTGTTTGCATCGGGAAAGGCACGAAATTTTTTCCCGCATCTGATGGTTGCGCTCATGGGGCTTCAAGTCCTTTACCTTTTGATTCCTGTTAATTTAGACGTAGAAATATTCGGAGGCATGTATCGGAGTAATTTCTTAATCAACTGCGTCAAAATAATGCTTGCATTCGGTACAATAATTGTTCTGATGCAATCAAACATCTGGCTGAAACGCGATGATACCCGTCACAAACAGGGAGAGTTCTATACATTGCTGCTATTCACCCTCTTGGGTATGTTTTTCATGGTCAGTTCAGGTAATTTCCTAGTATTTGTGATTGGCCTGGAGTTAGCCACCATTCCGATGGCCTGCCTGATTGCCTTCGATAAATACAAACACATATCGGCCGAAGCAGGTGCGAAATTTATCCTGTCGGCCATGTTTTCATCCGGTGTGATGATGTTTGGCATTTCCTATCTGTACGCAACGACGGGTACGCTTTATTTCAACGACATGGTTGGACATCTGACAGGCACACCCCTGCAAATCATGGCTTTGGTATTTTTCTTCGCAGGTCTTGGCTTTAAACTTTCGCTTGTTCCCTTCCATCTCTGGACACCTGATGTCTATCAGGGAGCGCCTACAAACGTAACAGCCTATTTATCGGTAGTATCCAAAGGCGCAGCTGCTTTTGCTCTGATGATCATCTTTATAAAAGTATTTGCTCCCATGATTGAAATATGGCAGGAGATGCTGTTTTGGGTAATCATCGCCTCCATTACCATAGCTAACCTTTTTGCAATCAGGCAGAAGAATCTGAAACGCTTTTTTGCGTTCAGCAGTATCTCTCAAGCCGGTTATATCGCGTTGGGTATTATCAGCGCCGATGCCAACGGCATGGCAGCCATGTTGTTTTATATTTTAGTCTATTTATTTGCCAACTTAGCCGTCTTTGGCGTGATTTCAGTTATCGAACAAAAATCGGGCGACAATGTCGGAAGAGAAGACTATAACGGACTGTATAAGACGAATCCTCGACTGTCTCTTATCATGACACTGGCATTGTTTTCGTTAGGCGGCATACCTCCTTTCGCCGGATTCTTCAGCAAATTCTTTATCTTTATGACTGCCTTTGAAGCAGGTTTTGAGTTATTGGTGTTCATAGCCATCGTCAATACGGTCATCTCATTGTATTATTACTTACTGGTTGTCAAGGCAATGTATATCACTCCCAACGACGCACCCATCGCCCCGTTCAAGAGCGACCCGTATACGCGCATCAGCTTGATCGTCTGCCTTGCCGGTATCCTGCTACTCGGTTTCTTAAGTTCAATCTACGAAGGTATACGAATGGTATCTAATGGCTTATAAACAAATATCCTGAATTTTCAATAGCTGATTAGTGAAGTATCTTTTTTCTCCGATTGGCCTTAAATCGTTAATCAACTCAATACATTTTTGTATTGAATAAGTAGGTTTTTGATAAAAATCATTAAAAATGATTAGGATATTTGGCAAAAGTTCTTATATTTGCCGAATAGGTAAAAAAATCAAAATGTATTGGGGTAAACAATATGTTTTAATTATCGGAATATCAGCAGTTCAATGGGTAAAAGTTCAACAAAAGCGCGAATTTCAACCGAAGTAAAAGAGTATAAATTAGATAATGGATTGACAGTCTGGCTGAATGAAGATAACAGTCAGCCGAAAGTATTTGGTGCTGTAGTTGTAAAGGCCGGGGCAAAACATTGTCCGGACACAGGTATTGCCCACTATTTCGAGCATATCATGTTCAAGGGCACTGATAAGATAGGGACTGTGGACTATGAAGCAGAAAAAGTCTTTCTTGATGCCATTGCCGAGAAGTACGATGAACTTGCCATCACGAAAAACCCGCAGTCGAGGCTTGTCATTCAACAAGAAATCAACAAATTAAGTGTGCTTGCAGCGGAATATGTCATTCCAAATGAGTTCGACAGGCTGATAAGTAAATACGGTGGTACGAAGCTAAATGCAGGCACATCATACGATTACACAGAATATCACAATATTTTTTCGCCGCAATACATGGCGCAATGGGCTGAACTAAACAGTGAACGCCTGCTTAATCCTGTTTTCCGTATGTTTCAGAGCGAACTCGAAACCGTCTACGAAGAAAAAAACAGGATGGACGATATGATGCTGCATCAATCCATAGAAAAAATATCCGAGATATACTTCCATCCCCACCCTTATGCGTATCCGATAATAGGAAGCGCTGAAAATTTAAAAAATCCACGTCTTTCGGAGATGCGCAAGTTCTTTGAAAAATATTATGTGGCTTCCAATATGGGCTTGATTCTCAGTGGAGACTTTGACACAGAGGCAGTTCTGCCTATTTTAGAACGCACTTTTGCCCGTATACCCAAAGGCGAGGTCGAATCAGAACCGCCAATCCATATACGTTCGTTCAAGGGACGTGAGAAGGCAATCATCAAAGTACCTATACCGTTGATGAAAGCCATTGCGTTCGGATTTCGCGGCATACCTTCAAATCATCCCGATCAGGCAGCGTTGGATATAGCTATAGGTCTGTTAAACAACTCTAACGGTACAGGATTTTTAGATCAGTTGATGGTCAATCGCAAACTGATGGGCGCCATAATAGGCGGCGAAGCATTCAATGAAGCAGGCTTTATCGGCATCGTTGCCGTCCCAAAACTCGTCTCCCAGACCTACCGAGCTGCTGAAAAATTAGTTTGGCGTGAAGTAAACCGTCTCAAAAACGGCTATTTCACCGACGATATGTTTTCCAGCATGAAACAGGAACAGCTACGAAGGCAATTTTCCGAACTCGAAGATATTGACTCCAGATGTAAAGTGCTGATACGCTTGTTTTCGCAAGGAAAGACATGGAATGATTATTTGAATGATTTGATTCGTGCTAACTCGCTTACAAAAGCAGATGTTGTGAAAGTAGCAAATCATTATTTTGGAGACGATTACCTCTATGTCAGGAAAAAAACAGGCAGATATTTGAAAGAAAAACTCGCAAAACCTGACTTCGCACCGATTCTGCCGAGACATACGGACTCCACTTCTGCTTATGGTAAATGGCTTGAAACCATTCATTTGCAGGAAGAAAAACCGCGTTTTGTAGATTTTGAAAATGATGTGCAAACTATACAATTGACTGACTTGGCGACCTTATACGTGACCCCAAATGAAGTCAATCATATTTTCACATTTAAACTTACATTCGGTATCGGTGCGCTGGAACAGCCTAACTTGAAATATGTTACCGCCTACATTCCATTATTAGGCACAAAGACGCAGACTTTCAATGAGTTTCGTACTTGTTTGCAGGCATTGGGCAGTACGCTTGACTTTGACGTTGACGAACATTGTTTCAATGTCAAGGTGAGTGGATTTGACAGCGCGTTCGACGAAACAATTGCGGCAGTCGCTGATTTCCTTGCCAACGCAAATGCTGAAAAAAATAAGTTAAAGACACTGATTGACGATGCTAAACTGACGCAAAAGGCTCTGTTTAAATCTAATAACGAAGTGGCAGAAGCTCTATTCGAGTACATACAGTATGGCAGGCAATCTCAATATCTGACAAAAATGTCATTGAAAGAGCTTAAAAAAATCAAAGGTCAGGTGTTGGTAGACTTGTTTCTTGATATACAGAAAGTGGAATGTTCGCTTCATTATTGCGGTTCTTTAGAGACCGAAAAGATAGTAGATATTGTAAATCAACATATTGCAATATCTCAAATCAAGGTGAAATCCAATTCTCCGATTTATCGGGAGTTTGTCACGTATACAAAACCGCTCGTTTTCTTTTATAATATTTCTGATGTATTTCAAAACATCATTTACGCTTTCATGGCATGCGACCCGCAAGCGACAATGCGGCAACGCCATGAAGCAAATTTATTTTCTCGTTATTTCGGCGAAGGGATGTCGTCACTGATGTTTCAGGAGATTCGCGAGTTTCGCTCTTTTGCATACTATACATCCGGCGCTTATCGCCTGCCACCGCTATGTCGGGCTGATAAGCCGTCGCGTTTTATTGCCTATCTTTCAACGCAATGCGATAAAACTGTCGATGCGTTGGATGTGCTTAACTCGCTCATTCAGAAAATGCCGAGATATCCCGAAAAAATAACCTCTGCTATACACATGGCTATTAATCAGACAAATAACGACTACCCGCCATTTAGGAATATCTCCACAAAAATTGCTTCCTACAGACAGGATGGCTATACGGAAGACCCAAACCGTAAACTGCTGGAAGACATTCAACAAATGCAGATGGAAGATATCGTTCGTTTCTACGAAAAAAATGTGAAGGGACGTAATTTAGTTTACGTTCTCGTCGGCAATTCACGCAAAATGGATATGCGGAAATTGGCCGCGTTCGGAGATGTGATTCACGTAAAGAAAAAAGATTTTTACAGGTAGCGACAGAAATTATTTGAAGAATGCGCTAAATTTAGTTTTTCCTTTGAAATAAAAATTGAGAATCACGCTTTGCCGCAACATTTCAGGGATATCGAAAACTACTGTTTTTGAAAGGTTTACAGCGCGAATAGGGGCATAATCTCTTTTGAGACGCCGATATGCAATACGTGCACGAACGATGGCAATTGCATTTTGAAAATTACCTGTAAGCATAAATTTAGCCATCGCAAGATAGTCCAGCAAGAAACGTATGAACATGACTGACTGTAACTTGTCTGCAGCTAAGTTCTTGTAAACCATCAAGAGATTGTTGCGAAAATTAAGGAAAGTTTTTTGAGGACTTTCTACTTTCAATGTTGCTCCACCGACGTGATATACAACAGATTGCGGAATGCATTCCAGCCTATAGCCTCTTGAGCGCAATCTCCAGCACAAATCTATTTCTTCCTGATGTGCAAAAAATCGGGCATCTAAACCACCTTCCTTTTTGAATACATCGGTGCGGACGAACAGGCACGCGCCGCTCGCCCAAAATATATCAGTACGACTATCATACTGCCCTGTATCTTCTTCGACAACATTTAATATCCTTCCGCGACAAAGCGGATAGCCATATCTGTCAATCCAACCACCGGCAGCACCTGCATATTCATATTTTCTTTTATCCTTGTAGTCCAGGATTTTAGGTTGAACTCCCGCCAGATTAGGATCTGCTTCCATAGCCTGTATGGGTGCATCCAACCAATGCGATGTTACTTCCACATCACTGTTCAAAAGCACACTGTAAGTTGATTCTATTTGGCTGAGTGCCAGGTTATATCCTTCGGCAAATCCATGATTTTTATCTAAAATAATCAATTTGACCGAAGGGAATTTCTCTTTAAGCATGTTCACAGAGTCATCAGTCGAACCATTATCTACCACCACAATATCTGCCAAATCAGTCGGAGTATTGGCGATGACAGACGGGAGAAACTTTTCTAACAAAGCTTCTCCATTCCAATTTAATATAATGACTGACACAGACATAACCGAATCATTGAACTTTGAACTCTTGAACTTTGAACTTTGAACTCTTGAACCTCCCTCATCCCCTTTGATGTTTCCACCGTTTATGCGTCCAAAGCCAATACGCAGGGTCACGCAGAATAGAACGTTCCATTAGGCGCGCATATTGTTCGGTAATCCAGAACTCCGGTTCCCGGCGCGGACTGTCGGTGATTAGTTCAAAATCCACCGTGTAATATCCACGTTTTATCTTCTTGACATCCACAAAGATAACAGGAATATCCAATTTTGTGGCTATTCGTTCAGGACCTGTCAAAACGGAAGACTCTCTGTTAAGAAAGTTTGTCCAATAGAGAAGGTTGGCTTTGCCGGGCGACTGGTCGGCAATAAAAATTACCAAACTCCGCTCTTTCGACTGTTTGAGCTTGATAATATCGCGTACAGTATCCTGTTTTTTAATTCCGATGCCTTGAAAACGTGTACGCAAGTAAATAAAAAGTCGATCAAATATCTTGCTTGTCAACGGTCTATATATCTGATAAATCTTCACACTGTCAAACCAAACCGTCGAGCCTGTGAACCATTCCCAATTGCCGTAATGTCCCATCAACAGTATAAAGCATGTATGTCCCTGTGCAACAAGAGGATTGATGATCTCGGGATTATGCAGTACAGCTCTGCGATTAAGTTCCTCTTGAGAGATATGTGCCAACTTGATCGTTTCGACGATATAATCGGAAAAATGATGATAAAACCGTTTCTCCAACTTACTAAGCTGCTTATCAGTCATTTCAGGAAAGGAAAGTCGAAGGTTTTGACGAACAATCTTTAGCCGGTATCGAGCAATTTTATAGACAAAGAAATAGAGAAAATCGGCAAACAGATATAGCACAGCCATAGGCAACATGGCATGAACCTTGACGTAGGCCCAAATTATCGCATAACCAAATGATTGAAAAAATGAGTTTTTCTTTGCCATATTTAATCTGTAAATGAAACAGTTAGAGCACTTTTATCACTATTCCAACCTTCTAAACGGACATTTGTCATGCAATTTATCATATTCGTCTGATATGGAGCGACAGTTTTGACGTAATTGGCTGTAAATCCGGTCATATTTTTGCCTTTCCGTGTATGTTCAAATAAGACTTGCGCCTGTCGGCCGATTTGAGAATCGTAAAAATCCGTCTTTTTATGCTCTGACAAGTCCAATAACTCTTTACTGCGTAGATGTTTAAGTTGCGTAGATACAACGGGAGTAATTTTAAGTGCCTGAGTTCCGGGACGTTCTGAATATGTGAAGACATGCAACTGCGAAACGGGAAGGCTACTGATAAAGTCTAAACTGTCTTCAAAAAATCTGTCTGTTTCACCACGCGTTCCCACAATCACATCTACACCGATAAACGCATTGGGTAGCAATGTTTTAATCTTTTCAACACGTTGTCTGAACAATGCCGTATCATATTTTCGGCGCATCAAACGAAGAATTTCATCGCTTCCGCTTTGAAGCGGAATGTGAAAATGAGGCGCAAAACGTTTGTTGTCGGCTACAAATTCTATGATTTCATCGGTTATCAAATTTGGCTCAATAGATGAAATACGATATCGTTCGATTCCATCTACCTGATTCAAAGCACGTAACAAGTCTATGAAACTATCATGCGTGGATTTGCCGAAATCACCTATATTTACGCCGGTCAGCACTATTTCCTTGCCTCCGTCTGCTGCCACTTGCCGGGCTTGCGCCGTCAATTCGGCTATGGTTCCGTTTCGACTTCGGCCGCGAGCAAAAGGTATAGTACAAAATGAACAGTAATAGTCACATCCGTCCTGAACTTTTAAAAAATGACGTGTCCTGTCGCTCGCCGAACATGATGGAACAAACGTATCAATTTCGTTTACAGGCGACGTGATGATACGCGAATTATCCAAGTTGTTTAGTATCTGAATAATATTTGATTTTTGAGCATGTCCGACGACTAAGTCGACACCTTCAATGCGCGACACTTCATCCGGTTTCAACTGTGCATAACAGCCTGTGGCAATGATAAATGCATTTGGATGCAACTTATTTATTCGCCTGATCATTTGTCGACATTTCTTATCGGCCAATTCTGTCACCGAGCATGTATTGATAACACAAATATCTGCCTGTTCACGGTTTGTTGCTTTACGAATACCCCGGAATTCAAGCTCTTTACCTATCATTGAGGTCTCGGCGAAATTCAACTTACAACCTAACGTAAAGTAAGCCGCCGTCTTATGCTCAAAGGTATTATTGTCAATCATCTTATCCCAATTTTTTGACAAAGATACAAATTCCGTACGATTTAACGGAAAATTGGAACGACAGTTTGAGTTGCTACCTGATTTGTCATTTTTTTTTCTTACTTTTGCGGGTTGTTTAGAAGCAATCATATTTAAAGGAATGAATATATCATACAATTGGTTGAGAGACTATCTTCCGTTTGATTTAACGCCTCGCGAAGTAGCTGCTGCGTTGACTGCCATTGGTTTGGAAACAGGAAGTGTTGAAGAAATTGAATCGATAAAAGGAGGAATGGAGGGCTTGGTTGTCGGAAAAGTGCTGACTTGCATCAAGCATCCGAATTCAGATCACCTGCATATAACGACTGTTGATATCGGAGAAGATGCCCCGCGGCAGATTGTCTGCGGAGCTCCAAACGTGGCTGCCGGACAAAAGGTTGTAGTTGCTACAACAGGAACTACACTGTATCATGGTGATGAAAAGATAGTTATCAAGAAAAGTAAAATTCGTGGCGAAGAGTCTAACGGGATGATTTGCGCCGAAGATGAAATAGGTCTCGGAACAAGTCACGACGGGATTATAGTATTACCGGAGGATACTCAAATCGGAATGTCGGCCAAAGAGTATTATCACATTGAAAATGATTATGTTTTAGAGGTAGATATCACGCCTAACAGAGTTGACGGGACTTCGCATTTCGGAGTTGCGCGAGACTTGGCGGCTTATCTGAACCAAACCGGCAAACATGTTGAATTACAACGTCCTTCCATCGATTCGTTTCAGATTGATGACACGTCGCAGGCTATTCGGGTAACAATCGAAAATCAGGAAGCCTGCCTTCGCTATTCAGGTGTGACAATTCGCGGAGTGACCGTCAAGGAAAGTCCTGATTGGCTTAAGAACAGATTGACGGTGATTGGATTACGCCCGATTAACAATATCGTGGATATTACCAACTTTGTACTACACGAACTTGGTCAACCGTTGCACGCTTTCGACGCTTCAAAAATTAAAGATGACAAGATTGTTGTGCGTACAACTCAACCGGGAACAGTCGTGATCACATTAGACGGAGTATCACGTTCACTGACAAACAATGATTTAACTATCTGCAACGCAGAAGAACCGATGTGTATTGCCGGTGTATTCGGCGGATTGGATTCAGGCGTAACAGAACATACTACCGACGTGTTTCTCGAATCGGCATGTTTTCATCCTGCTTGGATAAGGAAAACAGCTCGCCGTTTTGCATTGCATACCGACTCGTCTTTCCGTTTTGAACGCGGTGTCGATCCTAATCAAACTGTATATGCTCTGAAACGTGCTGCCCTATTAATCAAAGAATTGGCAGGCGGGAAGATCACAGATGCCATTCAGGATGTTTATCCGGCTGAGGTCAAACCTTATCCTGTGACGCTTACTTATAAAAAAATAAACTCTTTGATAGGTAATGAAATACCGGCAAATGTTGTCAAAAACATCCTATCATCGTTGGAAATGGAAATCTTGGATGAGACGCAGGAAAAGCTTACTATTCGCGTACCGGTTTATAGGTTTGATGTTCGTCGTGAAGTAGATGTGATTGAAGACATTCTACGTATTTATGGATATAATAACATCGATTTAAATAATCGCATGCAGTTGACGCTAAGCCATCAAACAGCTACTGACCGCAGTTATCAACTTGAAAACCTGATATCCGAGCAATTATGCGGAGCCGGATTCAATGAGATTCTGAACAATTCGTTGACACGGCGTTCTCTTTATGAAGGGTTGTCCTCACAGCCTGCCGATCAAACGGTCATGTTGGAAAATCCTTTAAGTGCAGACTTAAATGGCATGCGTCAGACATTGTTATTTGGTGGTTTACAAAGTGTTGCGTTCAATATCAATCATAAATACAAAAATATCCGCTTTTTCGAGTTTGGAAATTGCTATTCGTATCTGTCTGATATTAAAAAGGATAGCAATACACTTGCTTCTTATTGTGAGGAATACTTTTTAGGTATTTGGATGACAGGTAAGCAGGTAGAAAACAGTTGGACAACGGCTGATATGGAAATGTCTGCATTTGAATTGAAAGCCGTTGTAGAAAATATTCTTCAACGACTCGGTATTGATATCAATAGTCTGACTCAAAGCATATTCTCTAACGACATCTTTTCTAACGGAATTGAGTTACAAACACGCTCAGGAAAATGTATCGGCAAATATGGTATTGTCAATCGTAAGATTATCAAGTCAATGGATATTGAAAATGACGTTTTTTTCGCCGAATTGTCTTGGGACAAGTTGTTTAAGTTAAGCGAACAGACAACTATCTCATTTACTGATATATACAAATTTCCGGAAGTAAAAAGGGATTTGGCGTTATTGTTAGATCAGGAAGTTACTTTTGATGCAATCAGGAAAGTTGCTTTTGAAAGTGAGCGCCATTTGTTGAAACGTGTGAATCTCTTTGATGTTTATGAAGGTCAGCATCTGCCGACAGGGAAAAAATCGTATGCAGTCAGTTTTTATTTACAAGATGAACGCAAGACATTGACAGATATGCAAATTGATTTGATAATGAGCAAAATAGAGAAGAATCTCGAAAGCAGGCTTGGAGCGAAAAGAAGATAAGTAACGTTGAGGTTCAAAGTTCAAAGTTCAAGGTTTAAAATTCAGTTATTCAGTTATTCAGTTATTCAATTATTATATATGGGAAGAGCATTTGAGTATAGAAAGGCAAGAAAGATGAAACGCTGGGGCAATATGGCCCGTGTTTTCACCAAGTTAGGAAAAGAAATTTCAATTGCAGCGAAGGCAGGAGGTCCTGACCCTGAGACAAATCCGCGTTTGCGCATTTTATTTCAGACGGCAAAGAAGGAAAATATGCCTAAAGAGAATGTGGAACGTGCCATCAAGAAAGCCACCTCGAAAGACTTCACAGACTATAAAGAAGTTAATTACGAAGGTTATGGCCCTTTCGGTATCGCTATCTTTGTCGAGACGGCCACAGACAATACCACTCGCACAGTAGCCAATGTGCGCAGTTATTTCAACAAATTCGGGGGGTCACTGGGTACCAGCGGGTCGCTGGAGTTTCTCTTTGATCACAAATGTGTGTTTCATATCGCTAAAAAAGAAGGTGTTTCGTTGGACGACCTTGAATTGGAATTGATTGACTATGGCGTCGACGAACTGGAAGAGGAAGAAGAAGAGATCATCCTGTACGGTGAGTTCGCAAACAATTCGGTAATTCAGAAATACTTAGAAGAAAATGGATTTGAAATCACGAGTAGTGAATTTGTACGGATTCCTAACGATGTAAAAGACATAACTCCAGAACAGCGCGAGACGCTCGACAAATTATTGGAGAAACTGGAAGAAGACGAAGACGTCCAGAATGTCTTCCATAATATGAAAGAAGGAGAGTAAAATAGTTGTTTCTCTTTCTTTTAGGGTATTGTTGTATTCTCTTGAAAAATCGTGTAGTTCAAAAATGCGGCACAGGCTTCGGGAAAGTCCGTATTGATATAATCAATTCCCATTTGAAGAAACAAACTCCAGGCTTCGGGACTGTCCGGACTTCCCCAGAAACGAATCGGTTTGTCTAAAGCATGAGCCTGAGCAATCAGTTCGTTCAGCTTCTTCAATTCGCCTTCAGCTATTTCCCCTTCACCTTTCCATTGAGAGAAACTCCTGAAATTCAAACTTATCATCGGAATACGCTCCAATTGTTGCGGTGTGTAGTCCATCCTGTCACCATCGAATGAGATAATGTACGGGTAGTCTTTAAACGTATCTGCCGGAGGCCGATTGCCTGATATCACAACACGGACGGCTAACGGATTCACATTCGGATCAAAGACTTCAGGATATCGTTGTAGTTTGCGAATCAAAATATCCAATGTCGGATCGACCGGCGTTTTCAAGTCGACCAGCAGCACAAACCATTTGTCCGAATCTCTCCAAGCCTTGCCTTTATTTAGCCGAAACAGGCTGACAATCGGGTCGATATAAGCCTCTTCCAATGTTGGTGCCTCATCTAAATCTTCTTTATTATGAGCCACTAACAATTCATCCGACCGGTCGGTTGAATAGATGTCGGCTTCGATAGACGCAGCCTGTTGCGCATAAGCCTGATAAAATGGCAACTCTTGTTCATAGTCATTGTGAGAATGAAACAACTGTCTCTGACCGAATGTATTACATACGATCAACAACGCTGACGACAAAGTAAATATTAATCTAATCAACTGAGAATTAATTAATTATTTGATTTTATCAATTCGTAGAGCAAACTATTAAAGTATTTTTCGTCTTGCTCTAAAATTCTAAAGAACTTTTCGTCAACATCCCAAATTGTCTTGAAAGCCTTGTGCATTAATTTATTACCTTCATCCGTAAGATTTACGATTTTAGCCCTAATATCGGTTGGGTGTTGTTGACGATAGATTAAGCCTTTCGATTCCAGTACCTTGAATATCTGCGATACGGTCATCGGATTGACTTTAGTATGCTGGGCAAGAATGGATTGGGTAACATACGAATCTGTATGATATACCAACCAGCAAATACTTGCCAATATAGCATATTGCATGTGAGAAATCCCATGATTTTTCTTTAAAGCCTTATCATGGCTATCTGCCCATAAATGTGATACTTGTAACATTAGAAACCCTGTATCATCTCTGAGGTCCTTTTTTATAAAAGGTGATTTGTCCGTTCTCAAATCTATATATTTATCTGTTTGTAACCACGAAAATAACGTTTTTAATCAGATACACCAAAAATTGATTTAAACAAAATTCTTTAATAACACTTTAATGGTTGATACTGAAAATATTATAAAGGACAAAATGAAACAAAATGAAACAATAGACTAATATTTCACTTGGAAATCAATTTTGTCAACTTTATACAATTGTTCAAAGGTATCGGCAATCTCAGAATTGAAAAAACCGATACTGCTTTGCAAGCTCATCAGGTTTCTGCGGGTAGAGGCACAAAACAAAGGAGCAGTATATGCCCGAATTGAAAATTTTGAAACATCTTTTAACCACATAGCCTTTTTCCAACATTTATCTATTAAACAAAGTGCAAAGATATGAAATAGTTTTTTATTGACAAGCAAAAAGTAGAAATAATGTCACTGAAAATCTAAAAAAACTTATAAAATGTTTTAATATAGGCTTTCAGGCTATCTGTACGCCGCTTATTGATTTTTATATTTTTCAGTACAAAGAGTCAAAACATGACTAAAAATAGCTTGAATTGTCATAGCAGTGGGTGCATAGACGTTCTTTGGGTAGGCCGATGGAGGCTACCAAATCTTCTACAGCCGTATATTTTAAACTTGTAATGTTTAGCTTTTTACGAATACATTCTACCAAACAGTTGTATTGTTCGGAGCCTGTTATTGCATATTTATCAACGTTGGCTGACGAATCACCCTCGATTTCCTTGATGACGCGGCGGGCAATCAACTCCAGCACCGATTTGGACGCTGAAAAACCTACAAAAGGGCAGGGGAAAAGGATGGGCGGACTGCCGACGCGCATGTGTACCTCCTTGGCTCCGTAGCCATAAAGTATTGACATACTGTCGCGTAGCTGAGTGCCTCGCACAATGGAGTCGTCGCAAAAGACGACGCGTTTGCCGACCAATAAATGGCGGTTAGGGATCAGTTTCATGCGTGCCACCAGATCGCGAACCGATTGATTGGCAGGCGTAAAGCTGCGCGGCCAGGTGGGCGTATATTTCACAATGGCTCGCCGGTGCGGAATCTTTTTCCCTTCGGCATAGCCTAATGCCATTCCCGTGCCGGAATCGGGAATGCCGGAGACAAAATCAACATCGACATTATCTTTCTCCGCCATGAGTATCCCGTTGACATAGCGCGCCGTATCCACATTCACGCCCTCAAACTCGGACGTCGGATAACCGTAGTAAACCCAGAGGAATGAACATATCTGCATCTGTTCGTTGGGCGGACGGAGCTGAATCATCTCTTCGTCCGTGATCCGGACGATCTCACCCGGCCCGACGTCGTGCACGATATCGAAATTCAGGTTCGGGAAGCTGGAAGGTTCGCTGCTGACGGCATACGAGCCTTCTTTTTTCGCGACAATCACCGGCGTACGTCCCAGTTTGTCGCGCGCTGCTATCAAACCTTCATCGGTCAGCATCAGCAGGGAACAGGAGCCTTTGATTTTATTGAACACATTCTCAATGCCGTCCACGAAGTTTTTGCCTTCGGCTATCAATAAGGCAATCAATTCGGTCTGATTCGTATGTCCGGAGCTAAGTTCTGAGAAATGACATCCTTTGGAGAGCAAATCCTGCTCCAGTTCGGACATATTATTCACTTTGGCAACCGTCACAATGGCAAATTTGCCGAGATGCGTGTTCATAAAAATAGGCTGCGGATCGGTATCGCTGATGATGCCGATGCCGGAGTTGCCGAGAAACTTGTCTAACTCGGGTTCGAAACGTGTCCTGAAATATGAATTTTCCAAATTGTGAATGGAGCGCTTAAAGACGCCCTGGTGCAGGGTCGCCATCCCGCCGCGGCGAGTTCCAAGATGTGAGTTATAGTCTGTTCCGTAGAACAGGTCGACTGCGCAGGCCGACTTAGAGATTGTTCCAAAAAAACCACCCATTGATTTAATTTTGCTTTGCGGGTACAAAGGTAGTGCAAATCGAGCGCAATTGCAAATTTATTTGCAAATTGCCGAGACGCAGCCTACCTTCGCTTTGTGAAGCAAAGGTAGTGAAAGTCGAGCAAAGAAAGGCATAAAAATTCTTAATTTTATAAAATCGTACGAACAACATGGCTTCATTCTGATTTTTTTTATACTTTTGCCGGTCTTATATAAAATTATATAGACATGGGAAAACTTAATTTGAAATACGTCACGTATATCCGTACATATAAAGTATTCATTACTATTCTATTACTTCTGTTCTCAACCTTACTTCCGCTCCTGCAAAGTTGCTCCCCTCCTCCATCGGGTCTGGAGGGCAAGAAGGTGTTGGTTTTCACGGAAAATGGGGAAGGCTATGTCCATGACAACATTCAGGCAAGTGTGGATATGTTTCTTAAATTTGCTGAAGATGAGCATTTTACATTACATGTGAACGCCAATTCGGCTATCTTTGCGACACCTGACTTGCAGACCTACGATGTGATTGTTTTGTCGAACACAAACAATGATGTCTTTGATTCACAGGAAGAAAGAGACGGATTGGTCAAGTTTGTCCGTTCGGGAAAAGGCGTGCTGGGCGTACATATTGCCTGCGGGATGGAGCGGGACTGGGACTGGTTTAAGCAGATGATAGGCGGCACGTTTGACTTTCATCCTCAGCTTCAGGAGTTTCCGGTGTGGGTGGTAGACAGTTTGCATCCATCCGTTGCCGGTATTCCTTCGCCCTGGCTGATCAAAGATGAGCTCTACGTGATGAAAGAGATGAACCCTACTGTACACGTATTGATGGTCTCCGATTTCTCGTCGCCCGATTTTATCCCTGCTGCCACACCGATGCCCAATACGTTCGGAAAAGTCTTCCCCTGTGTATGGTGGAATACGTTCGACGGTGGACGTCAATGGTTTTCAGCGCTGGGACACCTCAAAGAGTATTACAGCGATCCGGTTTTAATGAGGCATTATTTGGAAGGGCTGAAATGGCTCGTTTCCAATTGACAATTGACAATTGACAATTGACAATGAAAAAATATAAGCTTTTAAGAGCTAAAATTAGAAGGGATGAAAAAAATAAATATATGGTTCTTAGTGATTTTCCTGTTTACGTTGCCTTGCTTTGCCCAGAACAGACAAATCAAGGGGAGCGTTTTTGATACGGAAGGTCAGCCTGTAGTTGGAGCCAATGTGCGTTGGGACAAAACGACCAGGGGCGCGACGACAGATGCAGAGGGATACTTTGAATTGACGAAAAGACAAAACGATACACATCTGATTGTCAGTTTTATAGGCTACAACAACGATACCATTTCCATTACACGCGATGACGAGCCTATCCGAATAGAACTGAGCAACGACATAGCGCTCGAAGAGGTAGTGATCAGGGAGAGGCAGTTGGGAACCATTTCATCGCGCAATGCAATCGTTCAGACTCAGCGTATTACAGACGCGGAACTTCTCCGCGCAGCCTGTTGCAATCTGGCAGAGAGTTTTGAGACAAACCCTTCTGTCGATGTATCTTATGCCGATGCGGCAACAGGCGCCCGACAAATCAAACTGTTGGGACTGGCCGGCACGTATGTCCAGATGCTGACCGAGAATTATCCCAATTTCCGGGGAGCGGCCACATTGTACGGGATGGATTATATTCCGGGTCCCTGGATGGAAAGCATTCAAGTGTCGAAAGGGACTTCGTCCGTGAAAAATGGATACGAAGCCATTGCAGGACAGATAAATGTGGAATTTAAAAAACCGCAGATAGCCGACAAGTTTTCGTCCAACCTCTTTGTCAACGATGCCGGCAGGTATGAAGGCAATGCCGATGCCTCGTGGCATGTGAGCGACAACGTAAATACCGGGTTCTTTGTGCATTACTCAAAGGAAAACTCAGAACATGATGCCAACGGCGACAGTTTCCTTGACATGCCGATGACCGAGCAGGTGAACCTGATGAACCGCTGGTGGCACAGGGTCAATAACTACGTCGCCCAATACGGGATACGCTATTTGCATGAAAGCAGGACGGGCGGCCAGACGATGCACGGCATGACGCATACAATGCCCGAACATCTCAATATGTACCATATCAATCTGCATACCAACAGAATGGAGGGCTACACAAAACAAGCCTATATTATCGATCCTGACAAGGTGGAAAGTGTGGCGATGATCCTGTCCGGTTCGTACCACGAACAGCAATCCATGTATGACTCTACGGCATACAATGTCTATCAAAAAAATCTGTACGCCAGCCTGTTATACGAAAAATCATTTACCCCTGTACACAGTATCAGCACCGGATTGAGCCTGAACTACGACGGATTCGATGAGAATCTGTTTCTTGACCGCCAGCGCACTGTTTTCAACCGTTCCGAGACCGTCACGGGCGCCTACCTGCAATACACTTTAAATCTGGAAGAAAAACTGATTTTTATGGCAGGTGTCAGAGGAGATTACAGCACAATGTACGATTTCTTCCTTACTCCACGTATACACCTGAAATACAATCCTTTCACCTGGTTCAACCTGCGTGCTTCAGCCGGAAAAGGATTCAGAACGGCCAATATCCTGGCCGAAAACAACTTCCTTTTTGCCAGCAGCCGAAAGCCGGAGATTGCCGGCAATCTGGATCAGGAAGAAGCATGGAACACGGGATTGAATCTTGCATTTTATATCCTATTGTTCGGCAAAGATTTGACAATCAATGCAGAATGGTATTATACGGATTTCCTCAAGCAGGTCGTAGTGGACATGGACAGTGATCCACATGCCGTCAGATTTTATAACCTCGACGGAAAATCTTATTCAAACAGTTTTCAGGTGGAAGCCACCTATCCGTTTCCTTTCCTGCCCGGTTTTACCATGACGGCTGCCTACCGGTATATGGATTCAAAAACAGACTATCGCAACGCTTCGGACGAGACGCGACTGCTTCAAAAACCGCTGATCAGCAATCGAAAGGCGTTAGTCACAGCTTCCTATCAGTCGCCGCTCAAGAAATGGCAGTTCGACGTGACGGCCCAAATCAACGGAGGCGGCCGGATGCCAACGCCCGACAGTCAATTTCCACGTTGGGATGAAAATTTTAAGTCATTCAATATCTGGAATATACAAATGACAAAATATTTTCGTACCTGGTCTATATACATTGGTTCGGAAAATTTGTTTAATTTTACGCAGTCAAAACCGATTATAGACGCCGGCAATCCGCGCGGCGACAATTTCGACGCGACGATGATTTGGGGACCTGTGCATGGAAGAAAAATTTATGCCGGGTTCAGATTTAAAGTACAAAGACTATAAATAATTGATATTGTTTTATTTAAAAAAAGTATAGCTATGAAAAGAGTTTTTTTAATGATGATTTGTGCCATTTTTGCATTTTCAACGGCTTTCTCTCAGGACGCCAAAAAGAAAGACGAGAGGGAAACAGTTGTTTTTAAAGTGAATATGACATGCGAAAACTGTGTGAAAAAGATTGAAGGGAATATCGCTTTCGAAAAAGGCGTGACCGGTCTCGAATGTGACTTGAAAACCCACACAGCCAAAGTAACTTATCGAAAAGACAAGACGACGGAAGATAATTTGGTCAGCGCATTCAAGAAAATAGGCTACACGGCCGAAGCTCAAACGGATGCGAAGCTCAAACCCTCCAACTGAAAGTAAATTAAACATCTAATTTACAGACATATCCAAGCGAGCAACAACGATGGAGTCGGCAACAAAATTGCCGGCTCTTTCGTCAAAAGGCAAATTATGGCGTTAATGTTCAGTTTTTCTCCAGGACAAGGCAAGTATTTCCGTCTATATCGATAAGAATCACACGATTAGGTGAACTACCGCCTTTTACGGCAACGACCTCATTAAGAGCTTTAACTATTTTGTCTTCCGTATCCCCAAAGATACAGGCCATTGTAGTGATTGCAGGCGAAATAAGCGTAAATGCTGACGCATCTTTAGCGTCCAATTCGAATCCGGCGCTGAAGTTATTACATCCTACGTTGCCACTCACATGATTGTCAGCTACTTCAAATTCCAAAAAAGGCATTAAAGCCAATTTTACCGGTTCATCCTTTACTCCGATAATCAACCACTTTCCATCCAAGTCCTGTGCTTTATAGGCGCTCCCCGATTTACAGGAACTGCATAAACCCACACATAGGCAAATCATTAATAAAAAACCGTTATGTTTCATACTCAATTATTTAAAAGACTCAATATATATTTTTTACTTTTTGCCTGACAAAGGTAGTGAAAAGTTGATAAAAGCAAAAAAAGACACGCATTTTTTTGCTTTTATCAGGTTTTTCTTTATTTTTGCATCGTTATGAAAGTAAGACTTATGCTTTGCAAGCCATGCGCACTTGTCGGCTGCATCCTTTTCGTCTTGTTTTGGAGTTTCTCCTGCAGACCGGATAAAAAGGATGTGATACCTGATAATATTATAGTTGATGATACGTGTAATTATTTGTTTGATATATGTATTGATTCGCTTATCTTAAAGGAATATAAGTTCAAAACTGGTGACAATATGTCATCTGTCCTGATCAAGTTAGGATTTTCTGCCGGTAAAAGCGACAGTATTTACCGTGCCGCATCAGACCTTCTCGATCCTAAAAAGCTGCGTGCCGGTTTGCCGTATTTTACGTTGTCGAAGCAAGATAGTCTTCAGACAATTCAATATATCATTGTGACTAAATCACTTATCGATCTTGTAGTAATCAAACTGACCGATAATGAAATAGTCGTCTCGCCATTTCAAAAAGAAATAGTTCAGAAACAGCAATTTGTGTCCGGAAGTGTCAAGTCGTCTCTTTGGAACGAAATGAAAAGTATAGGAGCTAATCCATTGCTGGCTAATGAGATGTCTGATGTTTTCGCTTGGCAGGTCAATTTTTTCGCCTTGCAGCCAAAAGATTCTTTTCGGATTTTATATACTGAGTCTATACTTGATGATTCCGTTTCGCTGAATACCTTTGTGATTGACGGTGCCATCTTTTTGCATGAGGGTAAGACGTTTGAGGCCATCCCTTTCATGCAGGACAGCATCATGGAATATTTTGATGACGACGGACAAAGCCTGCGTAGGGAGTTTCTGAAGGCGCCTCTTGAGTTTTCGCGTATTTCATCTCGCTTTACCAATTCGCGCTTTCATCCCATATTGAGGACTTACCGCGCTCATCATGGTGTCGACTACGTAGCGCCGGCCGGAACGCCTGTCAGAACCATCGGCAGTGGCAAGATTATTGGCAGAGGATATGAAGCCGGCGGCGGAGGCAATTATTTAAGGATACAGCATAATTCTGTCTATTCCACTGTATATATGCATCTTCGCGGATTTGCGCAAGGCATGAATGTAGGCAGACTGTTGCAGCAGGGGGATGTTATCGGATATGTCGGCTCTACGGGATTGTCCACCGGCGCCCACCTTGATTTTAGGGTATATAAAAACGGAAAACCTATCGACCCGTTGAAAATGGAATCTCCGCCGGCCTATCCGGTCAGGCCGGAGTTAAGAGATAGTTTTTATGTTGTAAAGCAGCAGGTGTATAAAAGGTTATTGGAGACTGATACGATAATGAACAATGAATAATGAATAATGAACAATTATTTCAGTTCAGATCGTGATGAGAAACTATGTCGTAATTCTTTAAGCTTCAACGAATGAAATCCGCTCCACTTCATTAACCTCACGGCCTAAAAAAACGGAGGCCATTTCAGAAAATTTGTCTACAGACTCGGTAGTCCGGAAACGTGTTGTATGGCCTTTCGTAAGCCGAACATCAATTTCGGGATGGCGTGACAGATAATCCTTCAAACGGTCAGCCACTTGCATGCCTTGTGCGAAAACCGTAACGCCGGCAGGCAGAAACTGCCGTATTTTGTTTATCAACAACGGATAATGCGTGCATCCGAGAATAATTGTATCGACCAAAGTATCTTTTGAAAGCAGACTCTCGATATGCTTTCTGATATAATAATCGGCTCCGGGCGTATCATATTCTCTGTTTTCGACAAGCGGCACCCACATCGGGCAGGCTTCGTCGACCACCGTGATGTGAGGAAACAACTTGGCTATTTCGAGTTTATAGGATTCGGAAGCGATGGTGCCCGTCGTGCCCATGACGCCTACATGTTTTGTGCGGCTTAATTCATCTACAGCCTCTACGGTCGGCCTGATGACACCCAGTACGCGCCGGTCAGGAGCAAGCATCGGCAAATCACGTTGCTGGATAGTGCGCAATGCCTTAGCCGAAGCAGTATTACACGCCAAAATAACAAGCGGACAGCCGGCGTTGAAAAGATGTCTGACAGCCTGAAGCGTGAATTTATATACGACATCAAAAGAACGAGCGCCATAAGGCGCTCGAGCATTATCTCCGAGATAAAGATAATCGTAGTGCGGAAGCAAATCCCTGATTTTCTCAAAGATGGTCAGTCCGCCGTAACCGGAATCAAAGATTCCTATGGGGGCGTTTTGAGCTATTTTATTCCTAATTTTGCTTTTACGAACGGCGTAGCGTCAATCGTTGTCTTGCCGACATAGAGCATGTACTGAGGGCTTACAATGAGGGTATATCCTTGTTCGTCACCGACAGCTTTGATGGCAGTGGTGATTTTCTCCTGGATAGGCGCGTATATTCGTTGCTGTTCTCTTGGTATATCCTCCTGAGCTAACTGTAAGAAATTCTGTATGCGAGCCTGCAAATCCTGTAATTCCGTTTGTCTTCTCGTTTTCAGATTATCTGTCAGCGTAGCTTCCACTTTCATATAATCTTCATACTTGAGATTAAACTCGTCCTGCATGGTTTTGTGTTCCGTCGTATACTTCTCTTCAACGGCCGCCATTTCTTTTTCGGCCGCGTCAAGTTCCGGCATCAGGTTAAAGATTGCGCTTGCATCCACAACTGCAATTTTAATTTCCTGTGCAAATACTCCAAGCGGCAAAAGCAGTGCTAATAATAAAATAATCTTCTTCATTTTTTTTATGTTTGTTAAATAATTCCTAATAATCTCCCTATAAAATTTTTATAAAAGCGCGCAAAGATACACAATTATTTTGAATATCCCAATTTGACAAGCACTTCGTCGCTAATATCTATCTGCGGAGACGAAAAAATAATGCTCATTGCGGAGGCTCTGTCGAGGATCACCTGATAGCCTTTGTCCGTGGCAATCTCTTTCACCGCCTCATAGATTTCATCGTGGATAGGCTTCATCAGGCTGGCGCGTTTTTGAAACAGTTCGCCTTCCGTTCCAAAATATTGACGTTTCAACTCCCGAGCTTCCAGTTCTTTCTTAACGACGGCTTCTTCGCGTTTTGTCTTCATCTCTGCCGAAAGAAACACCATATCAGCTTGATAGCTCTTGTACATATTCTGGGCTTCCTGTTCAAGTGCACTGATTTCACTTTCCCATTTTTTTGATAGTTGAGACAACTGTTCGTTTGTCATCTCGTAGGCAGGAATATTTTTCAGGATATATTCCATGTCTATCAAGGCAAATTTTTGCGCCATCGTTGTAAATGAAAACAACATGGCTAATCCAACTGCTAAAATACTTTTCCTTTTCATATCTTTCGTTTTTTAATGCTTATATTAGACTGCACAAACAACCAAATGGTTTATCTTGATATAAAATAATCGTTTGACTTTAATTCTAAAACTCCTGTCCAAGAATAAAATGGAACTGGCTACCGCCTTTTTGCTGACTTCCGTAGGGTGTATCAAATCCATATCCCCAGTCGATGCCCATCATCCCGATCATTGGCAGGAAGATACGCACTCCGAATCCGGCAGAGCGTTTCAGGTCGAACGGATGAAATTCGGCGACCGAGCCCCAGGCATTGCCTGCTTCGAGGAAGCCCAATGCATAAATTGTTGATGACGGTTCCAGAATCAGAGGATATCGCAACTCCATTGTCATGCGCGTGTAGGCGCGTCCATACTGCACAAATGCGTTTTGAGTGCCGGACAGTGATCCGTTTTCGTATCCCCTCAATCCGATGATATCCACTGCGTAATAGCTTTGATAACCCGACATGCCGTCGCCACCTACCTGGAATGTCTCGAAATAGTTGGTCTTATGCTTGTTGAAGTAGCCGAGAAATCCAAATTCAGCCCTTGTCATAAAAACAGGAGTCCGCTTTGGTCCGTTGTTTGCCGGCAAAGGAAGCAGTGGGAAGAACACTTTACCTGAGAATTTCCACTTATGATATTCAATAAGTTTGTTTATTTCAGCATTATCCGTCATGCTTGCATAATCTTTTCCGTCGAACAGAGAGTAAGGCGGCGTGACTGACAACGAGCCTAAAAACTGCGAACCGTAACGCGTATACAACGGGTTATCAATCGAATTGCGTTGCAGCACAAAATCGAGGCTGAATTTATGAGCTACGCCGTCACTGATGATAAAATATCCCGACCAGTTTTTCATTCTATACATTTGATAGTTGAACGTGGCCGAGAACTGGAAATAATCGTCAGGCCATGAGAGTCGTTTCCCGAATCCTATCGTGGCGCCGATCATCTGCATGTATTTGCTTGGGTCATAAGCACTTTCATATATACCTTCATAAAGGCCGCTATCGTAACCATATCCGTAGCCGGAGCCACCGCCCATGCCGCCATAACCGTAATAAGGATTGTAGCCGCCATATTGAGACATTTGTTGCTGTAAATAGCTGGAATTCATGCCCGTATATTTGGCATAATATAAACTGACGGAAAACATGTTTGGACGTTTGCCTCCAAACCAAGGATCCATATACGATATGCTGTAAGACTGATAGTTCTGCGCACTTGCCTGGCCGCTAATGGTAAATGTCTCGCCCTCGCCTTGCGGGATAATGCCTTTGTAGGTGCCGGGATGAAACAGGTTTTTCATGGAGAAGTTGGTGAATTTCAATGCCAACTTACCAATCACACCGGTCTGCCCCCAGCCGGCAGATACTTCTACCTGGTCGTTGGCTTTCGATACTAAGTTATATTGAATATCAACCGTCCCGTTCTCAATATTCGGCTGAGGTACAGGATTCATGTTTTCAGGGTCAAAATGTCCCATTTGTGCCAACTCGCGCACTGACCTGACCAAATCTTCCTTGCTGAAAAGTTGCCCCGGCTTGGTGCGCAACTCACGGCGCACGATGTCTTCATAAAGACGGTCGTTGCCGTTGATGATGATTTTGTTGATAGTAGCCTGCGGACCTTCCTGTATACGTATTTCGAGCGAGATAGAGTCATTTTGTACATCAACTTCTATTGGGTCGGCGCCAAAAAAGAGGTAGCCGTTGTTGTAATAGATGTTGGCTACGGCGTCGTCGTCCTGATTCAAGCGGTCGTCAAGCTTTTTTGTGTTATAGACGTCTCCCGGCTTGATATTCAGCACTGTCTCCAATAATTCGGATGCATATTTTGTATTTCCGACGAACTGAATATCTTTAAAATAATATTTCTGGCCTTCGTCTACGGTCAGATATATTTTTACATATTTATCGCTTACATTCTCCACGCTGTCCGAAAGGATGATGGCGTCACGATACCCGAATTCGTTGTATTTGTTAATCAGGTTTTTCTTGTCGTTCTCGTATTCTTCGGACGTAAACTTCTTGGTACTGAATATTTCAAGTATGCTTGTCTTGAGCCGTTTGGGCAAACTGAACTTTTCATTCGTCTTCTTCATCGCCTGTTTGAGAGTAAAGTCAGACACTGCTTCATTGCCCTCAATCACAATCTCTTCTATCTTCGTCTTCTGATTTTTGTTGATATTGACGTCCACGATCATTTCGCCTTCTTTCGAGAGGTCGTCTTTCTGCACTATCTCAACTTCGACGTTTTTAAAACCTTTTTGATCGAAATATTTCTGTATCAATGTCTTAGCACGGTCGGCTGCATTTGTGGTCAATGTGCTGCCTTTTCTCAATCCGAGCCTGGTGGTCAGTTCTTCGCGTTCGCCTTTTTTCACGCCGTTGAAATTTATTTCTGATATGCGCGGACGCTGACGAAGTTGTATTTCGAGCCAGACCTTATCGTCTTTTACGCGAAGGGCTGAAATTATGACGTCAGAGAAAAGGCCATGCCGCCAAAAACGTCTCGTGGCTTCAGAAAGTTCATCTCCCGGTACATCTACGACATCGCCGACTGCTAAACCTGAAATACCTACCAAGACATAGTCTTCGTAATTATTCGGGCCTAACATCTTTATTTTTATATCGGCAATCGTATATTTTTTACGTGATTGATACGAAATTGTAGGTACTTCGTCGGGCGGGATCACATCGTCAAGATATGTTGTGTCAACGATAAGGGAGGTATTTATTGGAATTGCTCTATTTGCAGGAATGGTGTCGGAAGAAATATCTCCGGATGTAGATATTATCGGCTGAGTACGAACAGAATCGGGTTGAGTGAAGTCCGAAGAAAAAGCAGCAGACTCTACACGTGTCGTATCAATCTGCGCATATCCCTTCAATATCATCAAGCCTGTAAAGGCCAGTATCAAGCGTATTTTTATACTCATACACAACATTTTATCAAATTATTTGCTCGCTTGTCTTGCCGAAGCGTCTCTCGCGTTGCTGGTAATATAAGATGGCTTTATAAAATTCATCTTCACGGAAATCAGGCCAAAAAACGTCCGTGAAGTAAAGCTCCGAATATGATAACTGCCACAATAGGAAATTACTGATTCTTTTTTCTCCTCCTGTGCGAATAAGCAAATCAGGATCAGGTATTCCCTTTGTAGTTAAATAGTTGGAGAAGGCGTCTTCTGTAATATCTTTTTCAGAGATATGTCCTTGTTTTACTTCGGTTGCCAATTGTTTGACGGCATTCAATAATTCCCAACGCGATGAATAGCTCAGCGCCAGAATCAACGATGTGCCTGTGTTACCGGATGTTATATTAATACAATTCTGCAAAGCCTGCATGACACCTGCCTCCAGTCGCCCCAAGTCTCCTATGGCCAGCAATCGGATATTATTCTTCATTAAATCAGGCGTTTCCCTGTGGATGGATGAGACAAGGAGCGCCATCAGCGTCTTGACCTCATCATCAGGCCGATTCCAGTTTTCCGTTGAGAAAGTGTAGACAGTCAGGTATTTGAGTTGAATGGTAGCAGCGGCTTCCACCACTTTGCGAACTGCGGTAGCGCCTTCCTGATGGCCGTCACGACGGTCTTTTCCGCGGGCTTTTGCCCAACGGCCGTTTCCATCCATTATGATAGCCACATGTTGTGGCAATTTTGTTTTGTCTATATCTTCTATCAACATGTTAATACGTTGCTGCATTGTTACATTGGCAATCTCGTGCCCCAAAATCGTAAGTCACCGAAATCATCAACATCGAATACCAGTCTTTATTCTTCAAAGTGCTTCCTCCGATACCGTAAGGGTCGTCGAGCATGCTATTACTGTCATCCGTCACATCCAATCCGTCGCCGAATAATTTTCGGAAAGTAAACTCACCTCCGATATTGATTCGACTTTTCAGTTTATATTTCACGCCTACGCCTATCGGTATGTTGGGGCTGACCATCGTTTCACCGTTGCCAGGTGCAAACGTCACTCCGACTCCCATCAACACATAAGGCGACAAACGTTTCGTATTCAAATAGGCAAACTTGTCGCTGTAAGGAAAAAAGTTGAACTCAAACTGTCCGCCCAATTCAAACAGATTCCTTTCAAATGAGGCTTGGGCATTGTCCGGGAAAGCGTTGTCAAGTCCTTGAGTCGTTCCTGAAACCGAAGCCCAAGCCAAATCGGCTTTGATGGCGATTCGGAAGTTGGCTACGTAACGAAAGACTACACCGGCGCCCGGATTCATGTTTCGGAACATGGTTGTCTTGTTTACATCTCCCATATAAAATGCACCTCCTGCCATTCCGCCTATCTCAAACTTATACTCCGGCATAGGAGTCTGTGCCTGTGATAACAGGAATATATTACTGAGAATTAGGATGATAATCCATCGTTGCAAACGTACTGAAGACATTACACGTTATTTGTTAATATGTACACCATCCATTTTAACGTGAAAAACCACATAAAATTATATCCTGATGCCCGTATAGTCGGTAGTCTTTAACAGTTTGAACCTTGAACCTTGAACCTTGAACCTTGAACTTTTAAAGTTCAAGGTTTAAACCCCAGCCTGTTGATTCGTCCGCTCCACAACTCATCCAAATGATTTGCACTATTGTTCTCTTTTCCGCCGAAAAGATGTAAAAAATTATTTTTATCAACAATGACAGAAGAATATCCGCGAGGCCTGTATGCTCCGGGTAAATAAAGCATTGAATCGGCCAATGACCACGTAATACCTCTGTCCTTTGAATAATATATCTCTTTTGATGCCGTATTCGACGCATTTATGCCTCCTATCATGAATAGTTGGTCGTCATAATTTGTCAACATTATGCCTTCGCGCTTCTCAATGATGGTGTTGCTTTCATTCGTAGACTTCACCCAATTTAATCCGTCCATTGTTTCCCATACAACATTACTTAGGTTGGAGTTGCGGTCTTTACCGGCTGCAACCAAGAGATGCCAATAAAACGCAGCTTCATAAGTCGAACTGCCAAAGCCTGTTATGGGAAATGTTGCAGGTGCTACGGAGCCTCTTGTCCATTGATTATCAGCATCCATTGTAGCAAAATAGTAAGTGTTGCCTTCTTGAATGACGGCGCACATCACATTTTGTGTTTTTACTGTCTGATTGCCATAAACCACTCCTAACAAAGACTTTACAACCGGTGTCTGTCCTATCGGTGTCCAATCCTGACAATTCTCCGACACATATAAGCCTCCATCGGATGAAGGCATGTAATAGACGTCTTCAAATTTTGTTATCTGATTCAGGTTAAATGATTTACCATTTAAACCCGATAACCGGATCGGAATCCATGTTCGTTTATCATTCTGCGGCGTGCGATATAGTTCATATCCGCTTGCTGCTCGCGCGAACATTAAATAATATTGGTCATAAGCAATAACTTGTTGTTCCTGAACGGTCTTTCCCAACAATCTGTTGGAAAACCATTGCCATGACATTGAGTCCGGAACTTGCTGATGTATATTCACTTGGGCGAAGTATCGCTTAGAGTTTGTCTGGTCAAGCGAAAAGATATCGAAGCGTACAAAGTTTGAAAAATCCAGCGAATCAGTTGTATTCCAGCCGGCTGAATCGCCCGTTGCAGCCTGAAAGACCTCTACGGCTGAAGGAAATCCTTCAAAACTGACCTTACAAACCACTTTCCATCTGAGTTCAGTACCGTAAGGCATGGAATCAGCGTTGTAAATCAAGCCATTAACCTGATCGATAGTAAATTTGACATTCTCCAGACCCGTAACCGAGTCGGAAAGTAATTGAAACGTTGAAATCAGACAGTTAGAATCATTCAAACTATCTCCTATTTCGTCAGTGCCTAAACAAGATGACATAAGAAATACACAACATCCCAATAACCACAATTGCCAATTTTGCTTCTTCATTCGCACAATCATTGATAACAAGTCCACAAAAGTAGAAACATTTTTTGCTTTAAAATTCAATTCCACTTAATTTTATGTTTTTTTAATGACTTTCTGTCATTTATTTACAATTGATTACAAGTATATACCGAAATAAAAGATTGAGGCTCTCCGGAGAGTGTGTCCGACGAAAAATCAATATATTTCTGAAAAACAGCTATTTCACTTAAATCACAAGCAGGACTTTTTACGCCGCCTCTCAATTCGAGCGGAGACGTTTCTATTTGCAGTTCGTCCCAAAGTTTTTCGTTAAAAAAACTTGCGTGCAGGCGTGCGCCGCCTTCGACCAGCAATGAATAAAGTTTTCGTTCGTATAAGTCTTGTAATATCTGTATAAGAACGGGTTGGGAGAAATCCAGCGGGATATATTCAATATTTTCACTGTTTTCTTCGACTGCGTGAATTGTATTTTGCGATGTAAAAATAAGCGTAGGGATTGAACCGTCCAGTAAATGATGCGACAACGGTATACGCCTCGTGCGGTCAATGCACACGCGCACAGGCGATTTGCCTATCCAATGGCGGACGGTCAGCAATGGATTATCCATCAAAGCCGTATTTGTGCCTACCATGATTGCCGAAATCTCTGTGCGTAATTTATGTAAATGCCTGAATGTAACTGCATTCGACAATATTACTGGGACGCTTGTATTGAAGTCGTTTTGCAAGTCGATTGTGGATGCTTTGTCCGCAGTAGCTTTATCTTGCCGCGAAATGGTATTATTTCTAATGCCATCCATGTATCCGTCACGGCTTTGCGCCCATTTCAAAATCACATAAGGACGTTGTTTTGTATGGGCAGTCATAAAAAAACGGTTTAACTCTATGGCTTCCTGCTCCATAACTCCTTGAACTACTTCTACTCCGGCTTCACGCAATGACTGAATCCCCTTGCCGGACACCTTTGGATTGGGGTCGATACATGCGACGACGACTCTTGGGATTCGTTTCTCAACAATCATATTCACGCATGGAGGCGTTTTTCCGATATGCACGCATGGTTCAAGACTGACATACAACGTCGAATCACGCAGTAAGCTTTCATCTTCAACAGCCTGAATAGCATTTATTTCGGCATGGGCATCGCCATAAACGCGATGAAAACCCTCTCCGATAATTCTCCCCTGATGCACAATCACAGCGCCTACCATAGGATTTGGAGCGACAGTCGATCTGCCGCATTTGGCCAGTTCAAGACAACGCATCATAAATTTTTCATCTATCTGCATATCTTTTTGACGCTATTTTTATATCTTTGTATCACAATTTCTTAAAATGAATGCTAAACATCATGTCTAAGTTCGCAAGCATCCTGTCAGGGATGCTACGCTCGGTAGAAAAACAGGTGGTCAACCGGATGCATTCCGTACGGAATGCAACCAATCGCGCTACATCTTTTCTACCGAGCGATGCAATCCTAACGGATTGCCGAATTGGAGTATCGCATTGAATGCTCATATCTTTTTATGTACGAAACAATTACATATATCCAACGAGTGCTGGCTCCGCTGTATCCGCCTGAGGAAATACGCAGTCTGACGGGCCTGATACTCGAAAAATGTTGCAATCTGTCACGAAGCCGGCAAATTTTCTGCAAAGATAGACAATTATCTGCTTTGCAAAAAAAATCAGTTCATGCGATTGTCGAACGCCTCAAAAATGCAGAGCCGATTCAGTACGTTTTTGGGGAGACAGAGTTCTATGGATTGACTTTTGAAGTTACACCTGCCGTGCTTATTCCCCGACCTGAAACGGAGGAATTGGTGCATCGCATAATACAGGATATGAAGCGTTTGAAGCATGATAAAATTTCCATGTTGGATATAGGTACGGGAAGCGGGTGTATAGCCGTCGCGCTGGCCAAAAATATACCCTCAGCAAATGTGTATGCGCTTGATATTTCGGAGGATGCTCTCGTTGTCGCGAAGAAAAATGCGCAAAAAAACGTTGTAAATGTCAGGTTCCTTCAGGCTGATATCTTTTCGCACGATATTGATAATCTTTCGCAACTACCTAATTTTGATTTGATTGTGAGTAATCCGCCTTATGTAACCGTCAGTGAGAAAGCCTCGCTTCATCCCAATGTACTCAACTACGAGCCGCAAACGGCTCTATTTGTACCCGATAACGACCCGATTATCTTTTATCTGCGGATAGCTTCATTCAGTTTGAATAAATTGAATCTCAATGGATTAATGTATTTTGAAATAAATGCGGCTTTCAGCGATACAATCAGCAGAATGCTCGCCCAACAGGGATACCGCGAGATTGAGACGATACATGATTTGTCCGGAAAGGAACGGTTTATAAAAGCAAGAAAATAACAAATGAAACAACATAACTATTCGGAATTGCTGCAAATGGCTGCCTCATATTGTTCTATGGCTGAACGATGTATCAGTGATGTAAGCCGTAAAATTACTGACGCCGGCGCTTCGCCTGAAACGGCAGATAAGATTATCAAACGGCTCGTGCAAGAGAAATTCATCGACGAAACGCGCTTTTGCCGCAGTTTCGTCAATGACAAATTCAAGTTCAATCGCTGGGGGCGCATCAAAATCAGCTACGAACTGCGGGGAAAAAATATTCAAGGCAGTCTGATTGACGAGGCCATAGGACAATTGGATGAAAATGAATATGAAACCGTCCTGAATGGCTTGCTGAAAGATAAAAAAAAGTCTACCAAAGGGAAAAACGAATATGATACCTTTCAAAAGCTCTACCGGTTTGCTGCCGGGCGAGGCTTTGAAAGCTCCCTGATTGTCAAGCAACTAAAAAAAATTCTTCATACCGATTTCGATGTGGACTCAGATACGTAATTTGCTGGAGCTGTTTTACCCGCGGCTATGCCTGTATTGCGACAAGCGGTTGAATGACGACGAGCAGTTTCTTTGCCTGCACTGCTTTTGCGAATTGCCACGCACGCATTATCACAGGCGTACAGATAATCCTTTATTGAAACTGTTTACAGGTTTTATCAGGATTGATGAAACGGCTGCTTTTCTGTTTTTTGAAAAAGACGGCAACGTCCAACATCTTGTCCACTCGCTTAAATACCACGACAACAAACAATTAGCCGGATACTTGGGGAAAATTGCCGCGCTCGAAATGAAAGATGACGGCTTGTTCGGCCAAATTGATATGCTCGTCCCTGTGCCTCTGCACCGACGAAAGGAGCGCAAACGCGGTTATAATCAAGCCGAATGGATAGCTAAGGGATTTGTAGAAGTCTATCATTGCCCGATTAGTAAAGACATGTTAATCAGAAATGTAGATACCGTGACCCAAACTCGCAAGACAGTTTACGAACGCAACCTGAATGTTGAAGAAATATTTTCCGTCTCGGACGTCGCATCGCTCGCGGGAAAACACATCCTGCTTATCGACGACGTCATCACCACCGGCGCCACCCTAAGGGCTTGCATCAAAGCTTTGGACGCTGTCCCCGACCTCCGCATCAGCATATTTGCAGTCTCGGCTGTGCAGGTGTTGTGAAGCGCTGCGTTAAAAAAAACAGGAGGAAAGACGTATAAACGCTTTCCTCCTGTCAGAATGAAAAAGTTAAACTTTAAAAAGCTTGAAAAGCCTAATCAATAACCGGGATTCTGAATCAACGTTAGATTACGGTTCATTTCATCGCGGTGAATCGGCATGAAATAACACTTATCGGGGAAGTTACGCGGTTCAACCGACAATTCCTCAACGGTATACGTGTAGTTCCAGCGCGTTTCGTCGTGAGTGTAGCGTTCTCCGGCACCTAATGTGACGCCCGGTTTCAGCGCTGCGTTTACAGTGACACCTTTTAAGGAATTGAGTCCAGGAGCACCTTGTGCGATCAGCCAGCGACGCATATCCCAGTAGCGATGTTCTTCATAGAAGAAATCCTTGCGACGTTCGTTCTGATAAATACTGCGCAGTTCGGCCTGACTGGTCGACGTGATGTCAGACATTCCAACGCTCTTACGAATCTGGTTGAGATACGTTTTTGCTTCGTCGAGTTCGTTGAGTTCTATACAAGCCTCAATATAATCGTAATAGACTTCCGTAAGGCGAATAAACGGGAATACGGAATTAATATTATTTGCGTGTACACCATCTCTCGGATTGACAAATTTCTTGACATAATAGCCTGTAAACGTTGCATTCCAGTTCTCACCGCCACCTTCGCGAGTGTCCATGCCGGGCCAATAGGCGGCTACGGCATCACCGGGGTTCAGCTGATAATATCCTGTCTGGATTCTGCCGGACGGATCGGAGACTGCATAGTCCGAAGGCCTTTGAATCCATTGCGCGCCGTCGTAGAAGATGCTGGCATAGAAACGCGGTTCGCGGTTCTTATACGGAGCTGCCTTCATTTCAGCGTTGTTCCAGTCGAATGCCGAGCCATCTGCCATGCTGTAAGAATCCACCATATCCTGTGTAGGCACGTTGCCGCCCCACGCATGATAACCGGCAGGACCGTTAAAGAGAGAAAATCTTGTTCCGGCCTCACCTTTGGTGAAGATGAAATAGCGTGAGAAAATATGGTCAGGGCTATCCTGATTGAAATGGCTCCAATACGCTTGCGCTTTTTCCTCGACCGAGAGGCCATCGCCTCCAAATGTCGGAAGTTCATGTCCCAATGGGTTGTCCATCAGGTCTTTTGCAGCATTCTTGGCAGCATTCCATCTGTCGGCTCTGCTTCCCTTGTTATAGAAAAGCAATTCCTTATTGGCGTAGGATGCAAAAATACTTGCATGAGCCGTAGCCGTCGGTTCATCGTGCAAATTGCTGGCTGCATCGGTCAATACGCGGACACGCAGCGCCTTGACTGCGGCAGCCGTGGCACGTCCTTTTAGCGTATTGTCCATGTTATAGCCTGCCAGCAACGTTTCGGCCTGACCCAGATCGCTCAGTACCTGATCTATACATTCCGTATAGGATGAACGCGGCACCTGGAATGATTCGACATCGTCTTGCAGTGTGGTGACATTCAAGATAAGCGGCACACCACCAAATGCCCGCGTGAGACGGTGGTAGAAATAAGCGCGCAGAAAATAGGCTTCACCTTTCAACTGGTTCTTGTCGCGGTTGTCGAACGTGGCAGCATCTATATTGGCAATAAAGTCGTTACACGTACGTATAGACAGATACAGTTTTGCCCATTGATGTCCGCTTTGTTCTTTTCCGATATAGCCAAGCTGCAAATCGTTCACGGCGCCTGCCATCGTTTGCCGAAACTCGCGTCCGTGAATAAACATGGATTCATCGGTAGCCGAAGCTAACGTTTCTTCGGTAAAACCTGCATCCTGGAATGTAAAATAGATGCGATACATAAGGGCTTCCGCCAAAATCCCATCCTGCCAGAGAGCATCAGCCGAAATCTCTGTCGGAGGCGGATAATCCATGAAATCGCTGCAAGAAGGAGCAAAGAGAAGCCCCATACTCAATATAAAAATTATACTATATTTTTTCATATTCATTGAATGTTAAAATGTTACTGAAAATCCTGCGTTGAATACTTTCAGAAGCGGATAATTGGTTGCATTATTTTGCGTTACTTCAGGATCGCGCTGGATGCCTGAAAATGCGTAAGTAAACAGGTTCTGACCGTTTACGTATATGCGTAAACTGGAAATAAAATTGGTTTGCGCCAGCAACTGCCTGGGGATCGTATATCCCAACTCAGCATTTTTCAACCTGATATAATCTGTACGCCACATCCACCAGGTATTGTTACCGCCGTCTCCCTGATCCCAGTAGTCGACTTGACGGGCATGTACGCGCGGATACTTGTCGGACGGATTGGCAATGGACCAGTGATTGTCATAAATCTCTTTCGTCCAGTTTCCGATATCTCCTGAGTCGTGATAGACTTTTGTCCATGAGTCAAAGGCGCCCTGGAAAAGAAGATTCAGGTCGAATCCCTTGTATTGGAATAAAGCTTGAAGTCCCATGTTCCATGTCGGGATATTTGTCCGGTTGATTCTTACCCGGTCATCGCCGTTGATGATGCCGTTGCCATCTATATCCTTGAATTTGATATCGCCGGGTTTCATATTGGAATTGGCTGTTACGCCGGAATAATCCAGTGTTTTGTTTTGAACTTCTTCCCATGTTTTGAATACACCGTCGTATTCAAAGTACAGGCCGGCATCGCGTTTTTTACCGGTCGATCGCTGCCATTCTTTAGTTCCGGCTGCTTCGTCCCAGAAGACTATTTTATTCTGGGCATAACCTCCCGTGAGCGCAACCTGATAGACAAAATCGCGACCTATACGGTCGTCCCATGCAAGTCTGAAATCGAATCCCTTGTTGTCCATTTTTCCGATATTTTCAGCCGGAAGCGTCAGACCTGCCGTTTGCGGAATGGAAGCATTCCTACGCCACAAGATATTGGAACGTTTCTTCAGGAAAGCATCAAATTCAAAGGAAAGTCTGCTGTCCAGTGTGCGTCCTTCAATTCCCACATTCATATCATCCTGACGTTCCCAGGTAATAGCCATATTGGGAAGACGGCTTAGTTCAATCGTTTTCACATCCTGGCCGTTAATGACAGTACCGGCGCCGTATCGATATGTAGCGTAGTACTGGTATTCCTGCAATGCATCATTATAATAAATCCTGTCGTATCCGATGGTGGCATAGGATGCGCGGATTTTAAAGTAGTCGATAAAGGGAACAGACGATTTCCAGAAATCTTCTTCAGAGATACGGTATCCCAAGAGGAGACCGGGGAAGAAACCGAAGCGCGTGTCGGCAGGGAACATGTAAGATCCGTCATACCTCCATAAAAATTCGGCCAAATATTTCTCCTTGTAATTGTAGGCAACACGTCCGAAGTAATTCATACGCCTGCGGTCCCAGTTGTTTCCGGCTCCGCCGGCATCGTTGTTCTTTTCCAGGTCACCTCCGGCATCCAGCGTCTGAACGGCATCGGAGAGGAAATACCTGCGGAATGCCCTGATTTCATTTTTGTTACCGGTATCCTTTTCAGCTCCGACAAGGATATTGACGCCATGGTCACCAAACGTGCGGTCGTAGGTCAGCAACGCCGATAGCGTTGTATTGGTCTGGTCTGATGCACGCTCCCACAATGCGGGGTCGGAAAACATATTGTTCTGGCCGGGCGAACTCAATACCTTGTTCAGCACCGGGATATTGTTGCCATCCACTGTACTGCCGTCCCAGGTATAGAGATACCATGGCTGGTAGAATTGTTTGTACCTGAACAGACGCTTGTCGTACGAAACGCTTAACGTCAGTTTCAACCCTTCAATCCATGGTTGCGTAATCTCCGTTTTGGCCAAGCTTTGTACGGTATACGTATTTTCATGAAGATATCCTGTTTCGCGAGATGCGCTGATGACAGGGTTACGGCCGTATTCCTGGGCCGGGCCTGGTAAGCCGTTCGGCCAGTAGGCTATATCCGTAGGACGTCCGCGCGACGTAAACCACAGGTTATCGCCGGGTGATTGAGTACCACGTTTAAACCGCTCTTCACGTCCCATCAGGCTGACGCTTGTTTTGATATAGTCGTTTACCTGAGCATCAAGGTTGATACGCAGGTTGTAAATATCCTCGCCGCCATATCCTTTGATAAAGTTATTGCCCTGCGATCTGTAACCGAAATTGGCAAAATACGTCATCTTGTCTGTTCCTCCACTCAGTGAAACCGTATAGTAGGACTGTGGTGTCCAATCCTTAAAGGTGGCGTCGTACCAGTCGGTATTCGGATAACGCCAAGGGTCGGAACCCTCCTTGTATTTTTCGATTTCTTCCGGAGTTTTCCAGAGGGTGATGGATGGATTTGGGTTGGAAGCCGTCATCGCATCGTTCAGCAGTCGTTCGTTTCTCAACTCGGCATATTCCCAAGCATTGGACATCTTGGGCAGCATCGTGGGTGTATTGACGCCAAAGTTGGCCGCAAACTCCACTACCGGCTTGCCGATTGTACCTTTCTTGGTTGTGATCAGGATAACGCCGTTTGCTGCACGGGCGCCGTAGATAGCGGCAGCACCGTCTTTCAATACGGACATGCTTTCGATTTCATTCGGGTCCAAGCGCGACAAACCGCCTGCGCGGTCGGCCACCCCGTCAATAACGACCAACGGCTCTGTTTCGCCGAATGAACTGACACCACGGATTCTGATTGTGGCATCGTCATAGCCCGGCTCGCCGGAACGCTGATACGTGACCACACCTGATAAACGTCCTACAATCGCCTGGGATAGATTAGTAGCCGGAGATCTCAGCAAGTCTTCTCCCTTCACCGTTGTCACAGAACCTGTTACAGTTTCTTTCTTCTGTACGCCATAACCGACTACGACAACTTCTTCAAGCGTTTGAAAGTCTTCTTCCAACACGACATTTATATTCCGTTGGTTACCTACAGTAATTTCCTGCGTGATAAAACCAACGTATGAAAACGTCAGTACCGACTGGGCATTGGGGACTTGAAGTTCGTACTTACCGTCAACGTCCGTTGCCATGCCTATTGTCGTACCTTTCACCTGTACACTCACGCCAATAAGCGGCTCATTCTTTGAATCGGTGATCGTTCCGGTTACTCTGAACTGAGCCAGCGCCATGGTAGACGTACATAACATGAATATCAAGGCAATAAAGCCTGTAATACTTTTTTGCATACTACACTTTTTTTAATTGTTTTGTTAAATTTTTTATATTCTCTCTCATTTAGCTTTAAAATTTGTTTTGTAAAATTGATGGAGCAATCCATCCAATCTCATTGAAAAAATTCATCGTTTCATCTCTTCTCATAGGCTCATCATTTTTTTTAATTTGACTTTTATACATTAATATTATATATTCACTTGTTCAATTTAATCGTTCGTTTAATTTCGACAGAAAAACTGCGCAAACGTAATGACAAAAAATTACATTTCAAAATTTTTTTTCACAAAAATTACACTTTCGCAAAAAAAAGTTTAAAAAATCTTTAGTTACACCCCTCAAATGCCCTTAAAACGGCATAATGGATGGTGAGGAAATTTTCGATGGCTGATGAAAAAAAACGAAGGTTTAATACGCCTGCACAAGAACATCGGTAGGAATATTCAATTGGCTATGTAATTGACGAATTACACCAAGCGAGAGCTTTCTTTTACGATTCATGATCTCATTAGTACGACTTTTCTCACCGATAATCATAGCCAAATCCTTTTGAGTGAAATTGAGTTGTTCCATCCTAAATTTAATTGCTTCAATCGGATCAGGCAGACCTATCGGAAAATGTTCTTTTTCATATTGGTCAATTAATATCGCTAACACTTCAAGTTCATCGCCTTGCGCCGAACCTGCCTTTGCATCAAAAATTGTTTCAAGTCTTATCAACGCTTCCTGATAATCCTTTTCTGTTTTAATTGCTTTAATTTTCATCATCTTATATTTTTTCAGCATTAATTTTGTCGTATTCTGCATGAGTACCAATAAAACGAATCCAGACTATTTGATAAGCATAGTTTATTTTCACTATCAGACGGTATTTATTTCCTTTGATATTGAAAGTCACACGATTATCTGTTAGAATACTTGCACTGGGATACATTATTTTTATATCATTCGGATTCGTCCACAAAGTCTTTTCAGTTTCCTGAAACCAAGATTTTAGCTGTTGCTCGCAATCCGTATGAATTTCCCAATAATCTCTCAAAGTCTTTTTGGCAATAACTCTCACCTTAATTTTTTTGACAAAGATACGCGTTTTCTCGCAAAAATAGGCTTACAAACGTTTTTTATCTGATTCTTTGCGGATTTGTTCCGCAATTCTCCCTCGTAAAAATGAAAAGATTACGCATCAAGTGCGGAATGACGGGCTTTTCTTACCTCTCTAAAAAATGGTCAAAAGTTGTCGAAATTAAATGAACGATTAAATTGAACAAGTGATAATATATTAATGTATACAAGTCAAATTAAAAAAAAATGATGAGCCTATGAAGAGAGATGAAACGATGCGATTTTTCAAAGAGATTGGATGGGATAGACCATTCAATTTATCAAACAAATTCTAAACAAAAAATGAGAGTGAACATAAAAAAATTAACAAAACAATTAAAAAAAGTGTAGTATGCAAAAAAGTATTACAGGCTTTATTGCCTTGATATTCATGTTATGTACGTCTGCAATGACATTCGCACAAGTCCGCGTAACGGGAACCGTTGCCGATGTAAACGGCGAATCGCTAATTGGCGTGAGCGTACAAGTGAAAGGTACGACAACAGGTATTGCAACCGATGTGGATGGAAATTATTCCATTCAGGTGCCCAATGCCCAGTCGGTACTTTCGTTTAGTTATGTGGGTTACCTGTCGCAGGAAGTTACGGTAGGCAACCAGCGGGTCATCAATATAACGATGCACGAAGACCTTCAGACACTTGAAGAAATCGTCGTCGTAGGTTATGGCGTGCAGAAAAAGGAAACCGTGACAGGCTCTGTTGCCATGGTCAAGGGCGAAGAACTGTTGAAATCACCGGCCTCGAACCTTACACATGCCATAACGGGACGTATGCCCGGTGTTGTTACTTTCCAGCGTTCGGGCGAACCGGGACAGGACAATGCCACCATTCGGATCCGTGGTACAAACACATTCGGATATGCCGATCCGCTCGTTGTGATTGACGGTATCGCCGACCGTGGAGGTGGAATGGCGCGCCTGGATCCCAACGAAGTTGAAACGATTTCCGTGTTGAAAGACGGTGCAGCCGCTATCTATGGCGCCCGTGCAGCCAACGGCGTTATCCTGATCACAACAAAGAAAGGAGATTCCGGACAGACAAAGCCTACGGTAGAGTATTCGGCCAATTTCGGACTCGAACGCGTCACATCGTATCCAACCATGGCCAATGCATGGGAATATGCCGATCTTCGTAATGAACTTGCTTTCAATGCACAGATGACAAATACGGATCGTAACCCGACAGTGAATCTGCCCTTTACGGCCGAAGATATCCAGAAATACAAGGACGGCTCCGACCCTTGGCGTTATCCGAATACCGACTGGTATGCAGAAACATTTAAGGGATGGACAGCGACACAAAAACACTCTGCCACCATTTCGGGCGGTACGAAAGATATTCAGTATTTTGCCGTTGTCGGATACCAGAATCAACCTTCAAACATCAGGAACGGATACGGCGGATATGAACAGTACAATATGCGTATCAATCTCGACGCCAATGTGAGCGAATTTATCAAACTCAGTGCAGGTCTTCTTGGACGCGAGGAAAGATATAAAAGAGCTGCTCAAGGCAATGTAAGCGATATGTTATGGCTTACGTCTCGCGGACGTCCGACCGATCCTGCTTTCTGGCCTAATGGTCTGCCAGGTCCTGCGCAGGAATATGGACGTAATCCCGTCATTGCCGGATCAAGCCAGACAGGATACCGTCACGAAACAACATATCGTGTACAGTCCAACCTGAGAGCCGATATTACCAATCCATGGATTGACGGGTTGAAATTGTCGTTCACAGCAGCTTATGACAAGGCGCTTCAGCGTAATAAAATATGGGAACAGCCTTGGTATCTCTATACATGGGACGGCGTAACAGTTGACGCCAATAATATTCCGGTGCTGAACAAGACATTAAGCGCCGTTCAGACCATGGATCCTAAACTTACTGAACAAATGTCGGATGAAACCAGAACTACACTTGGTGCATACTTGACGTATGATAAGAAATTCGGGCCGCATGGCGTTTCGGCTTTGGTCGGTACCGAAAAGAATGTAGGCAACAGGAATTATTTCTGGGGATTCCGCAGATACTACCTCTCTACAGCCGTCCAGACACTTACTGCCGGAGGCGACGTGGAAAAAAATGCCGAAGCAGGCGGCGGACGTGATAACTGGGATCGCCGGACGATGCATTATTTCGGACGTTTAGCATATAACTATGCCGAAAAATATCTGTTCGAGTTCCTATGGCGTTACGACGGTTCTTATATGTTCCCCAAAGACAAACGCTACGGTTTCTTCCCCGGTGTTCTGGTGGGATACCGCATCTCGGAAGAAGATTTCTGGAAATCAAACGTTCCGTTCCTGGAATATTTCAAAGTTCGCGGTTCATGGTCGCGTGTTGGAAATGACCAGGTTTATTTTGACCCCAACAATGGCACCGACCGTTATTTGCAGGAATACCAGTACTTGGCTACCTATCAGTACGGCTTTGGTTATGTCGTTGGCGGTCAGGATGTCAAATCTATAGAAGTCAGCCGCTTCCCGAATACAAATATCACATGGGAGGTACAAGACATGGTCAACGTCGGATTTGAAATGCGCGCCGTAGAAAACAGGTTATCATTAGAAGCCGACTATTTTATCAACAAACGGTCGCAGGTATTGTGGCGTAGAAATGCTTCCATTCCGCAATCAACAGGTTTGACACTGCCGGCAGAAAATATCGGTAAAGTTGAAAACAAAGGATTTGATTTCAGAATCGGTTGGACAGACCAAATCGGCAAAGATTTCTGGTACGATATCAGCATTTCCGGTGGCTATGCAGACAATAAGATTATCTTCAGGGATGAGGCATTAGGCTCGCCTCCGTATCAAACGGTCACCGGCAAAATGATCGATGCCGATATGTATTATCTTTATGATGGTGCATTTAAAGACTGGGACGAAGTCAATAATTATGCCAACCGTCCTCTTTATTCGGGCGTAACAAACGATGCCGTTGTCGATGGCGTGCTAAATTCCGGTATTAAGCCCGGTGATATGAAAATTGTGGACTACGACAAAAACGGTGTGATCGATGGCGATGACCGCGTGAGGATTAACAGAACGAATATCCCGAAATGGAATGGAGGGCTTAATGCAATGTTCCAATATAAAAACGTCGACTTCTCCTTCCTGTTTCAAGGTGCATTCGATGCCTGGACAAAAGTCTATCACGATGCCGGTTCTATCGGCAACTGGACGAAATATATCTACGACCATCGCTGGTCGTACAATAATCCCAGCGACAAGTATCCGCGCGTACATGACAGGGCGGCTTTTTATTGGGATAACGGCAATGCAGCCGGAAACAATACTTTCTGGATGTTCAAAACCGACTATGTGCGGTTGAAAAATGTGGAATTGGGTTATAACCTTCCGCGTCATATCGTACAGCAATCCAAGTTTATCGCCGGAGCGCGTATATTTGTCAGCGGACAAAATTTGCTGACATTCACGGGAATTGACAGAGATCCGGAATCAACGAGCAATAACGCAACGAGTTATCCTCAACTGAAGACTCTGAATGCCGGTTTTAAATTAACTTTTTAAATATTAGATAAATATGAAAAGATATAGTTTTATTATCATCTTATTTGCGGCGCTACTGTTTTCCACTTCATGCACCGACTTTATGGATTATGCTCCGCCTACGGAAATCACGGCAGACGCCGTTTGGCAGGACGGCGCTTTGGCAGAAGCCTATATGTATCGCAT
>JAITMM010000097.1 GCA_031277335.1 Tannerella sp. | reverse complement strand
CCGGTGACATTCATCAAAAATAAAAACTACGCGCTTCTTACTCAAAGGTTCCAAGCTTTTTTTGTAGTTCTTTTTGTTTTTGCCATCTAATGCCAGTCCTAATTTTTGAATGGTAGTAACTATCACTTTATCTGCATAATCTGTCGAAAGCAACCGCCTTACCAATGATTCGGTATTTGTATTTTCTTCGACGCTCCCTTCCTGAAATTTATTGAATTCTTCACGAGTTTGCCTGTCCAAATCTTTACGGTCGACAACAAAAAGACACTTTTCGATCTCCCTGATATCTTTCAATAGCGTTGAGGCTTTAAAAGAAGTGAGGGTTTTACCGCTGCCGGTTGTATGCCAAATATAACCGTTACCTCGATTCTGTTGAATGCAATCGACAATCGCCTTTACTGCGTAAATCTGATATGGACGCATTACCAGTAATTTTTGCTCACATTCTACCAAGACCATATACTTGCTGATCATTTCCCCAAGTGTACATTTAGGAAGAAACTTTTCGGCAAAGGAATATAAATTTCTAATCGGCTTATTTTGTTCATCAGCATATTTGTAGTTTGGCAGAAATTGTTCTTCGGCATTAAACCGGAAGTGCCGGTTTTTATTATTCGAAAAATAATATGTATTGTTACTGTTGCTTACGATAAACAATTGCATAAAACATAACAGCGAATTGGTATAACCGTTGCCGGGTTCATTTTTATAGTCCACAATTTGTTGTATCGCTTTACGCGGAGAAATATCCAATGATTTTAATTCAATCTGAACAACCGGAATGCCATTGATGAGAATAATCACATCATAACGATGATGGCTATTGTTCGTATTGATGCGTAATTGGTTTATTACTTCATATTCATTTTTACACCAGTCTTTTATATTTACTAATGTGTAGTGCAGCGGAGTGCCGTCTTCACGTTGGAAATAATTTTGTTCGCGCAGTTTTTTGGAAGAAACAAATACATCGGGATTGACGACCTCCTCAAGCAGTCGACTAAATTCCGAATCTGTCAAACGAACCCGGTTTAACGTCTCGAATTTTTCACGAAAATTGCGCTCAAGTGCATCTCTATCACGAATGTCAGGGCGATAAGCGTACTTGAGGTCTTGCAACTTTTCGATTAATCTGTCTTCGATTTGACTTTCTTTATTCATTGAAAACTACAACAAGATACGAGAATAACTCCAATTTAGAGGTCAAAAGTATTAAATATTTTTGATGAGCCTCACTTTTCAGGACATTTTTTTGTTTAATCTTAGGCAAGTAATCCAATCTCATCTAAATTTTCTACTTCCTTTTTTGGGTTATTTTTTTCTTTATGACAGTCTTAGCACTTTATTGACAATGATTTTTTTTGCATTGTTAAACCTTTTGCATTTGTCATCGTCTAATTTCCGTGTAAAAAATTCTTTTTTACTGATAAGACTTTTATAAGGTTATGAGTATATCGATACGGTCGCTGAACAAGATTTATCCGAATGGGAATCATGCGCTTAAGGATATTAGCATGGATATTCCGACGGGGATGTTCGGTTTGCTGGGGCCTAATGGTGCCGGGAAATCAACGCTGATGCGCATTTTGGTGGCGTTGATGGAACCTACTTCGGGGGAGATCAATATCTTTGGTTATGATATACTTAAACAAAGGAAGGAGGTGCGGAGCATTCTCGGATATCTGCCGCAGGATTTCCGGTTTTTTGCCAAGTACAAGACGTATGAGTTTTTGGATTATGCTGCGCGGCTTTCGGGGATGAATAACTCGAAGCAACGGCGTCAAGCTGTTGATACAATGCTGGATAGCGTTGGGCTGTTCGATGTCAGGGAGCGGTATGCAAACAGGCTGTCGGGTGGGATGAAACGCAGGCTTGGTATCGCTCAGGCGTTGATTCACAATCCGAAACTCATCATTGTAGACGAGCCGACCACAGGGCTTGACCCGGAGGAACGCATCCGCTTCAGGAATCTGCTTTCCGAAATCAGCAAGAAAGATGTGTCCATTATCCTTTCGACACATATAGTTGGCGATATATCAAGCACTTGTAATCACATGGCGCTGATGAATAACGGCGAATTGGCGTTTTTGGGCGACCCGCAGGACATGCTCAAGGAAACGGAAGGAAAGGTCTGGCGCTTAAAGATTAATGGTGATGAATTGCCGCTGATTGATAAGAAATATCCTGTCATTACTACGATTCCATCGGGAACGGGTTGGGAGGTGCAGGTTGTGGCCGATGAAGTGGAAGGGTTTCAGGCTGAGCCATATCCGCCCAATTTGGAACATGCTTACGTATATTATATGGAAAAGAAATTAAATAGATGGGTTCAAGGTTAGTTTGAAACCCGAAATAGAAATGTGATTGAAACTCAACAATATGGCATTATTAAGTAACATAAATTCAGTAGCGAAATATGAGAGCAAACTCCTGATGCGGAGCTGGTTCTATCGCATTTTTCTTATTTTGGCCATATTGACGCTTTGCTTTATAAATCTTGCTTTTCTGGTCATTCAGGATAATAATCAATTTTGGATTATGAGGGCGTTGCCTTCCAATATTCCTTACCTTAATCTGCTGATTCTGAATACGGGACAAGCTGTCATTGCCGTTTTCCTGTCCTCCGAATTTTTGAAATCAGATAAGAAACTGGATACCTCCGAAGTTTTTTATGTACACCCGCTCAGCAATGCGGAATATGTCATTGGGAAAATATGGGGAAATATGGGTGTGTTTTTACGTTTAGACCTGATTCTCATTGGCTTGGTAATTATTTTCAATCTTGTCTCGGGGATAAAAATTGACTGGATTTCTTATGTGACCTATTTCCTGATCATCTGTATCCCGACCTTGATTTATATTTTCGGACTGTCCGTCGGCTTGATGCTGATTCTTAAAAATCAGGCGATTACGTTTGTTCTTCTTTTGGGATATATTGCTTTGACCTTGTTCTATATCGCTGATAAATACTATTATCTTTTTGATTATATGGTATATAACCTGCCTTTGGTGAAATCGTCGCTGGTGGGATTCACCAATTGGTCGGTTCTTGTAAATCACCGTTTGATTTATCTATTGATTGGGATGGGCTTTCTTTGTATTTCCATCTTCTTATTCAGGCGTTTACCCAATACGAAATATGGCCGGTATCGCTGGCTTGCGTTGTCATTTGTTTTTATAATCGGGGGCATTATTGCAGGCTATCGTCATGTCGACAATATTATCAACACCTCTGATAAGAGGGCTATGTATGTGGATATCAACAATAAATATGTAGGCTCACCTCAAATGGCAATTTTAAAATATGATATAAGCGTTGAGCAGCAGCCCGCATCCATCTCCGCAACGGTGGTGATGACCGGTACGGCGTCGGAATCTTCAGCCGTATTTACGTTCTGCCTCAATCCTTTTCTGCAAGTATCTGAAATAAAGGCTTATGGCGAAAGTTTGAAATTCACCCGGGATCATCAGATCATGCTTGTAGATTTCGGGCGAGTTTTGGAAGCAGGCGATACGACAACATTATCAGTCACTTATCAAGGAGCCATAGATGAAGATTTCTGCTATCTCGATATTCCCGATGAGTTGATGCAGGAAAAATTTTCGTCGGAAAATATTTTTAGCATCGATAAAAAATACAGTTTTCAAACCGAAAACTATGTGCTTTTCACGCCTGAAACGTATTGGTATCCC
>JAITMM010000062.1 GCA_031277335.1 Tannerella sp. | reverse complement strand
TACAACGCCCAGCAACAGGCCGGCGGCGGACAAGGCAACCCGCAAGGCCACCCGTTCGACAACTTCCAGGGCGGCAACCCATTCGCAGGCGGTGGCGCCCCCGGCAACGGAGGCAACGCCAACCCCAACAAACCCAACGATGGCGGCGTGACGGATGTGGATTTTGAGGAAGTGAAATGATTTAATTATGGATTACGAAAAAAAGCGGTAAATAAAAAATTTACCGCTTTTTTTGTTTTTGACAAATTCTTTTTGCTTTTAACTGTTAATTCATAGAAAAATAGTATCTTTGCCCCACATAAAATAATAAACATTGTTGCCAAAAAAATATAGAATATGAAACGAAAAATAAAATATATTGACCTTAATTAAAACACTATGCCCGAATCCCAAAACATAGAATACAAAAGCAGTTGGCATGACGACTACCTCAAATGGGTATGCGGCTTTGCCAATGCACAAGGCGGCAAAATCTATATCGGTATGAACGATGCCGCTACCGTTGTCGGCTTGCCGGACAAGAAGACACTGATGGAGGAAATTCCTAACAAAATCAAAAACAATATGGGGATTACCACCGAAGTCAATCTTTTGCAAGAGGGCGAATTGCAATATATTGAAATCGTTGTGCAGCCCTATTCCGTTCCTATTTCCCTTCGAGGCAGATATTATTACCGCAGTGGCAGCGTAAAACAGGAACTCACAGGTGCAGCCTTGAGCGAATTTTTGTTGAAAAAGGTAGGTCAAACTTGGGATAATATGCCTGAAGAAAGAGCTACAATAGCAGATATTGATGAAAATACAATCAAAAAATATCTGAGGAAAGCTGAAACAGGAGGTCGTTTGCCTGATGCAGACGGACTTACCACGCAAGAACTTTTGGAAAAACTGCGATTATCAGAAAACCGCAAACTTAAACGCGCCGCAATCGTTCTTTTTGGCAAAGACCCGGGTAAGTTCTATCCGAATACCTTTGTCAAAATTGGCAAGTTTGAAGATGACGATTTCACAATTCGTTTTCAAGAAATAGAAGAAGGCAATGTTATTGAAGTGTTAGAAAAAGTATTACGAACGCTTGACTACAAATTCCTTATCAAAAATATTTCTTTTGAGGGAATGAACCGCATTGAAACACTTGATTATCCTGTGCCTGCATTGCGTGAAATGTTGCTTAACGCCCTAATACACCGTAATTATATGGGTGCGCCAACGCAACTTCGAGTCTATGACAATAAATTGCAACTTTGGAATCACGGCACTTTGCCCGTTGGTATTACGCTTGATAAACTTTCAAAATCACACTCCTCATTCCCTCGAAACCCTATACTTGCAGAGGCGTGTTTCAAAGGTAGTTACATTGATTCTTGGGGAAGTGGCATAATGAAAATTGTCAATTCCTGTAAAGCGGCAGGATTGCCAACTCCTACTCTCGAAGAAGATATGGGCGGTTTTATGGTTAAACTTTTCAAAGATATTTTTTCAAAAGAACAACTTAAAGAACTCGGACTTAACGACCGCCAAATGAAAGCCGTTGAATATGTAAAAACGAAAAGAAAAATTACCAACAGCGAGTATCAAGCACTCACTTCGGTAGCAAGACGATGGGCAACCGTAGAACTTACCGATTTAGTTAAAAAAAATATATTTCAAAATATTGGTTACGGCGCAGGAAGTTATTATGAATTAAATGCGCACTAATTGCGCATATTGCGCACCAATGGAGCACTAATTGCGCAGTGGTTTTGTATGTATTTATAAATTAATTATATAAATGAAATTTCCCCAATATTCCCTAAATCTACTTTACGTATTTTTTGGGATATTCTTTTTAAGGTTAATCGGGATTTAGCCTGTCCTTTTCCCCGTCTCCCTCCTGCTTTTTTTCATTCGCAAATATACGCACAATGAAAAAAAAATTGTAATTTTGCATCTGTTTTTAATATGCAATATGGGTGGGAACATGGAGGAACCCGTGCAATGGCAAAATATGAGCAACTTTGTCAATGACAGCAGGATGACATGTTGTACCCGTTCAAAAAAAACAAGGAAGAAGAAAGCAAGATGAAGAAATTTAAAGTTTATATTCCGCTGATTATCGTGATTTTAGCGGTAGTGGTTGGAGGGGTGGTCTGGTATCTCGATTACCGGAAATACGTTTCGACCGACGATGCGGTTGTCGGCAGCGATGTCGTGACGGTCAGTCCCAAGGTGATGGGCAGAATCGTGAAACTCTATGTAGATGAAGGAGATGCGGTGCGTGAAGGCGATCTCCTCGCCGAGTTGGACTCAACCGACCTGTATGCCCAGAAACTTCAAACACAAGCCGTCGAATTGCAGGCGCAAGACAATAAAACACAGACCATTGCCAAATATGATTACGACGTGCAAAACCAGAAGGTGCTTCTAATAGCACTTGACAAGGCAAATGATGATTTTGCCCGCGCCGAAACGCAATTCAGCGGCGGAGTGATCACCCGCGAACAGTACGACCATTCGAAGAAGGCGCTGGAAACGGCTCAGGCACAATTTGATGCATCAAAGGCTGCCCTCCAAATGTCGAAAGCGCAGATTGGAACGGCCACGTCGGGCGTTGCCGTATCAAAAGCGCAGGTCGGTGTCGTCGATTCGCAACTGCGTAATTACAAGCTCTTTGCCCCGTGCGATGGCATGATTGCCAAGCGATGGCTCCTCGAAGGCGATATTGTGCAGCCGGCACAATCAATTTTCACCGTCAACAACACGACTAAATTCTGGGTTCAGGTATACCTTGAAGAAACAAAAATGACAACCGTCAGAGACGGCTCGGAGGCAGTTTTTACCATCGACGCCCTGCCGGATGCAACATTTACGGGCAAAGTGTATGACGTCGGCTCGACTACCGCGTCGGAATTTTCGCTTATTCCGCCAAACAACGCTTCGGGCAATTTCACGAAAGTTACGCAGCGTGTACCGCTGAGAATCTCCATCGACAACGTTTCGGGAGACAAGCACCTGTCTGACTACCATTTCTTTACAGGAATGTCGACGGTAGTGAAGATCAAGAGATAAACTTACATGACCCTCTTTCCACAGTTCCGCCCATTGTATTCGGCAATCGGCGACACCAGAAAACAAATTAACGCACATCCGCGCTACAAGTGGTTTGTACTGGCCAATATTATGATCGGCACGTTCATGGCCGTGTTGGACAGCACGATCGTGAACGTGAGTTTGCCCAAGATCATGTCGTCTTTCGGAGTGGGACTTTCTACCATTCAATGGGTTAGCACATCCTACATGCTGACGATGGCGGCCATGTTGCCCACATCGGGCTGGTTGGCCGACAAATTCGGCTATAAGCGCGTCTATTTCAGTGGGTTGCTGCTATTTACGGTCGGTTCTGCCTTATGCGGCATGTCGGACAATATCACGACGCTGATCATTTCGCGTATCATCCAGGGCATTGGCGGAGGCACGGTGCAGCCGCTCGGCATGGCGATCATCACGCGCGAATTTCCGCCGCAGCAGCGTGGTTTGGCGCTCGGATTCTGGTCGATTGCGGCAGCCGCTTCTGTTTCTTTCGGGCCGATGCTGGGCGGATATCTGGTGGATAACTTTTCGTGGCAACTGATTTTTGACGTCAATGTGCCCGTAGGGATTGTTGCTCTGGCGATTACATGGCTGATACAGCGCGAATACAAAAACGCCGGCATCCAGAAATTCGATTTTACGGGATTCATTTCCGTCGTTATTTTTCTGCCGCTGCTCCTCTATGCGCTCGCCGAGGGCACTGCGGCAACCAATTCCGAAGGCTGGGATGCTCCCTATATACTTCTGTGTTTTGCCGTGTCGGCCATCGCCTTTACGGTCTTTCTCACGCGCGAGCTGACGGCAAAAGACCCGCTGATAGACATCAGGTTACTGGGTAACTATAATTTCGGGATGAATAACATTATTTTGTTCGTATTCTCGATCGGCATGTTCGGCAGCACGTTTTTACTGCCTCTTTACCTGCAAAACGCCATGGACTATACGGCCGTACAGTCGGGATTGGTTTTTCTGCCGGTCGGCATCATTCAAGGCATCGTTTCGCCCATTTCAGGCCGGATGGCCGACAAGATGAATGCCAAAATATTCGTTATCATCGGAATGATCTTGTTTGTCATCAGTTTTCTGATGAATGCCAATTTGTCGTTTCTTACTGAACATCATTATATTATGACCTCACTGTATATTCGCGGTCTCGGGATGGGATTGATTTTTACGCCCCTGAATACGATGTCTCTTGCCACCATACCGAAAGAAAAAATGGCGCAGGCGTCAGGTATCTCCAACACGGTGAGGCAGATAGGAGGGTCGCTGGGTGTAGCCTTGCTGACGACCATTTTGACCGAACGGGTGAATTTTCATGCGCAGATTTACGGGTCGGCCATTGAGACCAACTCCGATGCGTTCAAAAATACGATTCGCGGTCTGGTATATCACATTCAACATTCGGCCGGCAGCCCGTTTGACACCGCCATGAAGCAGGGTCAAAGCGTGTTGCTGTCGCAAATTAATACGCAGGCCTTTATTTCGGGCGTCAATGACGACTTCCTGATTGCAACGTTCATCATGGTACTCGGTTTTATACCTATTCTGCTGATGCGCAGCCGCAAAAAGGCATTAAAACTGGTTGATGACAGGAAAAATGAATCCGTAGCTGAAAATGGTAACGCATAATCAGTCAAAATGCCTCTTTTCTTGCAAAGAAAACAGCAGAGGAGATGCGACGCAGATAACTCAACAATTGAAAATTAACAAAAGAATATGAAAATAAAGTATTTAACCGTATCACTCCTGTTTTGTCCCATGGTGCTTTGGGGGCAAAACGATTCGTTGACACTGACGGCTGTTATCGATCAGGTTATCGCTAATTATCCGTCTATCATCAAGGCACAGAAGAATATAGAAGCAGCCGACGCCAATATCGGCCTGGCGAAAACAGCCTATTATCCCGACGTAAATATCACCGGACAGTATGCGCACATAGGCCCTGTTTCCGAAATTGACCTTTCAATGCTCAACCTGGGCAAGATGCAGATGAATCCGGCCGACAATTACGGCATATCATTAAATGTCAATCAATTGATTTATGATTTCGGACGGGCTGCCAAAAATCTTGAACTCCAAAAAGGGTCGAAAACGATCAACGAACTGACGCTCGAAAATATCAAGCAGCAACTGACGCTTGCCGTATCGGGCACGTTTTACAACATTGCCTTTCTGCAACAAGCCGTCAAGATCAAAGACGAGGAAATCGCCACGCTGAAGCAGCATCTCGATATCGTGAACAGAAAAAAAGAATCAGGCTCGGCAACTGATTATGAGGTGCTTTCGACACAAGTGCGCATTGCGACGATTGAAAATGCGAAAACCGACCTCCAAACATCGCTCGCCGCACAATTGAGCATGCTGAACTCCTTTCTCGGCAATCCGCAGGACCTGAGCTTGCATCTTCGACCTGATTTCATTCAGTCACAGGCCATTGCTTCGTTCGACGAACTTTGCCGGACAGCTTATGACAAACGGTATGATTTGAAAATAGCGGAAGAGAAAAAAAACCTGTCCGAGTCGCGACTGGCTCTTGTCGGGACGCAGAATTTGCCTTCGCTCAACTTCTTTGCCGGCGGAGGCTGGAAAAACGGCTATATTCCTGAGCTGAACAAATTTACCCCTAACTATCAGGTGGGTGTAGGTCTGAAAGTCCCTCTGTTCGATCAGGGCAAAACGAAATACGGCAAGCTTGTGGCAAGCCGCGAAGTCGATGCCGACATGCAAGAAATCGAACTGACCGGTCGCAACATTGCCAACGAACTCATGGAGGCAAAAACGGTCACGGAAGCCGCCCTGCAAAAGGTTGCCCGTAGCGAATTGCAGTTGCAGCAGGCACAGCAGGCCTACCGGCTGGCCGAAATCAGTTATAAATCAGGCTCCATCACCAACCTCGACCTGCTCGATACCTTTACAGCCCTCTCCGATACGCAACTTTCTCTTTATAAGGCAAGAATCGATTATACCGTAAATTTCCTCAAACTCAAAATCGCTTTGGGGGAGAAGATATATGAATAAAAAATTTCGGCAAAAAAAACATGTATATTCAAAAAAAATAATTATCTTTGCCGTGATTCATTTTGAAAACTTTTGACTTATGAAAACAATGCTTCGTATTTTTTGTGCTTGTACGGCGATATTGTTGACTTCTGCCTGTACAAATGAATTGGATGATTTCCTATTGGACGAAAACGGGAAGCCCGTCTACAATGAACATATCAAGTCGGTGTCATCCAATAATATAACTGTGAGAAAATTTCGTTATGACAGCTCCGGCAAACTCATTGAGGACGGCAGCATGATGTTTTATCACAAATATTCTTACGGCGGAGACGGCAACCTGAAAATGGTCGAGACGGCTGTCGATGAATCCATGTACAGTTACCACGTAGACCTGAACAAACCGCCGAGAGGAGAAGTTATGACCGCAGAAAACAGCACAATAACTTCAACAAGCTCATATAATTATGACAGTCGGGGACGATTGTCGAAGATTGAGCATTACAACAAAAAGGACGGTGAGAATTTTGAATTGACCTCCATCATTCTTTTTGATTACGAAGGCGAGCATATCAGCCGCGAAAACATTTACGACGAAAAAGGCAATATCGCTCAATATTCTGATTTTGAATATGATAAAAACGGAAATATGACAAAAGAAAGGCATTTTATCTGTATTTTTGAAGGCACCCCCGAAAATCCGAAATTGACTTACGAATACACCTATACATATGATGATTATAAAAATCCGTACCAAGTTTTAAACATCACAGGTCCAAGCTCTTATACAGGCGCCAACAATCTGTTGAAGATAACGTCAGTATGGTATACAGATGATCCAAGAACAGAAACCGCCACACAATCATTCGTTTACAACAACAACAACGGCTATCCCTCAAAGATGAAGTATGACGGCGGCGAGGAAGTGTATACGTATTGATTGTAAGGCTTTTCAGGCAGAAATCCAAGTCATTTATTCCATGGTTATATAGCTCGACAGGGAGTATATCCCGACGGAAAGTCGATATCAAAAAGAGGCATAATAGTCATATCAAGAACGACTGATTTTATGGCATATATCGTTGACTGTTTGAATAATCTCACTTGCCCTCTGTTTATTTAATCCTGCTTTTTCGGCTACGGACATCATGTCATTTTCAGCATAGAATCGGGAGTATTGTGTATAATTGTGCTAATATCCATAATTAATTCAACAAAACCGCTTTTATTGTGATAGATTACACAGTTGCAAAGGTACACAAAATATTCCTTTTAACATGTTTTTGATGGAAAGAAAATTAATATGCAAAGATTTTGATCTGTCAAAGAAAATGGAAAGGCTATAGAGCAGCCACCACCTTCCGCACCCAGCCGGAACTGCCTTTTACAATCATCGCAGCACCCTGTAATGTATTTATCTGAAAATCAACCTCTCCCTCCGGTTTTTGAAAGCGATATAACAGCGCTCCGGTGATGGAATAAACTGTTACAGTTTCAGAAACGGGACTGTCCACAGACAGCGTATTTCGGGAAATCAGAACTTTTACTGTAGTGGAAATATCCTCGATTCCGGTAACTATATAATTCATTGTCAGCGTTCCTGATAAGGCTAATCCCGGAAGAACTGTAGGTGATGCGAATCCGGAAGATGTCGCGGCAATGCTTGTGCTTGTCAAGACGCCTTCGCTGTATGACAGGGCGGGGTTGTCGAAAGTAGCGCCTTCTCCGAAAGTCACGTCAGCAGTATATTTTCCGGTGTTGCCTGACAACGTTAAGTCAAGTTTTTGGTTTATGCCATCGAAATCCGTAAGATCGGCAAGTCCTGTTAAATCTATATGGGACAGTTGATTATCGGAGCAATACAGCGTGTTAAGTTTCTTCAGCGCAGAAACGTCCAGCACCGTGAAAAGATTTTCATCGAGCGCCAAAATTTCAAGATTCGTTAAGGGAGAGACATTTAGCGTAGAAAGTTGATTGCCACGGCACCACAACTCTTTAAGATTCGTCAACGTCGACAAATCGAGCGAAGTAAACCGATTGTAACTGCATGCCAGCATTTCAAGACCTGTCAAATCCTTGAAGATCAGCGTGCTAATTTCATTCGTGTAGCACTGCAATTCCTTGAGGCCGGTCAGTCCCGAAACATCCAGCGACGGCAATTTATTATAGGCACAAAACAGGACTTTAAGATTGGTCAAGCCCGATACGTCAATTGCAGTTAGTTGACAATCAGTGCAAATAAGTGTTTCAAGCTTCGACAGACTTGATACGTCCAATGAAATGAGCGGATTGTTTGAGGCATTTAGATATTTAAGGTTTGGAATTGTAGAAAAATCCAGCGCTGCGAGTTTATTCTGTTCGCAGCTAAGCGTTTGAAGTTTGGTCTGACTTGATAGATCAAGCGAAGTGAATTGATTTCCTCCGCAAATTAATTCTTGAAGATCGGTTTGATTCGACAAATCGAGCGAAGTGAGGCGATTATTTGCAACTCTCAATATTAGAAGACTTGTCAAATCCGAAACATCCACATTATCAAGTTGATTGTTGTAGCACTGCAATTCTTTGAGATCGGTCAGCTCCGATACATCCAGCGACGAAAACAAATTACTCGAGCAATCGAGAAAGGCCATATCCGGCAAATCCGTCAAATCGAGCTTATCGAGTTGATTGTGATTACAAACAAGTGTATGTAAATCAGCCAAACCCGACACTTCGAGCGAAGTAATTTGATTGTCGGAGCAGTTAAAATATCGAAGCAGAGACACGTCTGTTACATCCATCGAGGTGAGACGGTTGGTGGCGCATATCAGATAGGTTAATTTCTCAAAACCTGAAACATTCAGTGAAGTAAGTTGATTATCAGAGCAATCCAGATAGTCGAGGTCAGCCAGAGCAGAAAGGTCAAGTTCGCCCGTCAATGAATTGGAGGTTATATTCAAGCCGATAATACGCTTGTCTGTCACATCGTCAGACCAGATGATACCTTTCCAATCGGTCGGCACAATAGTGCCGTCGGCCGGCTCCGCTTTTGTCCATTTCAAGCCGTTATCGTCAATGACAGAATTGATTACGGCGATATCGCCCGGGTTGTAGGCTTGTCCCGGTAAGTGTGTTGTGCCGCATATTACGGCACAACACATCATTAAGATTTGTTTTTTCATCTTCTCTTTAATTCACACCTGCTTCTCTTTGGGCGTCCTGAATCATCTTTTCGTTGGCTAAAATCATAACTTCCACCCTTCTGTTCTCGGCACGGCCTTCAGCCGTATTATTTGAAGCCACCGGCTCGCGAATGCCTTTGCCTTCGTAGACCATACGCCTGCTGCTTAATCCCTGCTCAATCAGGTAGTCGTAAACGCTTTTGGCACGTTTTTCGGACAGCGTCTGATTATAGTCCACCGCCCCCGTATTGTCGGTATGACCTATGATTTTCAGGTCTGTATCGGGGTTTTGTTCCAGGTTGACAGCCAGGTTGCGCAAGGCGCTTTTGGAAGCTGCGCTGACTGTGCTTGAGTTGGTTGCGAACAGAATACCCGAATCAAAAGTTACCCTCAAGGCGGGCGGTTGTCCTTCTTCTTCAATGATTTCCACACCGGTATCTTCCGGCAACACGCTTTCCAGCTCTTTCTTTTGCTTGTCCATCCTGTTGCCGATGATGGCGCCTGCCGCTCCTCCGACTGCCGCCCCGATGACAGCTCCAAGTGCCGTATTTCCGGCCACTTTACCTACTCCGGCGCCCACAGCAGCTCCGCCGCCTACGCCAATCAATGTTCCTGTAGCCGTCTTGCTCATTCCGCATCCGGAAAAGATAAAAACTACACACAAAAACAAAACGAAAATTGTTCTCATACTTCTCATATATCAATCATTTAGTTATAAAAAATAAATCTCGCATCTATCTATTTACGTAAAAAAAAATCTATCTATTTACAAAACACATCTGATCGCAGATGCCATTAAAAACCGGCCAAATGTATGCAATTTTTCGTCTCCCGCAAAATAATTTGCAACATTTCATTTCGGTCGGCCTGTTTTTTTGCTTTTTTTTGTTTTATATCGTAAAAAATGATTTCCTTTGTTGCGGTTTTTCAACGGATGACGGGACGATTTCATCACTTGACAGTAAAGAAGTAAATTTAATTTTTTTAAATGAATATGAAAAGAACAGTTTTAATGGTATTGGTAAGCGTTTTTGCATGGCAAATGAACGCTCAGATTAATGAACCGGGCAGATTTTATATCACCCCGAAGGTAGGTTACAATATGTCGAATATCACGTTGTTTGATAAATACGGCGCTGATCCTCGACATGGGATAAATGTAGGTATATCAGGAGAATATGCCGTGAATGAGCGAATTTCGATTGAGCCGGGAGTGTTCTATTCGATGCAGGGGTCGAC
>JAITMM010000033.1 GCA_031277335.1 Tannerella sp. | reverse complement strand
AGCGGCTTCCTGCGCGCCGACACGGCCACGGGCTACAGGCCGGGCGACGAATACATTTACTTCCGCATCGGGCTGGTCGGCACCGTGCCGGAAGATTCGGTGCGCTACGGCACCGTCCTGCTGACCTACGGACACAACAACTACCGCCACCGCATCTGGGTCCGTCAGGGCGAAGCGGCGGACTACGTGATGCGCAACGAAGATGCGCTCACCGGCGGCATCCGCACGCTGGCGGCCAAATTCTCACCCTATAACCTGACGGCCAAAGACCTGCCCGAATACGGCGGTGTGCCGACAACGGCGCAGGTAGCCGTCCGCGGCGGCGAACCGGTGGAATATCCCACGCAGGCCGGCGCCCTATGGTACTGGGCGGTGGACGCTGCCAATGCCGCGAACTACCTGCGCGTCGCCTACCATCCGAGCATGCCCTCCGACTATTCCGCCTGGTCGACAGGCTGGCTGAATACCACCATCGATCCCGCCTACGACACGTGGCAAGAAGTGATACAAAGCCCTAACAACTCCGAGACATGTCCTCCCGGCTACCGCCGCCCCCGCGACGGAGCCATAGACGTTGTCGTGCCCACCCCCGCCATCAACAACAGCGAAATACGCCAGAGCCTCTGGCTGAATCCCCCGGTGGCGAGAGCGAACAATACGGATAACTCCGTCTGGGGCTACTATGCCGACGGCTACTTCGACCGGCTTGAAATAGAAAATGCAGCTCCTGCCGGCAGCGCCTCTTACCCGGACAATGTCAAACTGACGGCTGTCAGGCCGACTACCAAGGATGTGGGCTATATGGGACGCCTCGTCTATAACCCCAACAACTTTGCTTCCCTGTTCTTTCCCGCCGTAGGAGAGCGCTTAGTCAGTGGCAACCCAGGCATCCCGGGCGGACTGGGAAATCCCGGCAACGGCGGCTATTACTGGACGGCTACCATAGAAGATTTGCAGGACGGGCATGCTGCCTGGGGAATACAATTGATAGCAGGCGCATACACCATGCCCAGTACATTTGCAATGGTTTACCATAATACGCATGGAAATGCAATAAGCATCCGCTGCGTCAAGACGGACGAACCCGAATTTCTGCTCAGCCGCGAGAGCTGGGTGGACGACCCGCTCACCCTCGGCACAACGTATCATACCCCGGCCAACAAGGTAATGGGGTTCGGCAAAACCGGTTCGCCGCGCGAAGGTCAGCCCAATGAATACTATACCTTCAACGCCTACGGAAAGGAGGGCGATTTTGACGGCTCCAACACAGGCACGCCCATCGACTATCTGGTCATTACAGACCGCATCTATATGAATAACGTCGAATCCGGGGCGAGCGGTTTCCTCTGGGTAAAGGACAGCACACCAAAAGACACGTTATACTTCCAGCAGTCAAATCCCGCAAACCCGATGATCGGCGACGGTATCGTCATAGACGAAACCAACGGCAACGGCATCTACAGCATCTTCTACAACAGTTCGACCGGTGCGAAAGTGCACACCATCGAAGTGGCCAACTACCGCGACGGCCTCGACGCGGCTCACCCGTTATTGGTGGAGAACCGTACCGATCTGGAGGCGATAGACGATGACGACATCGACGGTTTTCAAACATATCCCGGCAACTCGAAACACTACGAAATCATCCAAGACCTCAATCTCGGTATTGACCCGTGGAATCCGCTCAGTGGTCTTACGTCTGTGTCTGCGTCTGGGAATTATGGCTTCCAAGGCACCTTCTACGGCAACTTCTACGCCATCGACGGGATGACGATCACGCAGACCGAAGCGGATAACAGCGGTTTCGGTTCTTCCTATGACTGCGGCCTTTTCGCCATGATCAATGGCGCCAGAATTCAGGCCCTTGGCGTTACGAATGTAGACATCAACTATGTGAATTTAAACCCAGATTCAGAACCGGGTACAGGCGCAGGAGCCATCGTCGGTTCCGTCAATTATAATGATAAATTTTTGGGGGGGCAGATACTTGATTGTTACAGTAGCGGCACAATCACCGTAGAGGGTAATAGCGGCTTGTATAGCGGCGTAGGCGGTATCATCGGATATGCCGCCGCTGAAGAGTCCGAAACATTTCATATTTCCCGCTGCTATTCCCATGCCGACGTCTTCTCCGACGGCGCCGCGGGCGGCATTGTCGGAACCCTCGAAAAAGGAGAAATCTCGCAGTGCTACAGCACGGGCAATATCTCGGACGTAACACCGGTGCCGGACGGAGACGCCTTTACCGGCGGTGTAGTCGGTGCGGTCAAGGGTATTTCCATCGTCAATGCCTGCTATTCAACCGGCACGGTACACGGCTACACAGCCGTGGGAGGCATCGTCGGAGAAGTAGATGAGAATTCGGGAGCTGTGGTGACAATCACCAACTGCTTCAGCACGGCCGACGTCTCCGGCAACGACGAGGTTGGCGGCATTGTGGGGCGCCTCATCCCCGGCAGCACAGTCTCCAAATCCGTGGCGCTTAACCGCACTCTCACCAGCGACACGTCTTTCGCCGGTAATACGGTCGACCCCGCCGTCGTCGGCTCTGCCAACGGCGGATCGGTGAACAATAACGATAACCATGCCTACGACGGCATTGTGGGTAGTGTGACCGCTCCGGGAGACTGGAACTTTAACGGCGACTGGGACTTTATCACCGCAACCACCCTCTCCAGCTACACGGGCACCCTCGGCTGGCTCGGCGCCAACTGGCGGATGAAAGGGTCCGGTGAGGGCGTTCCCGCCAACCTGCCGATCCTCAACAACGTGACCATCGCACCGCAGCCGCCGTTTTTACAACCGGGGCCTAACCCGCAAGACGACATCATCGACGACACAGCCACCGACTTCGCCGCCTACGTCGGCGCCTTCTGGAAAGCCAACCAGACGGGCGAACGGCTGATCCGCATTGTCCGCAACGGCTCCACCTACGACGGCGAATGGACGGCGCAGGTGATCGTGGGCAACAGTTGGATCATGCTCGACAAGCAACTGCCCACCGACCCCGGCATCGGCTGGATGCCGGGCGGCACCAATAACCCGGTGAACGGCAATGACTCAGGCTTTGAGACTTCCTACCAACTCCCCCCCAACAGCCCCGACTTTATAACCGGAACGCTCAACGCGAGTAACCCGGCCATCTATTTCCGCATCGGCCTCGAAAGCACGCTTCCCGGCGGCACCTCGGCATCCCCGCCGCGCTACGGCGTCGTGCTGCTCCGCTACAAGAACACCACCCTGTCGCGCCGCATCTGGATCCGCCAGGGCGAAGCGGCTGACTATGTGATGCGGCCAACCGACGGGAGCCGCCCCAATGCCAAGCAGTTCATGACCTATAACATTACAGCCGATTCTAGCAGATTGTTGACGTTCCTCGGCGGAACGGACGTAACCGAACATCCTCAATTGCCGGCCAACGGTGGAACACCTGTGGACTACCCCTCGCAAGGCGGAGCACACTTCCAGTGGAAAGGCGACCAATATGCACGCATAGCGTATCGTCCCGACAATCCGACTTCTTATATACAGTTTACGAATTGGTCACAAGAAACCACCATCCTCTTTCCTCAAGGCCAGCAGGAAAACTGCCCCAATGGTTATCACCGACCTACCGATGGCATTCTCTCGGCACAGGTACCTATCGGAAGCGGAAGCCCGCCTTCGTCGGAGATGCGCCAGTCTCTCTACTTGAATATACCGAACGACAACTCCGCAAATGACGACAATTCCGCCTGGGGCTACTATGCCGACGGATTCTTCGACCGCCGTACAATCGTGAACAGTTCTGTAGGCAACCCTTCCACCACTGTGGCTCCGGTTACCACGAAAGTGGCATTTGTCGGGCGGCTGTTCTATAACCCGACGACCAACGCTTCGCTCTTCTTCCCCGCCGCAGGCGAACGTGACGGCAACACCGGCACCAGTGGCAACGGAGAGCTAATCGGCACGGGTGGCGGCGGCCTCTACTGGTCTGCTACTTCCGCCACCGACGTCACGCCGCAAACAGCAAGATATCTTTATATCACCAATACCCATTCCACCCAAACCGCAACCGTCAAGGCATCGGCACTTTCCGGCCGTTGCGTGAAAAATTAATAATCATGCTGCGTTCATACACCGTTCATGCCGCTTTGACATCCGCCCGACTGCCCATTTTGTAGAGACGTTGCGCGCAACGTCTCTGCCCTGCAGGATCACGACGCCATCACCCAATCCTTTACGGACGGGTGATTGCAGATCATCCTGAACTTGATTCAGCACCTGTACCTCCGGTGGCGAATCCGTGTTGAATCTGTTTACACGCTTTTGTGTTTTTCGAAGAAATCCTGCGGATTATGTATTGAATTCCTTTTTCAGTATTTCGTAGATTTCCTGCCAGGTTTTTTTGTGCAGTCCGGCAGATTTGTCGGATAATCGGATAAATGTTTGCGAAGTATAAAACACATCGGCTGCTTTTTCCTCGTTCATAGCGAAGTCGAGCATTAAATGATGAATAACAGGCTCTGAAATATTCACCTCATATCTGCGCGCCCCAACGCCCAACCGGCAATCAATCGCCTGCAAGGAATTAAGCGTACAAAAACAGATTTGATGCGTGGGTTCGTGATATTTCAACTCTTCCAAAAAACGGGCTTTCGATATGTCGCCGCTTAAATATTCCTCTATTCTGTTTTGCACTTTATCGTTTGCCACAGGACCTTCCACAATATCGTAGTCGTGCGCGGGTTCGGGATTGTTTACGTTTCTATTCATCACTACAAAATCCAGCCATTCTTCATTGTAAGCATCAAAATGTCCGATCTTGCAAATACTGCGGACAAAAGCGCTTTCCACATATTCAAATTCCGTAACCGCACCCTGCGAATGATGCCGGCGACCTGTTATAACTGCCCAGTTTTGGGCGTGATGCAAGAATTTCGTAACGTAAAATCCGCGTCCGAAGTCTCTGTTGGGCCGGCATAGAGTCAAATCTATCCGGTCAATTTTTATATAACTTCCGTGATAAACTTTCATCAGCGCAATCCTCCGTTATTCCGGCAAACCTGATAGATATCATGAACGGCCCAGATGTCATTATCAGTATGAAGCGCCCACCAGTTCTCCATCAAAAAATCCAATCCGCCGTATTTTTTCAAATACAGATATGCCTGCTGTGTTCCCATTTTATAATCGGATGCAAACTTGGGAATGATGTAACTGATAAAGCTGACTTTGTCGCTGATGTCTTTATCCAATGCCTGTGTTGCCATAATCTTTCGTTTTTTAACCGTTTGTAAATCGGGGCAAATATAATCAAAAATTCATTGACTTCAACAGTAACAATATTTTTTATTGTTTATGATCATTGAAACTATAATGTCCCTCTCTATTATGTAGCGTCCCGCTTCACCGGACATGAAACTTAAACCGCATACTCAAAAAAACCGTTTTTTTATTTGGATTTGCCCACAATGTTCGTTACCTTTGTACACTCAATAAAAAAAAGATAGATGGAACAAGTTATTTCCAATCAGCCGTTAAACCCTGTTCAGCTTCATTTGCTGAAGATGCTTTCGTTTACCAAAACTGAAAAAAACCTTCAGGATTTGAAAAGAATTTTACGTGAATACTACATTCAGCAAGTAGAAAAGGAAGCCGATCAATATACTGCCGAAGGCAAATTAGGCGAACATCTGCCGGACGAACACCTGCGTACGCCCTACAGATGAAAAGTTGTATCTTTGCAAAAAAATTAAAAATGTATCACAATGAATAAGATAACGATTACAATGTCTCCGCGCGAATACAAAAGGTATCTTGCGTATAAGGAAGCCGACAAAATAGTCAGGAGTATCCGTCGCGGGCTTAACGAAGTAGAAGAAGCCCGCAAAGGCAAAATCAAACTGAAATCGGCATACGAGTTGGCTTATGAACTTTGAAGTAGCTCCCGAATTTGAAAAGGCATTTATCGAACAAATCTTGCAGACGATTTTGGCAAAATAGAAACTACGCACATTGGAACCAAACGGACGACAACTATAGTTTCTTCATTACGACACTTCCGGTTCATCCGGCTTTTCTTTTGGAAGATGGGATAAGTGAGGGTGTAAATGATGGGATAAATGAGGGTGATGAGGGTGTAAAAGATCATATTAATCAGGAAGATAAGATTTATTCACTTATTCTTGATGGAGTAAATGATGGGATAAATGATGGGATAAATTAGGATGATGGCGGTGTAAATGGCGGTGTAAATGGCGGTGTAAATGGCGGGATAAATGAGGATAATGGCGGGATAAATGGCGGGATAAAAGAGGATGATGGTGCTTTCCATCAGGTGCACTAAAACGCATAAATATATTTTTTTTACACTTTTATAGCTGTAAATAATAAAATAATTTAATATCTTTGCCCCCAAATAATTAGGATGCTTATGAATACGTTTTTGAATCTTGTATGCAGCTTTTCGCCGGTGCGGATTTCCGATCCGTGCCGCAGGACGCACAGCCGGACACATCGTACGCAATCCGGCGCGAGCGCTATCTTTCTGTTAATGAGTGTGTTATCGCTGATGATAACTTCCTGTGAGACAGAATATATTAAGGAAACCCCTGACGTTGAGGAGCCTACTTTTTCGGCTAAGGAGGGTAATTTCAACATCGACATCACCTTTGCCACTTACGGCGAGGAAGACGGACAGGCGACGGCACGCCGCCTGGAATCGTCCGATCCCGAAGCTGCCAAACGCGAAATGGAGCCTGAAACAAACGTGATCCGCGTCAGGGACGATCTGTATATCTACGCCACACTTGCCGTTGACCCCGTCGACCAGGCGCCGCCCGTCAGGACAAGGACGCTCAATCCCGGTGCAAGAATCCGCATTGCGGTATACGACACCGTCGCGGGGGTTTTCACAAGGCAGGAGGATATCCTATACAGGGACAGCAGCAACTTTCTGGTGCGCGACGACGGTTCGGGCTTCAAGATTCAACTGTCCGACGGATACTATAAGCTGGTAGCCTACTCATATAATTCAACGGCGCTGCCGTCTTTGGCCGACCCGGCGGACAGCATCTACAATGTCAATTCGATCAACGACCTGATCTGGGGCGAGTCGGAGACGGTGCAGATTTCGGGAAATGCACCCGTGACGATTCCCATCACCATGTATCATAAGATGTCGCAAGTCAGGCTGGTGGCCAAGATGCGCGACGGCTCGCCGGGCATCTACGGCTTGAGCCCCACCGTCGACATGCTGCCCGGATATACGGCAAATATGTCTACCTTCACCGGAGAGATGACCAGGAACGGGACGTCCCCGACGACTTTCACCTTTCCGTCCATGACCTTTCCGAAAGACAGCTTCGTATCCGAAACGCGGACGGTCTATACGGCGGAAGAGATCCCGACCATTATCCGCATCGGCACGCTGACCATCGGCTCGGGAGGCACGCCCGACACGACGATTACCGATATCCCGGCCACCTTTGCCAAGTCGCTCCGCAGCGGCTATTCCTATACGATGACGATGAATATCGGTGAATCGCCCGAGATCACGGACGATGCGCCTCCGGCGGGCTTTGTCCCGTATATCGGCGCCTTCTGGCGGGCTTCGCAGACGGGCGAGCGGCTGCTCCGCATGCCTGTAACGACAGGGGAGGCCGACAGCGTCTGGACGGCACGCGTCATTGAGGGCGGCGACTGGATCATGCTCGACAAGGAGCAGTCTGCCGATCCGGGCCTCTACACCTCGTCCGCTGCCATCGACACGAGCGCCTCATTCGGAAGCAGTTATACATTATCCGCCTCCTCCACGGCCTCCGATTTTGTCAGCGGCTTTGTGAGATTGCCTTCCGACCCGGCGCACCAGACGGGCGATGATGAAATCTATTTCCGCATCGGGCTGAGAAACCCGCTTCCCGGCGGTGCCACGGCAGCACCGCGCTACGGCGTCGTCCTGCTGACCTACGGCAACAACCGCTACCGGCACCGCATCTGGATCCGCCAGGGCGAAGCAGACGATTTCGTGATGCGCAACGGCGACCCGCTCGTCGGCGGCAACCGCACGCTGGCGGCAAGATTCTCGCCTTTTAACCTGACGGCCAATGCTTTGCCTGAATATGCCGGTACGTCTACCAGCGTGACAGTCCCTCTCAACGGCGGCAATTTCGTGAAATTCCCCACGCAGGGCGGCGCTGTCTGGTACTGGGCAACGGATGCTGCCGAAGCACCATCTTACCTGCGCCGTGCCTATCATGGAAGCAACCCGCTCGATTTCACACCATGGCTGAATGATATCCTTGATTCGGGTTACCGTGTCTGGAACGATATAACAGCAAGCGCCAACAACTCGGAGACATGCCCCGCCGGTTATCGCCGACCGAACGACGGACCCACCGACAATTTCGTATCCAATCCTTCGGTATCTCAAAGCGAAATACGCCAGAGCCTGTGGCTAAATCCGCCGACAGGCGAAAACAACAATACGGAGAACTCCGTCTGGGGATTTTATGCAGACGGCTTCTTCGACCGCTACAATCTTGAAGAACCCATGCAAGGCGGTAGTGGCGGAAATCCTGTTGCCGCAGACTGGGTGAAACCAAACGCTGTCAAAGCAGGAACCGTAAATGCAGCCTATATGGGACGCATTGTCTATAACCCCTATAACTTTGCTTCCCTGTTCCTGCCTGCTGCAGGAATGCGCGGAGGATTAAATGAAGGACAACTGGATCTGACGGGCAACCGAGGCTGGTACTGGACAAGTACATCCGAAATGCCCTCCCTTCACAATGCATGGTCGCTTGATTTTTATGCCGGCGTAGACAACAATGATATGCTTCAGGTAAGCAGTTCAGCTACGATCGATGTAGCTGTTAGCATCCGCTGCGTAAAAACCGAAGTGCCTCCGGCGCCGCCCATACCCGATATGCAGGGTTCTCCCTACGTATGGGTAGGTGCGTTCTGGAAATATAACCAGATGGGCGAACGCCTGATCCGCTGGACCAACAGCGGGCCGTGGACGGCCACGGTGACGGTGGATGGAGGAATGGGCGTCAAAATGGATCAGAACCTGCCCGCCAACACTGCCGTGGAATGGCTGCCATCACCTACCGGCATATTGATCAACGGCAATGAACCGTCTTTTGAAACAAACTATCAAGTTCCCGGAAATCAGACTACCGTCAGCGGGAACGGAGATATCTATTTCCGCATCGGCCTGGGCAGCCTGCTGACAAGCCCCACAGCCCACCGCTACGGAAAGATCACCGTGACCTACGACAACGGCACGGAGACGCAGGATATCTATCTCCGCCAAGGCGATTATCCCGATTATCTCTTCCCGGGCCGCACCAATACCAAGGCATTTACTGCCTATAACCTGACTGTCGACAACGATCCGTGGACTGTGGGCAACGGCGGTTTGCAGATGACCGACCATCGGCAGTTGACAGCCCAAGGGGTATTGGGAGCACAGGGTGCCGGTGCATTTGTAGATTATCCCACTCAAGCCGGCGCGTATTTCCAGTGGG
>JAITMM010000045.1 GCA_031277335.1 Tannerella sp. | reverse complement strand
CGATATGATTTGGATATCAATACGTTGTCTAATAATGTTTCAGGCTATGTGACGGATGAAAGCGGCGAACCGATTATCGGCGCAAATATTGTGATTCAAGGTTCAACCATTGGTACAATTACGGATGTGGAAGGCCGATATTCGCTCGCTATTCCTTCGGGAGGCGGCAATTTGCAGATTTCGTATGTCGGTTATGAAACTCAGACGCTGCCGATTAACAGGAGTAATATCAATATCCGCTTGGAAGTAGACACGCAGCCGCTGGAAGAATTTACCGTGGTGAGTTACGGTCGATCGGATGCGTCAGCAGATCAAGGTATACGTATCCGTGAGACTGCCGCCCAGTCAAAATCGGCAGCCCCCAGACCCGCGCCCGTCCCCGTCCCTGTTGCGCAGGTTGAAAACACGACTTCGGTGGAATTTGAAATCAAAACGCCCTATACCATCGCCTCGGAAAACAAGACAACCGTCGTGGAGATGGAGCACTACTCGCTCCCTGCCGAATACGAATACTTCAGCATCCCGAAAATCGACAGGGACGCTTTTTTATTGGCAAATATCGTGGATTGGGAACAGTACAATCTGCTTGAAGGCGAGGCAAATATATTCTTTGAAAACACGTTTGTCGGCAAAACCGTTCTCGACGCGCGCTATATGAGTGACACGCTAAACGTATCGCTCGGCAGGGATAAAAACATCATTGTCAGACGCGAAAGCGTGAAAGAATTTACGCAGACCCGATTCCTGTCGTCCAAAGCCGAAGTGACCCGCTACTGGAAAATCACCGTCCGCAACAACAAACGCCAGCCCGTTTCGATGGTGCTGCTCGACCAGATTCCCGTCTCTAACTCCTCTGAAATTGAAGTCACAATGGAAAAACCGGGCAACGGCGCCCTGAACAAAGAAACCGGCGAAGTGAAATGGAAATTCACCCTCCCGCCCGCGCAACAGACAGAGTTTGAGCTGCTTTACAAAGTCCGCTATCCAAAGGACAAGAATTTGACGGTGGAATGAAACGGCCGGATGTTGATTACATCACATCGAGCAATTCCAAATCCTCCTTATCCAATTTTAAATCAGTTGCGGCCAGCGCTGTCTCCAATTGACTGACGCTTGTGGCGCTCACGATGGGCGCTCCGATATGAGGTTGCGCCAGCAGCCAGGCCAAAGCGACTGTTGCCGGTTGCACTCCATGTTCTGCTGAGACTTTATCCAGCGCAGCTAAAACCTGAAAACCATTTTCATTCAGATATTTAGCTACTCCTCCGCCGCGTACGCTTTTCTTCAAATCGTCTTCACTGCGGTATTTCCCCGTCAGAAAACCGGCTGCAAGCGCATAATACGGAAATACGGTCAAGTTGTATTTTTTGACTAACGGCGCGTATTCCGTTTCGTATTTTGTGCGCGACACCAGATTGTAATGAGGTTGCAGGGCCACATATTTCGGAAAATCATTCTTTTGCGAAGCTTCGAAGGACTGCGTCAATCTTTCGGGCGAAACGTTGGATGCAGCAATATACCGCACTTTTCCGGCTTTGACCACTTCGGCATAGGCGCCCATCGTTTCCTCGACGGGTGTCTTTTCGTCGTCAAAATGAGTGTAATACAAGTCTATATATTCGGTTTGCAAACGCTGTAAACTTTCATCCACCGATTTCAGTATATGCGTCCGGGTGACGAGTTTCGGATGCTCCGCATTTTCTGATCCCGTTTTTGTAGCGATGACTACACGATTACGGTTTCCTTTGGTTTTCATCCATTTACCGATAATATTCTCCGACAATCCGCCTACGCCGTTCACCCACCAGGGATAGGTATTTGCCGTGTCGACGAAATTAAATCCCGCCCCGGTAAATGCATCCAGTATTTCAAACGATTGCTTCTCGTCCAGCGTCCATCCGAACACATTCCCGCCGAAATTTATCCGGCTGACTTCCAGGTCAGTGCTGCTTATTTTTATTCTTTCCATACGTATGATATTTATATATTTTGTTGATACCATTCATATTACTTAAAAGCGATATGACGACCCAAAATTAGTCTTTTTATTTTAAAAACGACAACATATTTCTGTAAAATCACAGGCAATAAACCAAGAAATAACTATATTTGCGCCGAAATCATTAAAAATCAGAAGTGATGAAAGTAAAAAGCGAATTTAGCGTTTCCAAATGGAACGAAACGAAATGCGGCGACCCGGTCAACGGGATGCTACTGTCAAATGTATCAGCCACTTTCGAAGCGTCCGGCGCCATCAACGGAAAACTTGAAGTGGAATATGTGATGCATTACACCAATTATAACACTGAAAATCTGTATAATGCCACGGCAAGTTACGTCGGGTATTTGGTGTTTAACGGATCTGTTGAAGGGAAATCAGGGTCGTTTGTGCTGGAGGATAAGGGCATCTATACCCCCGCCGGACCGGTCAGTACATTGACTGTCAAGCCGGAGACCGGCACCGGCGATTTGACAGGAATTTCCGGCACCGGCAGCTATTTTGCCGAAGGCGAGAAAATGGTCATCGAACTTGAATTTTCGTAAAAGAGTGAATAATCTTTCTCGAAAATTGCGTTTGTTACCAAAATTTGGTATTTTTGTCGAAAAATAAGCAATATGAGACGAAATACATCAGTCTCCCTTGGTGGTTATTTTGAAGGTTTTGTTGAAAACAGTATCACAAAGGGACGTTACAAAAATGCGAGCGAAGTAATCAGGGCCGGATTGAGATTGCTTGAAGAAGAGGAAAATAAAATTCAGGCTTTGAAAACTGCCATTCTGAAAGGTATTAATAGCGGAATAGCAGAAAATTTTGATGCAGATACGCATTTAAAATATTTAAAAGCCAAGAAAAATGGCAAAATATTTTCTAAGTAATCAAGCGGTTGAAGATATTTCCGACATTTGGAATTATACTTGCGATACTTGGTCTGAAATTCAGGCAGACAAGTATTATCAACTGATAATTACTTCTTGTCAAGCGGTTGCTGCAAGACCAGCTATTGGAAGAAGATATGATGAAATTTCAAGTGAAATGCTTGGATTTCATGTAGGAAAGCATATCATTTTTTACAAATTAATTGATCAACAGGAAATTGAAGTTATCAGGATACTTCATGAAAGAATGGATTTAAAAAACAAATTAACTGAACAGTGAATATAACGTATAAAACAGGGTTCACACCCGAAATCGATCAAATCATTGAAGTCTACAACAGTTCGGGAATCAACCGGCCGACAGGCGACAGGGAACGGATCGCCGGGATGTATGCCCATTCCAACCTGGTCGTAACAGCTTGGGAAGGAGACAGGCTCGTAGGTATATCCCGCTCATTGACAGACTTTTGCTATTGCTGTTATTTGTCTGACCTTGCCGTCCGGAAAGAATATCAGCGGAGCGGAATAGGGAAAAAACTGATCGAGTTGACGAGAGAAAGCATCGGCGAACAAACGGCGCTCCTGCTGCTCTCGGCGCCGTCTGCCATGGATTACTATCCGAAAGTCGGTTTTCAAAAAACAGATAACGGGTTTATAATCAAACGGAAAAAGTAAAAATAATTTAGATGTGAATCTTTTACAACCAACTATGGATTAAAAAAAATGAATAGACGTTCTTTTATCAAGACTTCCGGCGGCGCAGTCTGTATAATGTCCTGCCCGTCAATGACATTATGGGCCGACAGCCCCGTACGGCCTGTCCGGTTCGGGATGATCACCGACTTTCACTATGCCGACAGGCCGCAGCTTGGAAGTCGTTTTTACAGCCAATCCAAACAGAAACTGGAGGAGGCCATCCGCATTTTCAATCAAAGCCACCTTGATTTCATTGTCGAATTGGGTGACCTTAAAGACCAGGACGATCCCCCTTCATCATCGCGCACATTGGGCTATGTAGATGAAATTGAGGCAGTCATGCAGCAGTTTCATGGGCCGGTCTATCATGTGCTTGGGAATCACGATATGGACAGCATCTCGAAACAGGATTTTCTGTCGTATACACGCAATCACGGTGCGGCAGCAGGGAAAAATCATTATTCGTTTATGATGAACGGGTTGAAATTTATTGTATTGGATGCAAACTATAACGCGGACGGAACAGATTATGCTTCAGGTAATTTCGACTGGACGTATGCACAGATACCTGACAGTCAACTGAAATGGCTTCAGGCTGAATTGGCCGAAGGCGACGGGCCGGTGATTATCTTTGTACATCAGCTGCTTGACTGGTTTTCCGGCGCGCCCGAAGCGCTGACCATCAAGAATGCACAAGCGGCCGTTGAAATACTTGAAAAGAGCCGTCGCGTACTTGCTGTATTTCAGGGACATTTCCATGAAGGCAATCGCAGCGAACGCAACGGCATCCATTTCCATACCCTGAACGCGGCCGTTGAAGGCAGTTTGCCGGAAAACAACAGTTTTGCCATCGTTGAAATCGACAAAGCATTACATATCCATCTTTCCTGTTATTATGATAATCAATTGATAGAATACAATATGCCTTATGTCGAACAGTAATGCAATTCAACGCATGCTAAAATAGAACCTTTATTATAAAATAGTTATGTTTTTAGAAGTATCGAAAGCCAAATACCCGGATCATTTCAGTCTTTGGGGATTGCGGGTCAAGTCCGCAATGACGTCGTCCGTTATAATTAGAACTGCAATGCGAGTTGCTCCGGTTGGATTAATGTAAAACTCTTTCTATGATAGGGAGTTATGCCATATTCACGTATAGCTGAGCGGTGTGCTTGCGTGGGATAGCCTTTGTTGGCTGCCCAGTGATAGGCTGGGTAAGCTGCTGATAATTGCGTCATAAAGTCGTCCCGATATGTTTTTGCAAGCACGGAAGCGGCGGCGATACTGAGGTATTTTCCGTCGCCCTTGACGATTACAGTATGCGGTATTCCCGGATAAGGCAGGAACCTGTTGCCGTCAATCAGTAAATGTTCGGGCGTTACATTCAATTGCCCGACGGCGCGGTGCATGGCCAGGAAAGAGGCGTTCAGGATATTGATTTTGTCGATTTCATCGGACGTGACGATGCCGACCGCCCAGGCTACGGCATGACTTTCGATGACCGGTCGCAAGTCGTAGCGCTTGCGTTCAGTCAATTGTTTGCTGTCATTCAGGACGTCGCATCGAAATTCGGGCGGCAGAATCACGGCCGCCGCAAAAACAGGACCGGCCAAACAGCCCCGCCCCGCCTCATCACAGCCGCATTCGATGCAATTCTCTTTCAGATAGGGTAATAGAGGCATGAATGGTTTAAAACATTTTCTTCACCTTCCTGATTCCGGCCATTAAAGTCTCGATTTCATCGATCGTATTATAGAGTGCAAACGAAGCCCTGGCAGTCCCTTCTATCCCTAACGCATGCATCAGAGGTTCAGCGCAATGGTGCCCTGTGCGAACGGCGATGCCCATACGGTCAAGCAACATCCCCATATCATACGGATGAATCCCGTCAACGAGAAAAGAGATCACCCCGCTTTTGTGTGGCGACTGTCCGTATATCCGCATGCCTTCGATCGTATTAAACTGCTCTGTGGCATATTTCAGCAGCATTTCTTCGTAAAGGCGAATGTTTGCCCAGCCTAATGTCTCGACATATCGGAGCGCTTCTGCCAGCGCTGTGCTGCCGATGAAATCGGGTGTTCCGGCCTCAAACTTGTAGGGCAATTCATTGTAAGTAGTCTTTTCGAAAGATACCGAGGCAATCATTTCGCCTCCGCCCTGATAAGGAGGGATTTTGTCGAGCCATTTTTCTTTGCCATAAAGCACGCCAATGCCTGTCGGGGCGTAAATCTTGTGTCCGGAAAAAACGTAGAAGTCTGCGTCCAAAGCCTGCACGTCAACAGGAAGATGGGCCACAGCCTGCGCGCCGTCTATTAAGGCGGGAACATCGTGTGCGTGCGCAATTTTCACGATTTCATCGACGGGATTGATGGTGCCCAGCACGTTTGAAACGTGAGTGACGGCAACTAAACGAGTGCGTTCGGAGAATAATGTCTCAAAAGATTGCAAATCAAGCTCGCCGTTTTCGGTTAGCGGGATGACTTTCAACCTGGCTCCCTGTAATTGCCAGGGAACGATATTGGAATGATGTTCCATGGCCGAAACAATCACTTCGTCGCCCGGGTTAAGCAATATCTTTGATAAACAGGAAGCTATAAGATTTATGGCTTCCGTAGTACCTCGCGTATAGATGATTTCACCGGAAGACTTGGCATGGAGAAACCTCTGCACCGTTTTTCTGGCCGCCTCGTGGGCTTCGGTTGCCAGTTGACTGAGCCGGTGCACTCCCCTGTGAATATTTGCATTCGTATGATAATAACCTTCTACTATTTTATCAATCACCTGCTTAGGCTTCTGCGTCGTGGCCGCATTATCAAGATAGACCAATGGCTTGTCATACACTTTCGTTTGCAGAATCGGAAAGTCGGAACGGATGGATAGAATATCTAACATTTTAAATTTACTTTATAGTTACGGCGAGCAAAGATAGCGAAAGCCAAGCGAAGAACAAAATAAGCCGGCTTATTTTTTATTCCGAGGCGCGTCCCATCTTCGCTTTTTGTGAAGCAAAAATAGCGAAAGTTGTTATCTTTGTCAAAATTTTTCGGGAAATGAAACGACTGACACTGCTGATTTTATATATTCTGACGTGTACCTGGGGATTCGTTCAGGCGCAGGACGGAGTCGTTGATAGCCTGAAACGCCTGACAGTCACCTCTCAGGAAGATACGGCAAAGGTGAATCTGCTGATCAGTCTGGGTCAGGCATACGAATATTCCCTTCCCGATTCTGCCGCTTATTTTTACGGTCAGGCGAGGGAATTGAGCGAAAAGCTGAACTATCCGGCAGGAATTGTACGATATAACACCAACTACATCAGTATTCTGCTGGCAAAAGGCGAATTGGATGCCGCGCTCCTGTTGTGTCTTGAAGCACTTCAGCTTTGCGAACAGTATCGGTTGAGTGATTTGCAGATGGCGTCCGCGCTGGCAAACACGGGACTTGTCTATCAATCCAAGGAGGATTTTACAAAGGCAATAGAATACGATTTGCAAGCCATTCCGCTGCTCGAAAAATTGAAGCGATACGATATGCTGTCCACCATCAACGGAAATTTGATGGACATATACCGGAAACTGAAACAGCCGGACAAGGCGCTTGAATTTGCCCGCCGCTCGCTGGATGACGCCCGGCAAATCGACAATCCGCAGATGACAGGTGCGGCGCTAATCAACTTGGGCGTGGCGTATCAGTCTCTTCATCAGTGGAAAGAAGCGCTGCAATATCAACGCGAAGGCTACGATATTGGCTTGCATATCAACGATATCGGCATACAGATGATTGCATTGATCAATATCGGAGATATATCCGTAAAGACAAACGCGGAGCCGGACGATTACATTGCAACGTATCAAAAAGTATTGCCCCTGGCGGAATCGTTCTCCCATCACGAAGCTAAATATCAGGCATTGTATGGCATAGCCTACGGCACGTTTGCAAAACGCCGCTATGCAGAGGCGGAAGCGCAGGCAAAAGCCATTCTTGAGGCGGCAAGCGAAGACAACATAAAAAATATTTCCTTGAATGCCATTACTTTATTGAGAGATATTGCCAATGCAACGGGCAGACACGCCCTGGCACAGCAGTATGCTCTTTCAGGCGATTCGATTGAGACTCAATTACATGGAGAAGAATTGCAAAAAAACATCCAGGAACTGGAAACGAAATACGATGTGGAAAAAAACCGCGCCGAGGTGTTGGAACAGAAATTGCTGGTGGAGCAGAAAAGTATTGAAACGCAGCAACAGCGTTTTTGGCTGATTGTATCGGCCGTTTTCATCATTCTCCTGCTGCTGTTGATGCTGGCTGTTTTCAGGTCGTATCGCCATCGGCAGTTGTTGAATAAAAAAGCAATGGAAGCCATGCAGGCAGAACATGAAAGCGTACGTCTGAAATCACTATTGGAAGGGCAATCGCAGGAGCGTCAACGGATTGCACAGGAAATGCACGACGATATGGGAACGGAACTTACGTCGTTGCTTTATCTGATTCGCAGTTTGCAGGAAAAAAATCCGACTTCGGAAAAACTGCTTCGTTCCACGCAAAGCCTCACAAAAAAGATGAACGAAATAATCTGGGCGATGAATCCCGAACAGGATACGCTGGAAAATTTGATAGCCTATATGCGTCAACATATAGCCGAAACACTTGACAACGCCGGTCTGGAATACGCTTTTGCGATGACCGACCCTCTGCCGGACATGCCTCTGAAGCAGGTTTTCCGCCGAAATATCTATTTAGTTACCAAAGAAGCCGTACACAATATTGTACGTCATGCCCATGCTTCGAGAGTGAACATCGATATTCAAGTCACCGGCGAATTGCGCATCTCCATCCGCGACAACGGTGTCGGTATAAGCCCGGAAAAAACGAACCGCTTCGGCAACGGCTTGAAAAACATGCAGCAGCGCATGACGCAAATAAAAGGTACATTTGAAATAACATCCGGCGGCGGCGGAACATGTGCGGCGATGCGGGCGCCTTTGAACGTATAGACTGTCATTACGATTGAAATCAGCCTCCGTTCACTCCATTTTGTTGGAAAAATCATCCCTGAGGAAGCATTGAAAAATGAAAGAATCAAAAATTTAATGACATTCGATTGGAAATAATAGATTTTTTTTCTTTCTTTGTGCCCTACATATTAAAATCGAATGTATAATAAATATAGATAAGATGGAGAAGCCTTATGTAATTGGGATTGACATTGGAGGCACCAATACGATTTTCGGTATCGTCGATGCGAGGGGAGTCATTTTGAACAACGATTCGATACGCACGTGGGATTACCCTGAGATTGAGGCCTATATAGCAGCATTGACCGAACGGTTGCGTAATATGATTCAGCAGGCAGGCGGACCGGAGTTGATAAAAGGAATCGGCGTGGGCGCTCCGATGGGCAATTATATCAACGGCAATATTGAGTATGCCGTCAATCTTCCGTGGAAGGGAATCATCCCTTTGGCCAAGCTAATCAGCGAGATGACTTACGGCATTCCGGTGAGCGTGACGAATGATGCCAATGCAGCCGCCATCGGCGAGATGACTTACGGCGCCGCCCGCGGGATGAAGGACTTTATTGAAATCGCACTGGGGACGGGCGTCGGCAGCGGAATTGTGATCGGTGGACATTTAGTCTACGGTCATAATGGATTTGCCGGAGAACTGGGGCATGTGATTATGCGTCGGGAAAACGGCAGATTGTGCGGATGCGGGCGTCACGGCTGTCTGGAAGCATATACGTCGGCAACCGGAGTAGCCCGAACGGCCAGGGAATTATTGGAGCAACGCAGTGATCCAAGCCTCCTGCGCCGTTTAGACCCGGAGACCATCACTTCAAAAGACGTATACGAAGCCGCGAAGCAAGGCGATGCGTTGTCATTGGAGATATTTGAACTGACAGGTGCAATCCTGGGAGAGGCATTTGCCGATTTCATCGCGTTTTCGACGCCGGAAGCCATCATTCTCTGCGGTGGATTGGCAAAGTCGGGGAGCTTACTCCTTGATCCGATTCAGCGCTCGCTGGACAAACACGTACTGAGCATGTTTGCCGGCGTCAAACTATTAATATCCCATCTCAAAGAAAGTGACGCAGCCATTCTGGGCGCCAGTGCTTTAGGATGGGAATCAAAAGGTTAAAACCAAGAGTATCATGCCCCGTAATAATATTTTGGAATATTTCCGTCGCATCCTGCAATCAAATGAGGGCGAATTGCGTATTCTGGAACAACAGATTCCCATCGAAAAACAGGTAGAGTATTTTAATAATTCCAACCGGTTGAGGAATAAGAATACGTCTATAGAAGAGTCCGATATAGAACGTTTTGTCATAAAATTATATGATCCGCAATCGTCACTTGAATCGAAGAAAAAGATACTTACGACATTGGCTATCTCGAAACAGCCTAAAGCCTATCGTATTATAGAAAAATTCTCGCAAGATTCAGAGCATGAACTTAGGGATTGGGCGCAACTGGCTTTGATGGAAAGTCGCGTTTCACTCGAATCGGATTTGTCGGACGAAAGGCAGATTTTTATTTCAACCGGGCTCGGCGGAAAAGGAAACAAACTGCGTTTTTATATCTTGTTGCTGTCTGCTTCGGGTCATACGTTTTTAGACTACCAGCGGCAAATCATTGAACAGGAATTTTCGTACATATTGTCTCAAGACAACGGTGAAATCGAGAATTTAAACATAAAGGACAACTATGTCGAGTTGCTTGTCCTTGCTCCAATACAAATAGATATCAGGCAAATAATTGAGAAGTTTCTGAACGAATGCAATCAATATGGCGATTTCATCGCTAATTCCGTCACGCTGACAAATGTGAAAATACTGAATGAAAATGAGATAGCCGAAATCATCAAGAGGAATGAAAATTTTTGAGCAGGCGCTAAAATTCGGAATAGTAGGAGTAGTAAATACACTATTGACGCTCATCATCATTTGGACGATGACCAATTGGGGTGGATGTTCCGAAGTCATTGCGAATTTTACAGGCTATGTGGCAGGTCTTATTAGTAGCTTTATATTTAACAAGTTATGGACATTTAAAAGCACGGTCGGATGGAGAAAGAGCGCCGTTCGCTTTTTCCTCGTCTGGGCAATTTGCTATGTGATACAATTATTGGTGCTGGTGTCGTTGCACCGCTATTTGCCGGACAATCCGCCTTTGTATGCTTTTTTCTCCCCGTTGCTGAAGATTATTAAAATTGAGCCTGCATTTTTCAGTCAAATGCTTGCTATGGTTGTATTTACGTTGTTTAATTTTATAATAAACAAATTATATACTTTTAAAGCCTGATTATAGTCATGAAGAAATTAGCTGTTATAATCCCGTGTTTCAATGAGGAAGCATCATTGCCCGAATCTTTCGCACGTACGAAAAAGGCGTTGGACGCATTGCCCTGTCAAACAGAGATTATCTTTGTCAATGACGGAAGCTCCGACCGGACAAGAGAGATGCTGGACGTTTTAGCGGCAGCAAACCCAACCGTTAAAGTGATACATTTTTCCAGAAATTTCGGACATCAACCGGCCGTGTGTGCCGGAATCAAACATTGCGATGCCGACTGGGCGATCATCATGGACGCCGACATGCAGGACCCGCCGGAACTGATCCCGGAAATATTGGAATTATGCATCAAGGAAGATGCCAATAGCGTGTTCTGCGTACGGAAGTCACGCGAGAAGGAGAGCTGGTTCAAGTCAGTGACAGCCAAGATGTTTTACAGAACGATGAACCGGATGAGCGAAGTGGAGTTTCCGCTGGATACGGGTGATTTCCGGTTGATTGACCGCAAAATCATCGATGCATTCAATCGCTTGCCGGAGCACGGTAAATATATTCGCGGGCTTGTCAGTTGGATCGGTTTCAAGCAGGTGCCGTTTTATTACGACCGCAAGGCGCGGATTGCCGGCACGACGAAATATCCTTTGCGCAAGATGATTCGCTTCGCTTCCACCGCATTGCTGTATTTTTCCAAGAAACCGCTGCAACTGGCAACGAGCTTGGGATTTTTTGCGGTGATTATAGGTATCCTGTTGGGACTTTGGGTGTTTTTGGGGAAGTTTTTTGGATTCAGCAATGCCGAAACAGGCTGGACGTCAATTATTACCATCATTGTTTTCTTTGGCGGAGTGCAGATGTTGACGATCGGCGTGCTGGGGCAATATATCGGCGTTCTGTTCGATGAAATCAAGAATCGGCCGGAGTATATTATTGATGAGACACGGAATTTCGACGTGTAAGCCGGCCACGAATTTCTTTCTCGCCACGAATTACACGAATGGGCACGAATTTTTTAACTAAATGATTTATTTTGCTCCGATTTTCAACAGGATCAATTATATGCTTTTGGCAAGAAATTTTCAAAACAGATGTTAATCGTACCTTTTTTTCGTGTAAATTCGTGACATTCGTGGCGAAAAAAAGAGAATATCGTGGATAAAGATTCAATTTGTGGCTAAGCTATCAAGTGCCTTGCGCACAGAGCCATGAGCCAATAGCAGCGCCTGCGCCTGTTCTTCGTCAATCTGCAATTCCTCCATCAGCATCCGCGTCCCGCGCCCGATCAGTTTTTGGTTTGTCAACTGCATGTTTACCATCTTGTTGCCCTTCACACGCCCCATCTTGATCATCAGGGAGGTAGATATCATGTTCAACACCATTTTCTGTGCTGTACCCGATTTCATCCTCGAGCTACCTGTCACATATTCAGGTCCGACAACGATTTCTATCGCGATATCTGCTTCGGCCGAAAGCGGCGCGTTGGGATTCGCGGTGATCGATGCCGTCAGGATGCCTTCGCGGCGGGCTGCACGAAGCGCTCCGATCACGTAAGGCGTTGTGCCTGAGGCGGCAATACCGATTACCGTGTCATGCTGACTGATCTGATGAGACAGCAGATCCTTCCAGCCCTGCTCCAAATCATCTTCTGCATGTTCTACCGGCGAACGGAGCGCCTTGTCACCTCCGGCAATGATGCCGATAAAAAGAGTGGGAGGCATACCATACGTGGGAGGTATCTCCGAAGCATCGAGCACGCCCAACCGTCCGCTTGTCCCGGCGCCCATGTAAAAAATCCGTCCCCCTTTTTTCATGCGCGGAATGACGGCTTCCACTAACTTTTCTATCTGCGGGATGGCTTCGCCAACGGCAATCGCCACGCGCCGGTCTTCCGTATTTATTTCGTCCAACAACCGGCGAACCGGCTTATTCTCCAACTCATCGTAGAGCGAAGACGCTTCCGTAATTTTTATAAATTCATTCATTGACAATATTTTAAATAGCATGGAAGTCGACCAGTCCCTGCAATGGCGATTGCACGATTTTGCCGGTCGAGAAGCCTAATGCAGCAGTTGCTTCCATCAAAATATCTTTGTAATAATAAGCTATTGAACCGGTAAAATGAATGATACGTGTTTGTGTATCGTATTTCATCACATTTCGTGTGATAAACGACTTGAAACTGTTGAGTACCAAAGCGTGAATCATCGGTTCGCTTATATTTTCAGCCAGAAACGGTGACAAACCGGCTAAGAAACGGTTCGGGAAAGGCTGGCGATAGACGCGGTCAATGATTTGCGCCGGTGTCAGGTCGTATTGTGTCAAAAACTTATCTCTCAGCTCATTCGGCATCATCCCTTTGAGCAAGTCGCCTACCAGCAATTTACCGAGCGCGGCTCCACTGCCCTCATCACCCAGAATAAATCCAAGTGGCGATACATTTTGTGCGATTTGACTTCCGTCATAAAAGCATGAATTTGAGCCTGTTCCAAGGATACAAGCAATTCCCGGCTGTTGTCCGCACAAAGCTCTTGCTGCGCCCAGCAAATCCGAATTGACCTCTATAACAGGAACTTTTGTTGCTGTTTCAATGGCTTTCTGCATGACGGCCACTTTCTCAAACGCGCATCCCGCACCATAAAAATGGATGGCCCGGATATCATTCGCGTCCGTTTCCAATTGAGGCAATAGCTCCTGTATCAGACGGTTGCGAATATCGTCTTCCGTCTGAAAATAAGGATTGAGGCCCGACGTCGGAACGGTCTGAACCGCTCGCCCCGCATCAGCCACGCACCAGCTTGTCTTCGTCGAACCGCTATCTGCTATCAGTATCATATCCGTTTTCCTTTGGTTAGTCATCATTATTTCAAATACTTATCCAGCCAACCGAAAAACTCGCGGTTCCAGACGATGGAGTTTTGCGGTTTGAAGATTTGATGGGCTTCGTTTTCGAAAACGACTAAGCGGGACGGGATATTCCGCAGGCGGGCGGCCGTAAAGGCCTCGAGACTTTGGGTATAGGGCACGCGGAAGTCATTGAAACTGGTGATGATCAATATCGGAGTGTCCCATTTCGTGACAAACTTATGCGGTGAGTTGGCATACGAGCGTTTGGCTACGGGGTTTTCGTCCCAGTAGGGGCCGCCTAAATCATTGGTTACGAAGAACAATTCTTCCGTGGAACCAAACATGCTTTCCAGGTTGAAAATACCGCAATGGGCGATAAATGCCTTGAATCGTTTGTTGTGATTGCCGGCGAGGAAGAAGGCCGAATAGCCACCGTAGCTTGCACCGACACAGCCCAGCCGTGCCTCGTCGCTCCACGGTTCTTTGGAGACGTCGTCGATGGCGCTCAGGTAGTCGCGTATGTTTTGCCCGCTGTAGTCGCCCGAAATCTGGTCAAGCCATTCCTGTCCGAAAGAAGGCAGTCCGCGACGGTTGGGCGCTACGATGATATAACCCTGTGCGGCCATCAACTGGAAATTCCAACGGTAGCTCCATGACTGGCTGACAACGCTTTGCGGCCCGCCCTGGCAATACAGCAAGGTCGGATATTTCTTGTTCGGGTCAAAGTCCGGCGGGAAAATCACCCAGGCCAGCATCTCTTTGCCGTCGGTCGTCCTGACCATCCGTTTTTCGACTTTTCCCATCGGGATATTTTCGTAGATGGCTCCGTTTATATTGGTGGCCTGACTTAATTGACCTGTATTTACGTCTATGTCAAACAGTTCTGTAGCTCTATCGATTCTCGTCACTGCGGCAATGCATTTATTGCCGTTTGTCGAAAATGCGTTGATATCATGGTCTCCGGCCGTGATAACCGTCACGTTACCGGCCAGATTTACTTTGCAGAGCTGATGGGTGGCGGCGATCGGAGCAATAAAATACAATTCCCCATTTCCGTTCCAGACTACATTGCCTGCATTGTAGTCGAACGTGGCGGTGAGGTCTTTCATAGACCCGTCGGCGCTGTTCCAGACAAACAGGCGCTCCTTGTCCGATTCGTTGCCCGGACGGCGCATCGACATGATAGCTAACAACTTATCGTCAGGACTCCAAACGGGATATTTCTCGTAACCGGGCAGTTCGGATACATTCTCCTTTTTGCAGATATTTGTGGTTTGACCTGTAGCCGTGTCGTACAGATATATATCACTGTCGGTCGACACGGCGTAAGCTCTTCCTGTGAGTTTCTTGCAAGAATAGGCCAATTGCGTACCGGCATGATTCCATGATATTTCCGACAAATCAAAATATGGCGCCAAAGGAGCATCCCACGGTTCGCCTTCCATAATATCCTTACCTGCATCTACGCGGCCGTCTTTTATGTCAGCCACGAAAATATGGGAGTAATTCCCTTCGTCCCAATGATCCCAGTGACGCGCCATCAGGTCGTCATAAATCTTTGCTTTCGATTCGGCCATATCCGGATAAATCGCAGCCGAATTTTGCTTCGTCACAGGGATGACTTGGGTATAAAACACCTTGCTCCCGTCCTGCGTCATGCCGAATCCATCGATGCCCTTGTCAATAAATGAATGTTGCGTCAGGCCGATTCCATCGGGGCTTATGCTCCATATCTGGCCGTCGCCGCTACGGGTGCTCAGGAAAAACAGCCTGCTGCCGTCGGCGTTCCATTGCAGGTTGCTTTCATTGCCGGTGTTGTCGGTCAGCTGAACAAGTTCCTTGTCTCCAAAAGCCTGAATATAAATACTTGTCACGCCTTTGTTTTCCTCCATATTATAGTACGTGATGGTATAGGCAAACTTGTCTCCTGCCGGTGAAATCGTATTATTTGCCACCCGGCCCATTTTCCACATCACTTCGGGCGTGAATAATTTTGCAGAAATCTCTGCTTCCGTCAGCGCATTGTTGATTTTCAGTGCTTTCGGTTCTTCTGTCTGATTTGCGTTTTGCATACAACCTGAAATAATTACTGTTGCCGCGATAAGCAACAAGATTGATTTTCGTTTCATAAGATTTTTATTTAATGTATTTATAAAACATTTATATTTACCTGATTATCATGATTGTGAAAATTAGATTCCACCTGCTCCATGATTTCAAACAATTCGTCCACCGTCCCGGCGCGAAGCATGGCGACGCGCGTAGGTCGGAAGTCGGGAATTCCCTTGAACAGCGGCGTGACGGCTAAATGACGGCGTATATGGAGGATACCGCGCCGCTCGTCCAATTTCTCGACGCTTTGCAACACCTGCTGTTTGAGAATATCCAGATACCAATCAAACGGTTCGGGAGGCAATAGCTCGCCTGTCGAAAGAAAATGTTTCACCTCGCGAAAAATCCATGGCCGGCCGATGCTTCCCCGTCCAATCATCACGCCATCAACTCCATACCGGTCGAAACTCTCCTTGCACTGTTCCGGCGAATTGATATCGCCGTTTCCGATGATCGGGATTCGGATGCGCGGATTTTTTTTCACTGCGCCGATCAGCGTCCAGTCGGCAGCGCCGGTAAACAGTTGCGCCCGTGTCCGTCCGTGAATCGTGAGCGCGGCTATCCCGCAATCCTGCAACCGCTCGGCAAGGTCTGTAATAATCAGATTCTGAGCATCCCATCCCAAGCGCGTCTTGACAGTTACGGGGAGGCGCACGGCTTTGACTACTTCGCGGGTGATATTTTCCATCTGCGGAATATCGCGCAACATGCCCGCGCCGGCCCCCTTGCAGGCTACTTTTTTCACCGGACATCCAAAATTCAAGTCGATGAAATCGGGATTTGCCTCTTCACACAGCCGTGCCGCTTCGACCATCGCATCTACTTCCTTGCCGTAAATCTGAATGGCAATGGGACGCTCCTCCGGTGAAATCGTCAGTTTGGCCTTCGTCTTGTTCACATGCCTGATCAGCGCATCGCTCGAAACGAACTCAGTATAAACCACATCAGCCCCGAATCGTTTGCACATCAAACGAAAGGAGATATCAGTCACATCCTCCATCGGCGCCAGCAACACGGGACGCTCTTTTAAGTCGATCGATCCAATTTTCATGCAAGGATACTCATGTTTGCGAGCACAAAATTAAAGAAAATATTCATTAACTCAATAAAAAAAAGATTGTTGACAAATATCAATGGCGATTTAGACGAAGATTTTGTACCTTTGCAGTGGAGAATTAGAATCATACGGTATGCATTACATTATAACAGATAATATTCACCGCATTAGACAGGTTTGTGAACAACAGCATATCCAATCATTATTTGCATTTGGCTCGGTATGCAATGGCAAATTTAATGACTTGAGTGATATTGATTTGCTGGTATCTTTTAAATCATTGGATTACGGCGATTACGCTGATAATTATTTTCAGACCGCAGAGCGGTTTGAAGAGATTTTTCAACGACCGGTTGACTTGGTAACTGAGAAATCACTTAAAAATCCGTTCTTTATTCAAACTGTCAACCAAACAAAAGTAATGCTGTATGGACATTGAAATTAAAAAATACTTGTATGATATTCAAGAATCTGTATCATCCATTGAGAACTATCTTGAAGTGCATCTTGGGCAGGAACGCAGTTTTTATGCATACATGAAAAATAAAATGCTTCGACGAGCTGTCGAAAGAGAATTTGAAATCATTGGTGAAGCAATGACTCGAATCAATAAACTGAATCAGCATATCCCCATATCTTCCAAGCAGCACATCATTGGAATGAGAAACAGGGTGATACACGGATATGATAAAATTGATGATGAAATAATTTGGGGCACAATTGTACGACATTTATCCGTTCTGAAAAACGAAATTGACAGACTATTGGAATGACAATAGTTTCATGTTAATGTATAGTTTATACTTGTCGTTTATGGTTTTACCAGAAAAACATTTTTGAAAGACTTTCGTTGGCCGGCGGGATGGAAGATTTCGGCGTAGAAGACGTAGAGGCCGGCGGGGAGGCGGCTGCCGTCCATGCCGAGTCCGTTCCATCTGATTTCGCCTTCGAAGCCTAATAGCTGGTTGTTGGTGATTTCGGCTACTTTCTTTCCTTCGATTGTATAGACTTCCATGCGGCTGTGGTAGCCGTTTTTATCTAATTGATACTGAATCAGGTAATTCCCGAAACCGGCATCATACACAGGGATACCGACGTGAATCGATTCTGCTGCATCAGGTGATCTGTTTTGCGAGTTGATAAATCCCGGTGTGCCGTAGCCGACGGTTGAAGTGGCGGAAGTCCAGTTCATAGGATTTTGCGTTTCGGCATCAGGACTGATTCGTTCCAGGGCAACTCCTTTGAGGTTTTTGATGCCTTGATCGTGCCATTTGGAGGAATAGCTGACTTCGTCGATTGCGATTTCATCGTCGGTGCGAAACAAAACGACGGTGGATTCCGAATTGTTCAAGGGGGGTAGGCGCACCTCGAAGATTCTGTCGGGAGCAGGTGTATAATAGAAATCCAAGACGCCGGCACGATTCGATGTTAGCACAATATATTCGCCGGGCTGAAATGAGGTTGAGATGGATGAAAGGGGATAGTGCGTATTGAGTTCGCCGTCGGCTCCGCGAGTTGCGATTGATAATCCGGCCAGGTATAATGTTCTGTCGGAATGATTGTAGAGTTCGATATATTCGCTTCCGCCCGGAAATTCTTCGGGCAGCAGCTCGTTGATAATCCATTCATTTTCATTGACAAACAGCGTTTCCTCCGAAGGGTCTTCCGGTTTGCTGCGTTGCGAGTTTGCCGAGCCGGGGGTGCCGCCGCGCGGGTCGTAGGATAGATATAGGCTGCCGTCAGTGTCGCGCTCCCAAGCCCATGCCGCCTGTGTAGCAGGATACGAGATAGTATCTATCTGGAAGCCAAGTGGATCGGTAAGAGCTAAATAACTGCCTGTATTGGAAAGCGATGCGGGGAAAGTGGCCATAGGAATTGCGATTCCACCGTCGTCGATATGCATTTCGTTGCCGGATCTGTACAAAACAGCGAATGCGTTGACCGGCAGGGTCACTTGGGGCAAGGCAATCGTTCTTGTGTCGTATATAAATGACCAGCCTCTCAAGGAGATATCCGATTGCGAAGTGTTATATAGTTCGATATATTCTGTTTCCGGAAATACGGATGATCCGGTCGGGTTGGCCATGATTTCATTGATTCTGATATCACCGAATTGCACATCACCTGGCTCTATCACAGGCATTTTAGGGGAATTGACCGACCCAGGTGTTCCTCCGCGCCGGTCTGTAGAGAGATACAGAAGGCCTTCTGCGTCGCGCTCCCATGAGCGGGCAGGTGTGGAAGTTATATAAGAAATGCTGTCTATCAGGATATTGAGCGAATTGGTCAATTCCAGTTTTCTGCCTGTATTGGCGAGTGTGGCGGGGAAGTTGGCAACGGGAATTGCGATTCCACCGTTGTCGATATGAATTTCCTTACCGCTCCTGTATAACACGGCATAGGCGTTGACGGGCAAAATAACGGCCGGAAGCGCAACAATCGTCCTTTCGTCATATATAAATGTCCATCCATTCAGGTTGATATTGGCTTCAGAGGCATTATAAAATTCAATGTATTCCGTTTCGGGAAAATCCGTTAAACCGCTTGGGTCGGCCATCACTTCGTTAAGCCGTACATCGCCGTATTTCGTATCATCAGGCCCCGGCGGAAGATCGTTAAGTGAGTTGACCGATCCGGGCGTGCCTCCACGCGGGTCGTTGGACAGGTATAAGTTTCCAGCCCTGTCGCGCTCCCAAGAGCGTCCTGCAAAATTGGTGGAATTGAGATAGGTAATAGAGTCAATCAGGATGTCTTTTGAATTTTTAAGTTCCAGCAACCGTCCCTCATTGGCAAGTGAAGCCGGAAAATTGCTGACAGGGAGAGCGATGCCGCCAACATCAATAACAATCTCATTCCCTGTTCTATATATCAAGCCATAACCACCTGAAGGCAGTATGATGCCGGGTAAAGTGACGACCGTGCTTGATGTTGCGCTTGCATGGTAAATCAATGACCAGCCTCTCAAATTCATGGCGGAAGTAGTTGTATTATACAGCTCTACATAATCTGTTTCGGGCAACGCGGCACCTTGCGGATTTGCCATGACTTCGTTGATCATGACATTGCCGAAACGTGAGTTATCAACCGAATTGGCAGAACCTGGCGTGCCTCCACGCGGGTCGGCGGACGGATAAAAGTCACTGTCAGCGGTGCGCTCCCAAGAAAAACCGGAGAGGCTTGCAGTCGCCGGATAAGTAACGGCATCGATTAGGATTTCCCTTGAATTTTTGATTTCGACAAGTCTGCCATCGTTGGCCAATGAAGAGGGGAAGTTGGCGACAGGTATGGCGATTCCACCGTTATCAATCAGGATGTCATTCACTTCCCTGTACAGGACGGCATAGCTCCCGGCCGGCAATCTGACGCCGGGCAGTGATACGACTGTCTTGGAATCGTAGACGAATGTCCAGCCATTCAGATAGATATCGGCGCCCGATGCATTGTAAAGCTCAATATATTCTGTTTCAGGCAAAAGTGTAGCCCCTGTCGGATTGGCCATGACTTCATTGATCAGGATGTCTCCGGCACGCGAATCATCCCGCGAATTGACCGCTCCCGGAGTGCCCCCGCGCGGGTCGTTGGATGGATAAAACTCACCGGTCACAGCCCGTTCCCATGAGATACCGGGCAGTTGGTCCGAATCACCATACGTTACGGCATCAATCAGTACGCCTCTTGAGTTGCTCAGTTCCAGGGTTCTGCCATCGTCGGCAAGCGATGAGGGGAAGTTGGGGACAGGGATGGCTAAGCCGCCGGTTTCGATAAAAATAGTCCTGCCTTCCCGGTAGAGTACGGCATAACCTCCGGCCGGCAATATCACGCCGGGTAAGGTGACGACAGTCCTGGAATCGTAAGTCAATTTCCATCCGCGCAGGTTAATAGCCGCAGAAGTCCTGTTTATCAATTCGATATATTCGGTTTCGGGCAGGGTGTTCGCTCCGGTGGGATTGGCCATGATTTCGTTGATCCAGACATTGCCGAACCGCGAGTTGTCCGACGAATTGACAGAGCCGGGCGTGCCTCCCCGCGGGTCGTTGGAAGGAAAATAATTACCGGTTGCATCGCGTTCCCATGAACAGCCCGGAATGTCCGAGGCGTCGTTATATGTCACAGCGTCAATCAATACGTTGGTTGAATTTTTGAGTTCCAGCAATCGTCCCTCATCGGCAAGCGCAGCGGGAAAATTGGCGACAGGCACGGGAATGCCTCCGGGATCAACAGTTATATTTCTGCCTTCGCGATATATGACGGCGTAGCCACCGGCCGGCAACATGACTCCGGGTAAAGTGACAACGGTTCTGCTATCGTATACTAATGTCCAGCCATTCAGGTTAATGACAGCAGACGAAGGATTGTATAGTTCGATATATTCGGTTTCAGGCAGGGCGGTTACTCCGGTTGGGTTCACCATGATTTCATTGATCCATACGTCCTTATATCCGGAACTATCCGACGAATTTTTCGAGCCCGGTGTGCCGCCTCTCGGGTCGTTCGACGGATAATAATTACCGTCTGCGGCGCGCTCCCACGAACTGCCGGGTAACTCCGTTGAGTTGGGATACGTCACGTCATCAATCAACACGCCGATAGAGTTTTTGAGTTCCAACCATCTCCCGTCTTTGGCAAGCGTGGCGGGGAAGTTTGCGACAGAAATCTCGATTCCACCGGCATCCGTGACAAGATTATCGCCCGTCCTGTATAAAACGGCATATCCACCGGCAGGCAAGACAATGCCGGGCAATGTCACGACTGTGCTTGTGGAGGCGCTTGCATGGTAAACAAACGACCAGCCTCTTAAATTGATTTCTGAAGTAGTAACATTATGTAACTCAATATATTCTGCATCACCGAATATCAATGAACTGCCCGGATTGACCATGATTTCACTGATGACAACGTCGCCGGAAAGCGTGTGGTCAGACGAATTGATTGCACCGGGCGTGCCACCGTGCGGATCATTCGATGGATAATAATTGCCGGAAGCATCCCGCTCCCACGAACTGCCGGCGTAATTTGTTGAATTTTGATACGTTACCGAGTCAATCAGTATCTCGTCCGAGTTTTTCAGTTCCAGCAATCTGCCGGTATTTGCCATGACGGACGGGAAATTATCAACGGCGATGACAATGCTTGAGGCGTCTGTATCAATCACTTCGCCTGTCCTGTAAATCACGGCATATCCACCGGCAGGCAGCAAGACGCCCGGTAAGGATACGACCGTGCGCGAGGTAGCGCTTGCGTTATAGATGAAAGCCCAGCCTCTCAAAGAAATATCACCGTTCGAGGAATTAAACAATTCGATATATTTTGTTTCGGGCAGGCCGGCGGCGCCGGTTGGATTGACCATGATTTCATTGATCCATACATCGCCGAATCGTGTATTATCCACTGAATTCATCGTGCCCGGAGTGCCGCCGCGCAAGTTGTTGGACAGTCGGAAAGCGCCATCGCTGTCGCGTTCCCAGGCAGTTCCGGCAAAGTTGGTGGAGTTTGGATAGGTGACTGCGTCAATCAACACATCTTTAGGGCTTTTCAATTCCAGCAACCGGCCTGTATTGGCTAATGAAGAAGGAAAGTTGGCTACAGGAATGGCGATTCCATCGGGATCTACCGTCAGACTTTTCGTCGCCCTGTATAAAACGGCATAGCCTCCGGCAGGCAGGGAAATATCGGGTAAAGTGACAACCGTCCTTGACGTCTCACTGATATTGTAGATAAACGTCCAGTCTTTCAGATTGATGGCAGACGAGGTGTAATTATAAAGTTCGATAAATTCGGCATCGCCGAGTTCGGAAGAAACGGCCGGATTGACCATGATTTCATTGATCAGCATATCTCCCAAAGCATAATCGTCGGTCGGAGGCTGCGGAGGCTCTGGCGGCAGCGAATTTACAGAACCGGGAGTACCTCCTCGCGGGTCGTTCGAGAGATAAAACGTCCCGTCCGTGTCGCGCTCAAAAGAGCGGGCAGGCGCAGGGACAGCTATTGTAACTGCATCAATGACGATTCCATCGGGATCTTCAATCCGTAGCGAAGTCAGATTTGAAGGGAAAGAAGTCATCGGCACTGCCAATCCTCCGGCATCGATATAAACCGGCAGTGCATCTTCATAAAGCACAGCGTATTGACCGTCATTCAATATGGTTTCAGGCAATGTATACGACCCATCCTCCGAAACCAACAGCCAATCCTTTAGGTTAATAGGCGAACCGGAATCATTGAAAATCTCAACATACCGCGTCGCTGGAAAGTCGGTCGACCCTTCGGGATTAGCCATAATCTCGGTTATCAGGATACTTCCCGGGGCAAATCCATCGGCAAACACGTTGCCAATGAACACGGAAAGAAATGGGAGCATCAGGATTAGCCGTTTCATATTATATTGAGTAGCAATTTATTGAGTTGGTATCCAATGAAAAAAATATATCGTAACTAAAGTTTTTTCGCCTGCCGGAAAAAAAATCCGTTTTTTTCTCCTATATTTGCACACTTTTTTGCGTGCTATCGCCGTATGTTGCAGATAAGTGGCGAAAGGTAAGAATTAATTTTTATATACAACAAAAAATTATTGTTAAAAATGAAAGTAGCTATTGTTGGCGTAAGTGGCGCCGTTGGACAAGAGTTTTTGCGGGTGCTCGAAGACAGGCAATTCCCGTATGATGAGCTTGAATTATTCGGCTCGTCGCGCAGTGCAGGACGTATAATTCCGTATGGCGGTAAGCAGTATACCGTTAAGGAACTCAAACATAATGATGACTTTAAGGGTATAGACATTGCTTTCGTATCGGCCGGAGCAAAGGCTTCCATCGAGTATGCGGAGACGATCACAAAGCATGGGGCCGTGATGATTGACAATTCAAGCGCATTCCGGATGGAAGAGGATGTGCCGCTGGTAGTGCCCGAAGTCAATGCGGGAGATGGCTTGAAGCGTCCGCGCGGGATTATTGCCAATCCGAACTGTTCGACGATTCAATTGGTTGTCGCGCTGAAGGCTATCGAAAAACTTTCGCATATAAAAAGAGCGTATGTATCTACGTATCAGGCATCAAGCGGAGCGGGGGCAACGGCTATGGCCGAACTTGTTCAACAATATGAACAGATCGTGAAAGGCGAATCGCCTACCGTCGAAAAGTTCGCCTATCAATTGGCTTACAACGTGATACCTCATATCGACGTCTTTCTGGACAACGGCTATACGAAGGAGGAGATGAAGATGTATCACGAGACACGCAAGATCATGCACTCCGATATTGAGGTAAGCTCAACATGCGTACGCGTGCCTGTGCTACGCGCTCATAGCGAGGCTGTTTGGGTAGAGACGGCGCGTCCGGTCAGCGTTGAAGAAGCACGCAAGGCATTTACGGAGATGGAAGGCGTTGTCGTGATGGACGACCCTGCATCGAAAGAATATCCCATGCCGTTGTTTATCAGCGGGAAAGAGCCCGTGCACGTCGGCCGTATCCGTAAAGATATTGCCAACCCGAACGGACTGACATTCTGGGTCGTAGCCGATCAAATAAAGAAAGGCGCGGCGCTCAATGCCGTTCAGATTGCGGAATATCTTATTAAGATTAAGGATATTAAATAAAAAAGACGGGGAACCAACCCGTCATTTAAAGAAAAGCGGGACGCCATCCCGCTTTTTTTATTGAAAAACCCTGACATAATCAATCACATATTCCTGCGGAAGCCCTCTCAGGTCAACGCCCTGCTGCCCGCCCCAGGCACCTCCGAAAGCAAAATTGAGAATCAGGTAGAAAGGTTTGTTGAGCGGCCAAGCCTCAAAGCCTTCGCCGGTGTCCTGCACGGAAAAGACCTTTTTATCATCGAGGTACCAGTCGATATGAAATTCAAACCATTCAACGGCATAGACATGAAATTCCTGGTTGGGATTGGGGCAACCCACTGACGTGCCGCGTCCCGTGCCGATGGAATGGTTGTATTTACCGGTATGCAGGTTGAAATAAATCCTGTCCGGATCGTAGCCCACATGCTCCATGATATCAATCTCTCCGCTTTTCGGCCATCCTCCATACGCTGCTTCGGTGGGCATCATCCAGATGGCAGGCCAGGTGCCGAGGCAGGAGGGCAGTTTGGCGCGCACCTCTATGCGACCACGCAACCAGTCGCCTTTCCCTTTCGTGTTCAGACTTGCAGAGGTAATGGGACGGATTGCTCCGTCAATCATCGCGGAATCATTCCGTGCGGTAATAATCAGGTTCCCATCGCGTTGCATTGCATTTTCAATACGGTTTACCGTGTAGTACTGCAATTCGTTGTTGCGTACATATCCCTTTTCGTAGCTCCACCGGCTCGAATCGGGCAAGCCGGTGCCCCCCCAAAACTCATCTGACCATACCAGCTTGGTATACAGCTCCGAACCGCCGGGATAAGGCTTGATGTCCTCTTGAGCCGAAGAACATGACAGCGTAAATAACGCCATCAAAGTGCAGTGAATTAAATGTTTCATTGTCAACATATTTTATTATTTAAAAAAATCAAATTATCTAAATGCCGAGTTATGATGCGACAAATATAACCATAAAATGGACGCGAAACGCAAATCTTCACCGTTGGAGCGAAATATAAGTTTTAAGCCGTTTCATTTTCCCTGAAATCCGTCGGCGAGCAACCGACCACTTTCTTGAACATCCGGCTAAAATGATGCGGATACTTAAATCCTAACTCATAGGCAATTTCGTTTACTGTCCTGTCGGGATGATACAGTTTATCCTTGGCTTTTTCTACCACTTTCAATTGAATGTATTCCTGCGGCGTTTTTCCCGTTTCCTTTTTGACTAAATCTCCGAAATAATTGGCGGAAAGGTGCAGTTGGTCGGCAAAGTACTGAACGGAAGGCAAGCCTGATGTTTGGGGATTGTCCGATTCAAAATAACGGTCAAGTAATTGCTCGAAACGGGATAGAACGTCCTTGTTGACATGCTCGCGGGTAACAAACTGACGGTCATAAAAGCGTCGGCAATGATTAAGCATGACCTCAAGATGTGCTGTAATAATTGATTTGCTGTGCCTGTCAACGGAATGTCTCAATTCATCCCGTATTTCCCTAAAACCATTTACGATAATATGTCTTTCACCATCCGTCATGTGCAGAGACTCATTCGTCTCATACGAGAAAAACGAATAATCCTTCATTTTCTGCCCGAGCGAAGTTCCGCGCAGCAGGTCGGGATGGAAGGTGAGTCCCCAGCCTTTCAATTGAAAAAGTTCTCCGTTGTCATCGTTACCGGCGACTTGTCCGGGAGCAACAAAAACGAGTGTTCCTTCCTGATAATCATAATAGTTACAGCCATATCTTAAATCGCCGCAACTGCTGTCTTTCAAGACAATATAATAGAATCCGTATCTTTTTCGGGCTTGTCTGATCGGCTTCGTTTCGGAAAAATCAATCGAACTGACAAGCGGATGCAGCGTTTCCACACCGACAAATGTGTTGTAATCGTGAACCGTATCAAACTTTAATATTTTGCTCATACCGTGTCTTTTTTTGATGAAAACTGTTGCAAAAATAACGGATAAAGTTGAAAAATCTATCCAATCGGTAATTTTGGTATAACAATCCGTAATCTGTCTATATTCTGTGGATTTTATTGGCAGTAACTTTGCACCGTCAAAAGTTGAATTTTGTCGAGTATTCATCAAAAAAAGGATAAAAAATGAAGAAAATAGTAACAGGTATTCTCCTGCTTATTTATTGCAATCTGTCTGCCCAGCAAACAGTTGACGTTATTGACAATTCAAAGCCCACAGTTTCAACTGCTTCAGGGATCGTACGTGGGATAAAAGACGCTAATGTGGAGAGTTTTAAGGGGATTCCTTACGCAGCAGCGCCGGTCGGTGAATACCGCTGGCGAGCGCCTCAACCCGTAGCTGCGTGGCAGGGAGTCAGGGAAGCGGACGACTTTTGTGCCGACTGCGCACAAGCCGGTTGGCCGCGTACTTCAAGCGCCATTCGGGAAAACACGTCGGAAGATTGTTTATTCCTGAATATTTGGCGACCGGCCGGAATTAAACCTGGAGCAAAGGCGCCTGTAATGGTATGGATTCACGGTGGAGCGTTTGTAGCAGGCAGCGGCTCCGAACCTTCAACTTCAGGAGAAGAATTTGCTAAGCAGGGTATTATATTGATTACCTTTAACTATCGTCTCGGTCGCCTCGGACATTTTGCTTTCCCGGCACTGAGCAAAGAGCATCCGGAAGAGCCAAAGGGAAGTTATGCCTACATGGATCAGATTGCTGCGCTGCAATGGGTACAGAAAAATATCGCTTTCTTCGGAGGCGATGCCGGAAATGTTACAATTTTCGGCGAATCTGCGGGAGGCGTCTCGGTACACTCGCTACTGACAATGCCTTCTGCCA
>JAITMM010000243.1 GCA_031277335.1 Tannerella sp. | reverse complement strand
GAATCGACGAATTGACTGACTGTCTGAAAGGATTGGGCGAAGTTGTGGTGCTTGCGCCTGACGGCCCTCGCTCAGGAATGTCGGGTGCCATCACTTCCCACAGTCCGATTACTTATTCATTGGTCAGACAGGAATCAGACCTGACTGTATATTCCTCTACCGGGACGCCTGTCGACTGCGTCAAGTTAGCGTTGAACGAAGTGCTTGACCGTCAGCCTGATTTATTGATTTCAGGCATTAATCAGGGCGGCAATTTCGGTATATGTGTGCATTATTCGGGCACGATGGGCGCCGTTATGGAAGGTTGCATCTGGCGCGTGCCTTCATTTGGGGTGTCGCTGATGACGCACCACTCGACGGAGCCCGATTTCTCCGAGGCGAGCCGAATAGCCCGCAGGCTGGCCGAAAAAGTGCTACTCGAAGGATTGCCGGAAGGGACTTTCCTCAATCTGAATATACCTTATATCCTGCCCGTAAAGGGTGTAGCCGTATGCTTCCAGGCTAACGGGCGGTGGATCAACGAATTTGACACATCGGAAGAAACGGACGGACAGCGAGTGTACCATCTTACGGGCGAATACCAAAACTACAATCCGCCCGGTTCGGAGGCCGATTACAATCTTCTGTGCGACGGCTATGCAACACTCGTCCCCTGCAAGATCGACATGACGGACTATGATTTTATGCATACTTTGCGTCAGTGGGACTGGTGACAAATCTGCGAGACACCGCACCACCATACTTTTTCTTGCCAAAAACACCATTTTTAGTTGCTCTTTTCAAAAAAATCCGTACCTTTGCCGTTTAACGGCATTAATGGACAAGTCATCGTTGATCCGTGATAAGTTATTAATTATAAGTATTTTTTAAATTTAAAAGAATACTGTCATTCAAGATAATATGGGAAAAATTATCGCTTTAGCAAATCAGAAAGGAGGCGTCGGCAAGACGACAACCACAATAAACCTGGCGGCTTCACTGGCGGCTTTGGAAAAAAAAGTATTGATAGTTGACGCTGACCATCAAGCCAATGCGTCTTCAGGGCTTGGCATTGATGTGAATAACCTGAAAAGTTCTCTCTATGAATGTCTTATCAATGGCTACGAACCGCGTAATGCTATTCTGTCTACCGAGTTGGCAAATATGTTTATTTTACCTGCTCATATAGATCTTGTAGGGGCAGATATAGAAATGCTTTCTTTTGAACGCAAGGAATATACTCTTAGACAACTACTTACTCCTTTGAAACAACAATATGATTTCATCCTTATTGACTGTTCGCCTTCGCTGGGTCTTATCACCGTAAATGCACTTACGGCTGCAGATTCGGTGATAATCCCCGTACAATGCGAGTATTTTGCATTGGAAGGAATAGCTAAACTATTGAATACCATTAAAATAATCAAGTCGCGGTTTAATCCTGAATTGGAGATTGAAGGATTCCTGATCACAATGTACGATTCGCGTCTCCGCGTGGCCAATCAAGTATATGAAGAGGTGAAACGGCCTTTCAAGGAATTGGTGTTTACAACAGTTATCCATCGGAATGTCAAGTTAGTAGAGGCTTCGAGCTTCGGCAAACCCATACTTCTCTACGACGCCGAATCAAAAGGGTCTGCCAATCACATGCAACTCGCTCAAGAATTAATCGAAAAAAACAAATAAACGATGACCAAACCAAATAAAAATAGATTGGGCCGGGGATTGGATGCCCTCTTGTCGATGGATGACCTGAAAACCAGCGGGTCTTCGTCTATCAATGAGATTGAACTCAGCAAGATAGAGCCAAATCCACATCAACCCAGAACGTCTTTTGAAGACGATGCTTTAGAAGAACTTGCGACCTCTATTCGCACCTATGGGATCATTCAACCCATCACACTCAAGGAATTATCGCAGGACAGATACATGATTATAGCCGGTGAACGGCGTTATCGCGCAGCGCTCAAAGTCGGTCTTGACAAAGTCCCTGCCTATATCAAAACGGCCGCCGACGAAAATACAGCTGAAATTGCACTGATTGAGAACATCCAGCGCGAAGACCTCAACGCTGTCGAAATAGCTTTGGCTTATCAGAAACTTATTGATTCAAATGGATTTACGCAAGAGCAACTGAGCGAAAGAGTCGGCAAAAAACGGACTACTATCGCCAACTACCTGCGCCTGCTCAAGTTACCGGCTGAAATTCAGGTCGGACTGAAAAATAAAAGGATTGATATGGGTCACGCCCGTGCATTGATTCCGGTAGATGATCCGGAAGTGCAACTCGCTCTGTATGAACAGATTCTCATAGATGGTCTATCGGTCAGAAATGTAGAGGAGCTTGTACGCAATGCTATGGACGAATCGCAACCGGAGGAGGATGTCGTCGTACCAAAAACGCAGCGCAAACTCTTACCTGATGAATATAAATCACTTAACGACCAATTAGCCGATTTTTTTCAAGCTAAGGTGAAACTTACTTATAATCACGAGAGCGGTAAAGGCAAAGTGACTATTCCTTTCAATTCGGACGAGGATTTAGAAAGGATTATTAGCCTGTTAGACAGGATGAAAGAAAATGATTAATGATGTAATTAAAAAAAATACGTGATTACGTGAAAGATTGTTACAAGATAATTATCATGGCATTTGCAATTTTTGTATTGAATGGATTAATATTTGTTGTTAAATCGCAAGATCTTGATTCAATAGCAACGAACAGCATCTTGTTGGAAACACAGGATACGACATCGTTTCTGCCTGTTGAAGAAGGAGATATCGTTTTAGAAAACTCAATTGATACAGTTCAAATCATTACGATACCGGATTCCGTTATAATTTCCGAAATACTAAAAATAGATTCAATAATCACACCAAAAACTGAAACCTTCAAACCCAACCCTACAAAAGCCGTTATCTTATCCGCCATCTTTCCCGGTTTAGGTCAGATTTATAACAGGAAATACTGGAAGCTGCCGATTGTCTACGGAGGTTTTTTGGGGTTGACGTATGCAATTACATGGAACAACAAAAATCTGCAAGACTATGGTCAAGCCTATAAAGACCTGTCTAATGATTTGATAAACAATGCTGACAAGCCGGAAAACTGGGCTCAAAGCTGGCAAAATTTTACTCCCGGCGGCTCCGACCCTGCTCTCCGGTTTAACGAAAATTTTAAAACACAACTGAGAGGCGGACGCGATTACTATCGCAGATGGCGAGATCTAAGTATAATACTTGCAGCAGGTTGCTATTTAATCTGCATGGCCGATGCGTATGTAGACGCCCAATTGTTCGATTTCGACGTATCGCCTGATTTATCACTTCATATTGAGCCGGTTATAAATCCCGGAACAACTACCTACCCACAATTATACGGTTTTAACTGTAGCATTAATTTTTAATTTCTTATGAAACGATTATCATTTCTTACCTTATTTACGCTATGCTTGCTTAGCTTTTCCTCTGTTGCACAAGATGTTGAGGAAGAAGAAGTTTATTCTGTGTTATCATCCGACTCGACTTTTTCTGAGGTTGGATTGATTCCTGAAACGTTGGATGCTAACGTAAATGCGTTATTAGATAGCTGGCATACGCAATATTTCTCAAAAGCAATAGACTATTGTATTGACAATGATGAGAATGTCAACTTTACGGACGAAGTCTACTGGCAACGTTTATCCAAGCTGCCATGCATCATACCGATGGACTATAACCGCCATGTACGCAATTGCATTGATTTATACGCAAATAGACGGCGTGACTTAGTCAGATACATGATGGGAATGGCAGATCTATATTTCCCTATCTTTGAACAAATATTGGATCAATACAACCTGCCCCTCGAATTGAAATACTTGGCCGTAGTAGAGAGTGCCTTGAATCCGAGAGCTTTATCACGTGTTGGCGCCACAGGTATGTGGCAATTCATGCTGCCGACGGCCAAATTATATAACCTCGAAATTAACAGCCTGATTGACGAGCGTCTTGACGTTGTGAAAGCCACTCATGCCGCTTGCAGACATTTGGCTGATTTATACGCAATCTACGGCGACTGGCATCTGGTTTTGGCTGCCTATAATTCAGGGCCGGGCAACGTAAATAAAGCTATCCGCCGTTCGGGAGGAAAAACCAACTTCTGGGAAATATATCCGCGATTACCCAGAGAAACACGCTCTTACGTGCCCCTTTTTATAGCTGCCACATATATCATGACATATTATTGCGAACATAACCTCTGCCCGATGCAGACATCTCTTTCCATGGCAACAGATACTATCATGGTTAATCAACTACTACATCTTCAGCAAGTTGCAGATATTTTGAACTTGGACATTGAATATCTTAGGATGCTCAATCCGCAATATAAAAGGGAAATCATTCCGGGCAATATCACTCCATCGGTATTGAAACTGCCCGTAGCATCAACGTATCAATTTATAGATAAAGAAGATACGATTTACAAGCATCGTTTGGAAGAATTATTGGCGTATTGCACTCCGGTGCAGGATGGCGAATCAACAGGCGAAACTATCAAACATACAGTCGTTTCCGGAGAGAATCTGTATACGATAGCAGGACGATACGGAGTGACCGCCAAGAATCTCAGGCAATGGAACGGACTGGGTTCAAACAAGGTAGCTCCGGGCAGACGTATCACGGTGCATATCAATAACGGCGGCTTGCATTATGCGCCGCCGCCGGCTGAACCGACAACAGCATCTGCCCCAACAGGCAATTCAGCTACATCTAAAGTGGCATCAACATCTGATTCGGCATCTTCTAATGAAACGTTAAGCGCTGATATTGCAGCAAATACAAAGACTATCACTTATAAGGTTAAATCGGGCGATACACTATATGACATCGCCCGCAGACACCCCGGCGCCACTGTATCTAAAATACAGTCAGCCAACCAAATGAATAGCAGCAAACTCAGGGTCGGTCAAATCCTAAAAATCCCGACGGGATGAAATCTCAATATGGTCGCAGGAAGACTGTAAACTGCATATTCTCAATATTTAATATTAAATTTTATATCTTATATGGTAGAAGATCAGGTTGAAATAGAAGAAGAAAAATCTGTGGAACAACTCTCGCACGAAGTTCAAATTGTGTCAGGCTTCGAAGAACAGGTCTCATTAGAGAAACAAAGGATTCAGGAAGAATTTAATCTGCTGATAGAGAGCTATACGCGTTCTGTGCACCGAGGGAAAGTTGAGATTATTACAAAGGCTTTTACTTTTGCAAACTATGCTCACAACGGCGCCAGACGCCGGTCGGGCGAACCGTATATCTTTCATCCGTTAGCCGTAGCCCGCATTGTTTGCGAAGAGATGGGATTGGGGTCTACCTCAATTTGCTCAGCCTTATTGCATGATGTCGTGGAAGATACAAAGTTTGAGGTGTCAGATATCAATAATATGTTCGGCGAAAAAATTGCACAGATTGTGGAAGGTTTGACGAAAATATCAGGCGGCAAATTCGGAGAAAAAGCGCCTTCTCAGGCTGAAACTATCCGAAAGTTGCTTGTCACGATGAGCAGCGACATTCGAGTAATCTTGATCAAAATGGCTGACAGATTACATAACATGCGAACTCTCAGCGTAATGCCTCCTACAAAACAATACAAGATAGCCGGCGAAACATTCTATATATACGCACCTTTGGCACATCGCTTAGGACTTTTCGGCATTAAAACCGAATTGGAAGACCTTAGTTTCAAATACGAACACCCAAAAGAATATCAATCGATTCACGATCGGCTCAAAGAAACGGAAAAATCGCGCCAGGTATTGTTTAAAAAATTTGCCGAGCCGGTAGACGAAAAGTTGCAATCACTTGGTTTTAACTACGATATGCAATATCGCGTAAAATCAGTGTATTCAATTTGGCAAAAAATGCAGGACAGAAACATTACTTTCGACCAGGTTTACGACATATTCGCTGTAAGAATCGTATTTGAATCGCAGGAAGATGTTGACGACAAAGACAATTGCTGGAAAATATATTCTGCAATCGCAGCAATTTACAAGATTCATCCCGATAGGATCCGAGACTGGGTAAACCTGCCTAAAGCCAATGGTTATCAGGCATTACACATGACTGTGATGGGAATGGACGGACAATGGATTGAAATACAAATACGCAGTCGGAGGATGGACGAGATAGCTGAAAAAGGATTTGCTGCGCATTGGAAATATAAAGAAAAACACGTGGAAGAAGATACCGAATTAGATAAATGGCTGCAAACTATCACGGAAATTCTTGAAAATCCCAATCCTGACTCGCTCGACTTCATCGGCAAGATCAAGTTGAATCTTTACTCGTCCGAAATATCGGTTTTCACTCCAAAAGGCGAAATTAAGACGTTGCCGAATGGAGCTACAGCACTTGACTTTGCTTACGAATTGCATACCGACGTCGGAAATACTTGTATCGGAGCCAAAGTAAATCACAAACTTGTGCCTCTGAGCCATGAACTGGCAAGCGGCGATCAAATAGAAATCTTGACTTCTCGCACTCAACATCCTGTGGCCGAATGGATTAACTTTGTTACTACGGCAAAAGCACGAACGAAAATTGAAGATACACTGAGGCGTACGAGAAAGGAAATGTCAAAAAAAGGAGAAATCAAATTGATCGAAGCAATTGAAAAAGCAGGATTCGAACCAATCATCACAAACCTGGACAAGGTGGCATATTATTTCGGATTCCTCAAACGTGAAGATTTGTTCTATGCAATTGAAAAAGGAGATGTTACGCTTCCTGACAATATCAAAAAAATCATTATGGGGAAAACCGACTCCATCTTGACGGAACTGTGGAGACAAACACAAAAAATGATGCCTAAGCAAAAAAATAAAACTCCTGTTATAACACAAGTAAAAGAATCCGATGAAATAGACAGGACAAAACCTTTTCTACTGACTGATGCCGGATTAAATCGTAAATACATATTAGCTCCTTGCTGCAAACCGATCCCCGGCGACACTGCAATGGGATTTATAGACAACGAAAAGATGGTAATCGTACATAAACTATCTTGCCAGTTGGCTATGCAACTTAAAAGTACATTCGGCGAACGTATCCTTTCAATAGCCTGGACACCTCACACCGACGCTTCCTACGAGGCTACAATTGAAGTGAAAGGCATTGATTCTCTTGGAGTTTTGAATATAATCACCAAAACCATTTCCGAAGAGTTTAATGTCAATATCCAACGATTGGCAATTGAAGCAACGGACGGCGTCTTCGAAGGCAGAATTAAAATGTTAGTACACAACGTTGAAGATATTCATCAAATTTGTTTAACACTGTCTAAAATCAAAAATATCAAATCTGTCGCACGCATTAACAATTGATTTTAAACTTCAATGCAAAACGCAATGTAAAACGATGAATGATAGTGAGAAAAAGATAGTTACAAAAATGTTGCGTATATATTGCCGTTTCAATCATGGACAGCGCCGGGCGTTGTGTCAGGAATGCCAACTGCTGGAGGACTACGCCTATAGACGTCTTGAACATTGCAAATTCGGCGATGCTAAAGCGCCTTGCCAAAATTGTACTGTCCACTGTTACAGGCCTGACTACCGCGAAAAAATCAGAGTAGTGATGCGATTTGCCGGCCCCAGAATGATATTTTTTCATCCCTTAGACGCAATAAAGCATCTGTGGAAGACAAAATTCGGATAAGACTTTTATACGTGAAATATGAAAAATCATTGTATATTTGCGTCCGTATAAAAGAAAACTTTTCATGAAAAGAGAATCAGAACACGATAATATACATTCTAAACATCATATCGGCTGGAATTTAGACAACTCCTACGCCGCATTGCCTCCCAAGCTCTACGTCTTCCAAAAAGCGACCCGCCATGCCTCACCTTCACTTGTAATATTCAACCGCGAACTTGCACAACGTCTGGGACTTGACCCCGATGCGCTTGAACAAGGCGAAGGGGTGGATGTGTTTTCCGGTAACACCACGCCTGAGGGCGCTATGCCACTTGCACAGGCGTATGCAGGTCATCAATTCGGGTCATTCACAATGCTTGGTGACGGACGCGCATTATTGCTTGGCGAACAAATTGCGCCGGATGGGATGCGTTTCGATATCCAACTGAAAGGCTCCGGCGTCACACCGTTCTCACGTCGTGGTGACGGCAAGGCGGCGCTCGGCCCAATGCTTCGCGAATACATCATAAGTGAGGCGATGCATGCGCTCGACATTCCCACCACGCGCAGCCTTGCCGTGATAAAAACAGGCGAGCCGGTATATCGCGAAACGGTATTGCCGGGTGCCGTTTTGACACGCGTTGCCGCGAGCCATATCCGCGTCGGGACATTCGAATACGCCTACGGCATCGATGAGCCGTCGACGCTCAAGGCGCTTGCTGATTATACAATCCGCCGCCATTTTCCTGAACTTGCTGAAGTAGATAATCCTTTCCTTGAATTACTTAGCGCCGTGACTGAACGGCAGGCGAGACTTATCGCACAATGGATGCTCGTAGGGTTCATACACGGCGTGATGAATACGGATAATATGGCAATAAGCGGAGAAACAATTGATTACGGGCCATGTGCTTTTATGGACGCTTATAAACTTGACACTGTGTTCAGCTCAATTGATGCTCATGGCCGTTATGCTTACGGCAATCAGCCCGTCATCGCGCAATGGAACCTCGCACGCTTCGCCGAAACACTCCTGCCGCTTATAGCTTCCGATCAAGACACGGCAGTGCAATTAGCCGAAGAGGTAATACGCAAGTTTTCTAATATTTACGAAACGAACCGGTTAGACGGAATGCGTCGCAAACTCGGCCTTCTCGACGCTCAACCCGACGACAAATCGCTCGCCGACGACCTGCTTACGATGATGCAAAACTACGAACTTGATTTCACAAATACTTTCCGCTCATTGACCGATAGGCAGACGATACAACTCGAAGCATCTGATTTACAAAGTTGGATACAACGATGGCTGACGCGACGAGATAGTCAACTCACTTCAAAAGAACATATTATAGGCACAATGCTAAAAGCTAATCCTGTCGTCATACCGCGTAACCATCAAGTCGAGGCTGCACTCGAAGCCGCCGTGAAAAATGATGACTATATGCCGTTTCATCGACTGCTGTCGGTGCTTCAACGTCCTTTTGATATTACGCCCGAAAACGTTGCCTTTCGCGAGCCGCCACCGCCTACGCAACAAAAGTATCGAACTTTTTGCGGTACTTGAACAGTATACGATTAGTATTCGTAATCGACTGTTACCGAGCTTTCTCGTATATCATTCATCAGTTTTACGACGGGCAGATGAATGGGATGATCCCGAAAAAAATCCAATGCCGCCCGATCTTTTAGCGTGCAAATCACGGCGACGTCGTAGCTGCGCCCGCTCGCCAAGAAATCATAACCTGCCTCGACATCGAGCAATCCTTCTATCTTCCCACGCATATCCAAGAGCGCATCTACAGCACGTTGCCTGTCTTGCTGGTCTATTAACTTGCTTAAAACAATATGTTTTACCATTGTTACCTCCTATTTAAAAAATTATAAATTGTTTTTCTGAAAACTGAATACTAAATTTTTATCGTGTATTTCATCCCCTGTTCCGGTTGAGAGAGGAAATTTTCGACAATCAGATTGACGTCGCCGCCGGTGATTCCATCGTTCAGCCTGACATCGATGGTTAAGGTGCCTTGCGGATAAACGGTATACGGATCAATCAGATTATTACGGAAATATGTCAGCCGGGGATCATGACTGTCCTTGCGTAGGCGGAATACCAGGTCGGAATTGTTTTTCAGGATGATACGCGCCGTATGATTGGCTTCGTTCTTCTCTACCTTGATATCCAACGCATTGGCAAACAATTCTTTCAGGAAACGTTCTTCCCCGATCACATATTCTTCGTGATACACTGCCGTGCGCCGGTCTTTCAGCGCATCGTGAATGGCTTCCTGCGTGGCTTCGCTGGCAAAGACAAGCGTCATCGTGCGATGCTTTCCGGGCGCGTAATTTGGTAACGGTGCATGTGCGTCCGTATTGCCCAGCATGGTCAACTTCTTTTCAAGCGCCCAGCGGTGAGCCTCCGGATAGTATTCGCCATTGATGACTTCGATGCCTTGCATCATTCCCTGGTCGAATATTTGTGTATGCATAGGCCACCACAAGGTTGTGTCGGGCTGTTGCGAAGCCCATCCGGGATGGTTCCAGAAGATAAATCCGTTTTGTGACTTGGCGGCGCGCAGGGCATCCATGGCATCAGGTGTGTCCAACGGCTCGGAATCGGTGATAAAGAGTGCGTTGAGGTGACCCGGAGGCATACTGCGAGTGATCTCACTACCTTTAATCAGGATAATACCCCTGTTTTCGGCAGTTACCGCTGCTATTTCATACGAACGGTTGTGCGAACCTACCACATCGGATTTGCGCGGGCGATACTCGATATGATCGGTAATGGCTATTGCGTCAAGGCCTTCGCGATATGCCTCATCGATACGGACAGTCGGCCAGACCGATCCGTCTGAAAATACGGTATGCATGTGAAAATCACACTTTAACGTCACGTAACCGTCTATATTGGGGAGAATGATTTTCCCCTTGTCCTGTGCAAATAGCGGCAGCGTCAGGCATATCGCACACGCGAATAATAGAATCTTTTTCATAGGCGTATAATTATTTTAGAATGATGATTTTAAGTGAAGGGGATTGCGGGTCAAGTCCGCAATGACGGATAACCATGTTATTTCTTATATACATAACATATTAAGAAACAACTTTATAAAGCAGAGCTGCCAGGATACATCCAATCGTCGGCGCCACGATCGGCACCCACGCATATCCCCAGTTGCTGTCGCGTTTGCCTTTGATGGGCAGGAGGAAATGCGCCAGGCGAGGGCCGAAGTCACGTGCAGGGTTAATCGCATAACCTGTTGTGCCGCCTAAAGACATTCCGATGGCCACAATAAGCAGTGCCACAGGCAACGGCCCGGGAATCTTCGCGCCACCAGCCATTAATATCCCGAAAATCAATACAAACGTGCCGATGACTTCGCTCATAAAATTGGAAAACAATGACTTAATTGCCGGGCCGGTACAGTATATGCCCAACTTGACGTCAGGATTTTCCTCTGCGTCAAAATGAGGCTTATACATGATATACGTCAACGATGCGCCCACCATCGCACCAAGTATCTGGGCGATAATGTAGCCGATGATATTGCCTTTGAAGCCGCCTGCCACGGCCAGACCGATGGTGACGGCAGGATTCAAATGACCGCCCGAATAAGGCATGGCAATATAGGCAGCCACAAAGACGCCCAACCCCCATCCGAACGTGATGACGATCCATCCGCCTTTGTTACCAAAAGTGTTTTTTAAACTCATATTTGCACAAACTCCTGATCCGAAAAGGATTAGAATCGCCGTGCCGATAAACTCAAATAAAATATCTTTGCCCATGGAGAGTAACTGAATAACTGAGTAACTGAATAATTGATTCTTCAATCTTAAATTTGTGAAATTCGTGGACGAATCCTTGAATTTTGAATCTTTGAATCCTTGAATTTTATCTATTCCAATTTTGCGCCCTATGCACCGCCTCCGCCCATTTCCTTTTGGCTATTTGCATTTCCAAATCTTTCTCAGGCTCAAATACATGATCTATAGACCATTGCTTGCTGATCTCGTCGATGCTTCCCCAGAAACCGGTCGATAACCCGGCAAGGTAGGCGGCTCCCAACGCCGTCGTCTCGGTCGTATGCGGCCGCACCACCGTCTGTCCCAGTACATTGGCCTGAAATTGCATCAGCAGGTTGTTTTTGGAAGCTCCGCCGTCAACACGTAACTCCTTGAGTCCCACGCCGGCATCAAGAATCATTGCATTGATGACGTCCATCGTCTGATAGGCAATGCCTTCGATAGCAGCGCGTGCGATATGGGCGGCCGTCGTGCCGCGCGAGATGCCGATGATGGCTCCGCGTGCGTACTGATCCCAATACGGCGCACCCAACCCCGTCAATGCCGGCACAAAATATACATCGCCCGAATCGGGCACGCGGGTGGCCAACTCTTCGATTTCGGCAGACGAACGGATGATTTGCAAACCGTCGCGCAGCCATTGCACGATAGCTCCCGCCACGAAAATACTCCCTTCAAGCGCATAACTTATCTGACCTCCAATCTTCCACGCGATAGTCGATACCAGGTTATTTTTCGAAGCGACGGGCTTGTCACCCGTGTTCATCAGAATGAAACAACCTGTGCCATAAGTATTTTTCACCATTCCCCTCTCGATGCACATCTGTCCGAACAGCGCCGCTTGCTGGTCGCCGGCAATGCCCGAAACGGGGACATTCGAGGCAAACAGCGTCGAGGTGGTATGTCCGTATATTTCACTCGATTCGCGCACGTCGGGCAAGATGGATGCGGGGATATCGAACAGCTTGAGCAGGTCTTCGTCCCATTGCAGCGTATGAATATTGTAAAGCATTGTTCTGGAGGCATTTGACATATCCGTAGCATGGACTTTCCCTTTGGTAAGTTGCCATATCAGCCATGTATCGACCGTTCCGAAGGCCAGATCGCCATGTTCGGCAAGCGCACGCGCATTGGGCACGTTGTCAAGGATCCATTTGATCTTTGTGGCGCTGAAATAGGCGTCAACAATCAGGCCTGTTTTATTTTTGATATAGGGCAGCAGTCCTTCATTCTTCAGACTGTCACAGTATTCCGACGTGCGCCGGTCTTGCCAGACGATGGCATTATAGACAGGTTCGCCTGTGCGACGGTCCCAGAGAATCGTCGTCTCGCGCTGGTTGGTGATACCGATTCCGGCGATGTCGCTGCCGTTAATCCCCAGGTTTGTAATGGCTTCGGCAGCAACGGCCGCCTGCGACGACCATATCTCGCGCGGATTATGCTCCACCCACCCGTTTTGAGGGAATAGCTGCGTGAACTCCTTTTGAGCCACAGCACAAATCTCTCCCTGCCGATTAAACACAATGGCACGCGAACTTGTTGTCCCCGCGTCAAAAGCTAAAATATACTTTTCCATAGTAAAAAAATACTTTTTGAATACATTTTTTAAAAATATAGCTGTCAGATATGGGGCAAAAGTATAAAAAAGTTAATAACAACAAAATTTATACGGCATTTTTTTTCCAATTCCGGCTTTTTTTACCGCGAACAAACCTTTATCTAACTTCCCTAAAAAATTGATGAAAGCAAAAAATCACATAAAACAATCCTGCATTATCAGGAAAAGATGTATTTTTGCAATTATATTTTTTACTCAAATGAATTATTCTTTATTTTCAGAAAACACTAAGATGGCTGATGTGATCTTGACAAACAGTCGCTTGCTCTACGTTTTGCCTTATTTCGAGGTCGACCTCGGAGTAGGCGATAAAACGGTCAGACAGGTCTGCAAGGAAAAAAACATCTCCATCCCTGTCTTTCTGCTCGTTTGCAACATCTACACTTTTGATGATTATTTTCCCGGAAGCAGGGAATTGAAAGAAATCCCAATCGAAAGCATGATCACGTATCTGCAACATTCTCACAGGGATTATTTGGAAATTCGTATGCCTCAAATTATAGAAAATGTTCGTCACTTGGCAACAGTTTGCCAACTCAAAAATGCAAAAACACTCCTCTCGTTTTGTGAAAAATACAAACAGGAAGTGATCGTTCATTTAAAATATGAAGAAGACATCGTATTCCCCTATATCATTCAGTTACTCAACGGAGTGAAGACAGAAAGCTATAAAATAAAAGAATACGAAAACAATCACAGCGATATTGACGCCGCGCTCAATGATCTCAAAAATATCATCGTAAAATACCTTCCTCAAGATTGTACGATTGAAAAATGCAGAGATGTCCTGGTCAATCTGTTTATGTTTGAACATGACTTGAAGAAGCATACGATGCTGGAAAACAAGATTTTGATATCATTAGTGGAACTCGTCGAGAAAAACAATGAAACAATCTAAAAAATATCGTACAATAATTATCGAACCTTCGGAAATCATCAGGGAAGGCATTAAACTGTTGCTGGAAAAACATCAGAGCTTTCAGGTAACAGCCTATTATTCAGACATTCAATCATTTGAAGATACAATTCTAAAGGGTGAATTTCAGCTTATTCTCTGCAATCCGGCCATAATAAAATTTCATAAAACGTCCAAGCCAAGAGATTTGTTTGCCGATTATCAAAACGTATGCATAGTCGCAATTCTATATCAACACGTTGATACAGAAATACTTCATGGTTTTGACGGAATACTTGATATTTACGATGACGGCTCTGTGATCCCCAAAAAACTTATCAAAATCATAGAAACGTTACAACCCGCAAACAGTCAATCGGCCGATAGCGTAGAGCTATCCAACCGCGAAAAAGACATCCTCATAGCCGTGGCAAAAGGATTGCAAAACAAAGAGATAGCCGACAAATTAAATATTTCCACACATACCGTAATCTCGCACCGAAAAAATATTGTCCGCAAAACAGGTATTAAAACCGTCTCCGGCCTGACGCTTTACGCTCTGTTTAACAGCCTTATATCGCAGGACGAACTGTAATTTTATCCCAACAAATGGGGATATCCGCACGAAAATTCCCTGAAATACGGGATTGCCTAATATATTGGAAATTCCGAACTTTGCACCGTCAAACAAAGATTTCGGATGACAGACGAAATAGCTATAAAATATTTGATTGATTTACAGGATAATGAGACTGCAATCATCAACAAGGTAAAAGGTTACGGAGCATTCCGCAAGAGAATTACCGAGATGGGATTTGTGCAGGGAACGCGCGTAAAGGCAATTAAAAAAGCGCCGTTGCAGGACCCCATCGAATACGAATTGATGGGATACCGCGTGTCGCTGCGCAAAAGCGAGGCTTCGCTGATTGAAATCGTCGATATTAACGAGCCTAATATTACTGATAACCAGAACTATGAAGGGACTTTAACGACGGAAGGAACTACCCAGCAAATCAGAGACAAAGGGAAAAACATCCAAGTGGCGCTTGTCGGGAATCCGAACTGCGGAAAGACAACGATTTTCAACCGCGCAACCGGCCGGCACGAACGCGTGGGAAATTACGGCGGCGTGACGGTCGATATAAAAACGGCTCATTTCAACCGTCGGAATTTCCGCATAGACCTCACCGATTTGCCCGGAACATATTCTACGTCAGAATATTCGCCCGAAGAGCTGTATGTGCGGAAGCATATTGTCGAATCATTGCCCGATGTGGTCGTCAATGTGATTGACGCTTCCAACCTGGAACGCAATCTATTTCTTACTACTCAATTGATTGACATGAATATAAGGGTTGTTATCGCGCTGAATATGTACGATGAATTATTGGCAAAAGGCGATAAATTCGATTACAAGCATTTAGGTTCGATGATAGGCATTCCCATCATCCCCACGGTGGCATCCAAAGGGCGAGGAATAGAAGAATTATGGGACAAAGTGATTGACGTATACGAAGATAACACACCCGACACACGCCATATCCATATCAACTACGGCGATGACCTCAACACGTCTATTCGACGTATAAAAACGGAAGTAAAAAAGCATCACGAAATAAACGATGCGTTTCATTCTCAATTCGTAGCCATCAAATTGCTGGAAGACGACAAAACGTTTGTCCGCCAAATTGCTTCATTTCCGAATTCGGAGGAAATCATAAAGGCCTCACAGACAGAAATAAATCGCCTCGAAAAGAAGCACAATGCAAAAACCGAGACGATCATTGCCGACGCCAAATACGCCTTTATCCGCGGTGCATTGAAAGAAACGTACCGACCCGCCGTCACCGTGCAGGAGCCGAAAGGATATAAAGCCGATAAAATACTGACCCACAGATGGTTCGGGATACCTGTTTTTCTACTTTTTATGTGGGGGATTTTTCAAACTACCTTTTCGCTCGGCACCTACCCTGTGGAATGGATTGAAGCCGGCGTTTCCGCGCTGGGCAATCTGATACAAAATAACATGCAGGAAGGAATATTGCGTAATTTGCTGGTAGACGGGATTATAGGAGGCGTAGGAGGTGTGATTGTTTTTCTGCCAAATATTCTTATCCTCTTCTTTTGCATTTCGTTGATGGAAGATACGGGCTATATGGCTCGTGCCGCATTCATTATGGACAAGGTGATGCACAAGATCGGTTTGCACGGCAAGTCGTTCATTCCCATGCTGATGGGATTCGGTTGCGGCGTGCCTGCCATTATGGCAACCAGGACGCTCGAAAATCGGAAAGACAGGATTCTGACGATGCTGATTATCCCGTTTATGTCTTGCAGTGCGCGATTGCCGGTATACATATTGTTAATTTCGGCCTTTTTCCCTGATAATCAGGGTCTAATTTTGTTGAGTATCTATGTCATCGGCATATTGCTTGCCGCTCTGGCTGCTATCATGTTCAATAAAATTTTCTTCAAAAAATCAGATGTCCCGTTTGTCATGGAATTGCCGCCCTATCGTATTCCTACACTGCGAAATATAGGTTCTCATACGTGGAATAAAAGCGTGCAGTATCTGACCAAAATGGGAACGATTATTCTTGTTGCCTCCATTTTGATTTGGGCATTGGGCTATTTTCCGCAAAACACAACGTACTCAACTGATTACGAGCAGCAAATTAATCTGATCGCTCAACAGGCGGATATGTCCCCAGAGCTAAAGACGACGCAAATTGCCGCGCTGGAGATGGCACGTGAATCGGAAAGGATGGAAAACAGTTATATCGGACGGTTGGGGCATTTCATTTCTCCTGTCATCGAGCCGCTTGGTTTCGATTGGAAAATCGGTGTAAGTATTTTGACAGGAGTAGCAGCTAAAGAGATTGTAGTCAGTTCGATGGGTGTATTGTATCAGTCCGGCACCGATGATGATACGTCTTCGGTCAATCTACAAAAGAAGTTGCAGGAGCAAACGTTTAATTCAGGACAAAAAGCAGGGCAAAAGGTATTTACACCGTTGGTTGCCTTCTCGTTTATGTTGTTTATTTTGATTTATTTTCCATGTATCGCCACATTGATAGCGATACGTCGCGAAGCAGGATTGAGATGGGCTGTCTTTTCGGCAACATTCACAACAGTATTAGCCTGGTTGTCTGCATTTTGTGTTTATCAAATAGGAGGATTATTAATATGAATTGGCAAAGTATAATTGTATACGTTATTTTAATTGGTTGCGCAGTGTTGATCGTGTTTAATCTGTGGAGGACTTTCACAAAAAAGCCAACCGATGAAAACAAATGTGCAACTTGCAATTACGAATGTGATTTGAAGAAGAAATCGGGTAAATGAGAGGACGATTTAAAATCCTCCACCTGCCGATGCACCCAATCTTCGTTTCGGCAAAGTTCCTGTGCCATAATATGCGCTATTTTCGGCGCTAATTCTACGGCTGCGCGAGTGTCGAGGCATAACAGCCTGATGCGGCGAGCCAAGACATCGTCCACAGTGACAGCCATTTCCATGCGTACGGCCCAGACCACTTCGGCGACGGTGAAATCGAAGGCAGGATGCAGTTTTTCGGCATATTCCGGTTTTTCGCGTTGCAATGCAAGGATGCCGTCGCCATCGCTACCGTATATATGTAGACGGCTATTATGTTCTACGACAGGCATATAGCCGTGAATCTTCAACCGTTGCGTTACACATTGCTGCGCCGGCAATCCGTTTTGCCGGATTCCCAGGTCGACCGTTTCCTGAGCCATCTGCCGATAGGTAGTCCATTTGCCGCCTGTGATGGTGATCAGACCGGAAGCAGCTGCAAACAATTTATGTCGACGCGAAATTTCTTTCGTTTTCTTTTCATTTGTGTTTCGTTTCGGAGCAGCTAAAGGCCGCAAACCTGCGTAACAGCAAAGGATATCTTCGCGACGAGGCGGGCGAGCAAGATAGGATGCGGCTGTTTTGAGGATGAAATCTATTTCTTCTTCAAACGGCTTGGGTTCCAACACAAATTCATTGACAGGCGTATCGGTGGTGCCGATAATCACGCGGTTATGCCATGGGATGACAAACAGTACGCGGCCATCGCTCGTTTTAGGGATCATAATGGCAGTATCGCCCCCAAGAAATGACCTATCTACAACTAAATGAATACCTTGACTGGGGCGCACGATGGGTGTATGATCAAGGCTGTCCATCCTGATAACCTCATCGACGAAAATACCTGTAGCATTGACGATACATTTTCCTTTTAAATCGAAACTTCCGCCGTCAATGGCGTCACAAACGGTTACACCCGAAACTTTTCCTTCTGTTTTTAATAGACCCGTAACTTTTACATAATTCACCATAATAGCGCCAAGTTCGGAGGCTGTTTGCATCAGGTTGATGGCAAGACGTGCGTCGTCAAACTGTCCGTCGTGGTACTTCACGCCGCCACGCAATCCTTTACGGGCGATTTGCGGAATTGCCTTGACAACATCTTTTTTGCTCATCGGGACTGAGCGTCCGAATCCGAGTTTGCCGGCCATCCAATCATACAACGTCAGTCCGATGGTATAGAACGGTTTCTCCCACCACGAGTAATTAGGTACAATAAATAGCTGGTTCATAACAAGGTGAGGTGCATTTTGCAACAGACGGCCACGTTCGCGAAGCGCTTCGCGTACCATCCCGACGTCGCCTTGCTGCAGGTATCGCACTCCGCCGTGAATTAACTTCGTGCTCCGGCTCGAAGTGGCCTTGGCAAAGTCCGACTGTTCCAGCAGCACCGTTTTAAACCCTCTGCTTGCAGCATCTACGGCAACTCCCAACCCGGTGGCTCCGCCGCCGATTACGATGAAATCCCACGGAGTATCGCAGGTTTTTAACAGTTTAATGTTGTCATTGCGTAGCATTTTGAAACTTATAAAAAACTTTAAACGAAACTATTTATTAATTGATTATACAAAGAAAGAAATAATTTACAACAAAAACAAAAGAATATGATTTTTAACATAAATATTTTCCCGTAAAATTTGACAGTCTCATTTTCATTGTCTATTTTTGATGCGATTATCCGACGAGTGAGTCCACACTGCGAAAGATAATGATTATCAAAAACAATAAGTTATGGGAATGATAGAGCGACATAAATTGATTCTGAACGAACTTGAAAAAGATGGATTCGTCAAGGTAACCGATTTGACTGAACGGCTTGGTGTATCGGCTGTTACGATCCGTAAGGATTTGAAAAAACTCGAATCCCAAAAGAAACTTTTTCGAAGCCACGGGAGTGTGAGTCTTTTCAGTTCGTTGATTAGCGACAGGCATATAGATGAAAAAGAGAAGATTATGACGGACGAGAAGTTGCGAATTGCCGAAGCGGCCAACCGGCTGCTGGAAAGCAATGACAATATAATTATTGCGTCGGGCACGACAGTGTTGGCCTTCGCCAATAAAATCAGTATGACCGACCCGTTGACCGTCTTCACGTCGTCGATCAAAGTCTCCTTAAGCCTATATTTCAGACAGAACATCGAGGTGATACAGTTGGGAGGCGTGCTGCGGAAGAGTTCGGCATCTGTCGTTGGCCCTGAAGCCGAAAATTTTCTAAATAACTTGACATGCAACAAACTCTTTATCGGAATTGACGGCTTAGATTTTGATTTCGGCTTGACAACCAGCAATATAGATGAAGCTCATCTCAACAGGATAATGATGTTGGCAGCAAAAAAAGTCATCGTTCTGGCCGATTCATCCAAATTTTATAAACGCGGCTTGGGCAAAATATGCGACCTCAGCCAGGTACATCAAATCATCACGGACACAAATGCCCCCTCGCATGCCGTACAGATGTTGAGAGACAAGGATATAGAGGTGACGCTGGTTTGAATGGAGTGTTGAATCAGAAACGTAACACGTTTTCAGGAATATGTTACGTTTTATAACTTATCATATATGAACTTATTACATAAAACATTACCGATTATGGCAGCCTCCCTGAGCGTTGTCGGATGCACGCAGACAGGAAAGCAGGACGCCTTAAAACTGAAGAAATTGCCGGGCGAACAAAAGCCGATGAACATCGTTTTCATCCTTTCGGACGATCATCGCTACAACTTTATGGGATTCCTCGATGTCGTCCCTTGGCTGGAGACGCCGAACATGGATCGCATGGCGCGCGAAGGGGCCTATATGCACAATGCCTTTGTGACCACTTCGCTGTCGTCACCCAGCCGGGCATCGATCCTTACAGGGATGTATTCGCATACGCATCAGGTAGTTGACAACTCGGCGCCGCTGCCTGCCGGACTGACTTTTTTCCCCGAATACCTGCAAGCAGCAGGCTACCGGACTGCCTTTTTCGGCAAATGGCACATGGGCAACGATTCCGGCGATCCCCAGCCAGGCTTCGACCATTGGGAAGGATTTCGTGGACAGGGCGAATATTATAATCCGCGTCTTAATACAAACGGAGAATGGATTCAGTATCAGGATAGTACTTACGTAACAGATTTGATTACCGAACATGCGCTCAATTTCATCAAAGAGCAACAACAGGCCGACAAACCGTTTATGGTGTATCTCTCGCATAAAGGTGTGCACGATAATTTTTCGGCCGCCAAACGCCATGCCGGAAGCTATGCCGACAAGGAAATCGTGCTTCCGCCATCGTTTCACACGCCTACTTACGGCATCAAACAACTCCCAACCATCGACCCGAAAACAGGCAAGGCCGCCGCTCACGAGGAATATTACGGCGACCAAATGATGCCTGACTGGGTGAAAAACCAGCGGGAGAGCTGGCACGGAGTGGATTACGCCTATCACGGACGCCCCTGGGACGTGCAGGTGCGCCGCTATTGCGAGACATTGCGTTCGGTCGACGAGAGCATCGGCGCCGTATTGGACTATCTAAAGGAACAGGGATTAGACCAAAACACGATGGTTATCTATATGGGTGACAATGGTTTTGCATGGGGCGAACATGGATTGATCGATAAACGTCAGTTCTACGAAGAATCCGTCAGGGTGCCGATGCTGGTCTATTGTCCGGCTGTGTTCAAAGGTGGTTTGACTGTCGAAAAGATGGTGCAGAACGTTGATATAGCACCTACACTGCTGGCCTGCGCCGGTTTGGACAAGCCCGCGCAGATGGTCGGATACTCGTTTCTGCCGCTCTTGCGCGGAGAAGATGTAGAATGGCGCGATAAAATCTTCTACGAATATTACTGGGAACATGAGTTTCCACAGACGCCCACCATGCACGGCGTGCGGACGGATGACTACAAATACATTCGTTATCACGGCATTTGGGATACGAACGAATTTTATGATCTGAAAAACGACCCGAACGAGATGACGAATCAGATCGGGAATCCAGCATTTCAGGAGATCATAAAAGGTTTGGATGGAGAACTGTATGACTGGCTCGAAGCGACCGGCGGCATGTATATCCCGCTCAAACGCACCGTGCGTCCGCATGGAGATCATCGAAATATAGGATATTATTAAAAATCAATAAATTATGTACTCTAAAAACTTATTTTTGAAAATTTTCGTTGCGCTATTTGCAATTTCAGGCAGTCTGTCTGCCCAGATTGACCCTGATTTGAAAAAGCGGGTGGACGAAGACACTCGATTGCAGGACGTTATGTCGAGAGCTGAAACATTGATACAGACAGGACTAAATGCCGGGTCAGGCTACGCCGAAGTGTGGATTCGCGATTTGAACACGTTTATCGAACCGGCATGTAAAGTCGTAGATACTAATAAAATACGCGATGCATTGCTTGTCTTCTTTAAGTTTCAGGGCGATGACGGAAATATCGTAGACGGTTATGTTACGCGAACGGACGATAAAATAAGTTATGATTTCAGATATTCGGACTTAGCCCCGGAATTTAAAGCTCATAAAAACACCGTTGAGACCGATCAGGAATCGTCTCTGATACAGGCTATTGCCAAATATGTCAGGACTACCGGCGACAAATCAATCCTGCAAGAACAGATTGCAGGACGAAGCGTCGAAAAACGCATGAATGACGCTTTGCAATTCCTTCTGAATGAACGATTTAACATGGAATACGGATTAATATGGGGTGCCACTACTGCCGATTGGGGCGATGTGCAGCCTGAACATAATTGGGGCGTGGCGCTCGATAACAATTCGCATCTCTGTATTGATATTTACGATAATGCCATGTTTGCCATTGCCATACGCGATTTTATCAGTTTGATTGACGATACAAAAAATAAAATTTATTGGGAAAATGTACATGCCAATATCACGTTAAACGTGCGTAAACATTTGTGGGATAGCTCAAAACAAAAATTTATTCCACATATTTACCTGAACGGCTCGCCTTTTCCTGCCAACTTTGATGAATCGGCAGTTTATTATCACGGTGGTACGGCTATTGCAATCGAAGCAGACATGTTGAGCAAGGACGAAATTCTGGCTTCCTACCGGCAAATGCAACGCAATGTAGCGGCTGCCGGCGCGAATAGCATCGGCCTTACCGTTTATCCCCCCTATCCCGAAGGATTCTTTTTGAATCCGTCCATGAAGCCTTACGGTTATCAAAACGGAGGCGACTGGTGCTGGTTTGGCGCCCGCATGGTGCAGCAATTAATAGCTTACGGTTTTTATAATGAAGCCTACGAAGCCCTGTCGCCAATGATCGACAGGGTTATTGAGCACAACGGGTTCTACGAATGGTGGACGTTGGAAGGCAAACCGAAAGGCTCCGGAATGTTTCGAGGCTCAGCCGGAACAATCTGGAAAGCCATAAAAATGATGCAGGAGAAATCTGCAATCCCACGGTAATTGCTCCTGCCGGAACCTTCCCAAATCCCTTGAATGGTGGGTTTTACCTCGATATCCGGTACTATTATAATTGGCTAATTTGACTCTTGCACCAATGATATATTTATAACCGGCAGAATCCAGCAGAGACAAATTTGTCTTATTCATCGAATCACTATCAGCAGGCAACGATTACAAAGTCCGAGAGCTCAAACAACCGGTCAATGTGTCGAAGACAGAAATTGTGTATAATTGTTTATTCATTATTTTTATTGTTGATAATTATTTGAAATAATATTTAATTATGATAGTGTTTTCTTCTTCCTTGGAATTTAGCAGTTTATTTAATTTTTGAAAATTATCATTGTCCAGTATGTCTTTCGTAACATATCTTTCCAATGCTCCGTGGCTACACCAAGAGAGAACGTATTCGTTGCTTACTTTTCTTGGCACAAAATCTACCTGTTCAATAAAATTCTTGATTAATCTTTCTTCATCTGTAGACTTGTCGTATATCATGATTAAGGGTATGTTGTCGTGCAACAATATTTGGGCAAAAAGATACTTATTGTTTTGACCTTGAATATCCATTCTGTATGGTAAAGTAATTATACTTGTTGGATCGTTTGGTAACCCTAATTTTTGGGGGTCATAATTGTATCTCCCAAAATCTAAAATATATGCTGTGATTAAAGAATCTGCTCCTACCTCATAAGTTTTATTGTCGGCAATTCGATAGAAAAAACCTTTCCCATTGTATTCATAAAATGGACTTTGAGCAGAAATATGCACATTTTCGTTAAAGAAAGGGTCTTCTTCATATTCTTGACGAAAGATTTTATTATCTTCCAAGTCAAAATAATGAATTTTCTCCCCTTTATATCCTGTATATAGAACATAAGTTTTATCATTGACCGCTATAATATTGTCAAAAATACTTTTCAAATTAGAAGGTCGTAAGGTCCTAACATGATTTCCTGACAGATTATAGCTGTAAATGAATCCCATACCTACAATATCAATATTCTCTGTAAATGTGTTTAGATAGATACTTCTTATTTCGGAATAATCTCCGGGACCTTGTCCTCTTTTATCAATTTTAAAAATAAAACTACCATTGTCATCGAATACTTGAATTTTTTGTTGGTCTCTATCAAAGACATAATACCTTCCTTTATAACAAATAATTTCCTCACAATAACCTATCAAAACCTCATTATTTGTTTCCAAAGGAATCAATTCTATATGACTGAAATAATCAAATAATGATGCCTTTTGCGGACTGTTGATATCTATCTTAATTCGATTGTCCTTAATTGAATGATAAACAGTAGAATCTATAACGACTGAACCATGTTGAGGTTCTTCATTATTTATTTTTTGTTTCGTTCGATTACATGAACAAAATATCCCCAAAAACAAAAACAACGTAAAAATTTTCATTTAAAATTATATGTTAAAATTATAAGAAAGTAGGAGGACATACCATCCTGCCAATTGAAATTAATAGTGTCAAACGTAGCAAAAAAGTCATTTTCACCATCATAGCAAAAACAACCAATCAAAACGCTATTTTGATGCACGACATCAGTTCCTTGCACAAAGATTATTTTACATTGATATATCGCGTTGACGCAAAAAGCAGTTGCGTGTCAAAGATCCTTAATATCCAGAGTCTTATTTTTTTCTATCTTCCGAATAGTTTGAAAATATTTTATAAATAAAACTCATCAAAAACATGATTGCCTTGTCGCTGCAAAAATAAAACTTTTTATTCAAATAACAAATAATGGGTAAAGTCTAAAATCATTCATGAACTGGTCGTTTTCTTAAATCGGCATCATTAGCCCACGTAACACTACCCAGAAATACAGTTGCTGTATTGAATAACAGAGGATTGCTTAAAACTTGAAAAACCTCGAAATCAAGGTAGGGTTTCATGTCAAAACGCCTTTGTTCGCCGTTTGCAAACCAAAGATTAAGCATAAAATTCGGTTCAGGATTGACTTTTATCACTTTCGGATTCATAGCGATGGGTTATCTTAACGGTTCAATTGACAAACGACTAACGCATCTCGATTATCTCAGGATCTTTGATGGAGTCGTTGTCGATGGTGAAGCGCACGAGGGTGCGTACTTGATGAAATCCGTATTGACCGGCTGCGCCAGGATTGATATACAGGCAGTTAAATTGTTTGTCATACATGATGCGCAGGATATGGGAATGTCCGGTGATAAAGAGGTTGGGGTGCGCTGTCAATAGTTCTTTACGGATACCAGGCTCATAATGACCGGGATAGCCGCCGATATGGGTCATCATCACCTTCACCTGCTCTATGGTAAAATGAGCAAAACGCGGAAACATTTGTCGCAATTCCTGTCCGTCAATATTTCCATATACAGCGCGTAACGGCTTGATGGCCGCCAACTTGTCGGCAACAGACGTTGAGCCGATATCGCCCGCGTGCCATATCTCGTCGCAAGGCTCGAAATAAGTGGCATATTTGTCGTCCCACCAGCCGTGCGTATCAGAAAGAAGTCCGATTTTTATCATTTTTATTTATTTGTAAATGAGCATCTCTAAAATCCTGTAGGGATTATTGCTCGGTAGAAAATCATTGGCGTTTTTGGATGCATTCCGTACGGAATGCACCCTTTGTATAAACGTCCATTTCTACCGAGCGATGCAATCCTGACGGATTGCAGAATATAGATGTACCATTGAGTATTCATTTGATTATTAAATGTTTCTAAATTACATGGATGATGATTGAGGCAAACGACCGCGAATCCTCCACGCCTGCGGATAAAGATTGTTTGCACGCGTTCCGATATTTTTGACGAAGCCGAGCGGGACGTGTTGATATGTCACGACCACAAACCCTATTGGGACGCTTTCCGGCAAGATAAGCGCTTCGTTTTGAAGATATCTTATACACAGCTCTTTAGACAATTCGATAGATGAGAATGCTTCACGACGGAAAGATGTGCTCAATGCCAATGCAGGCGAAGGCACGATGTCGTTACCTTTGATTTCGCCAACCGTGACACCGGCATAAAGTACATGCAAATGCTTGGTTATCAGTCTATAAATTCCCAATACGGATTCCGGTATCGCGCGAACCATCTTACGGCTTACCTCGAAATGATAACCGTCATCGGAAACCACGAGCCAATCGTTGCAACATGATGCGTTATCGAAAAAATCATTTTTCCCCAAGCCGTGATGCAAGTGCAACGGGTTGTGTCGCTTCACTTTTGACGGAGACGGCTTTAACGTTGAGTATTGGACATCAGTCCTTTGATATTTAGATTCTTTCTTCGTGTCAAGTTGAGAAATTCGTGGACAAAACTCTTGACTCTTTGAATCCTTGAATCCTTGAATCATATTTTCTTCCCCCGGTTTCCTGACCAGCGCCAAACAAAACCCCTCCCCCTTTGTCCGGTGCGGAAAGAAGCGATACATCGGAAAAGACTCATCAATAGCCGGACTGACACCCCAGCTTTCTTCAATTGCAATCGACAGTACCTCAGCATTATAATCATCAATCAGATGACGTATATTTTCTTCATTTTCTTCGCGGTTGAACGTGCAGGTGCTATAAACGAGCAAGCCGCCGGGTTTCAGGCTCGGCCAGATATCACGGATAATCCTGCGTTGACGGGCGGCGCATAACTTGACATTGTCCGGGCTCCATTCGTCGCGACTGCGGCCATCTTTACGGAACATCCCTTCGCCCGAACATGGCAAATCTGCTACAATCACGTCAAACATCTGTGTGAGCAGACTGAAATCTTTGGGATCGTTGCACGTGACTACCGTGTAAGGAGATCCCCATTTAATCATATTTTCCTTCAGGACAGATGCACGGCTTTGAATGACTTCATTGCTGACTAACAGGCTTTTAGCAGGAAGAAGACTTTGGAGATGCGTGGATTTGCCACCAGGAGCGGCACATAGATCAAGACAGACGACAGGCGAAGTAATATACTGCTTTACAACCTGTTCGAGAAACATGGAAGCGGCTTCCTGAACATAGTAGCAACCGGCATGAAATAATGGATCATAGGTGAATGACGGCCTTTCCGGCAGATAATAGCCTGTCTCACACCATACCACCTTTTCGCATCCTGCCAATCCTACTTTTTCCGCAATCTTTTCACCTTCGACCAATCTCACGTATTCCGGCCTCTTTTCACCTCCCTCAAATATTTCACCCCCCTCCACCGACATCAACGTTTTTGCCGGATTGAGCCGTATGCTGACAGGCGGTTCATCTTGTA
>JAITMM010000166.1 GCA_031277335.1 Tannerella sp. | reverse complement strand
ATGGAGCAAAGCGGTGAACTGCAAATCGTTTCGTCCGTTTCCGAAAACTACGTACCTTATATAAAGGTCGGCGACGCCGCCATCATTGAACTGAAATCATTGAATATGAGCATCGACGGAAAGATTTCGGAACTGAGTCCCTCGTCGTTCGGCACGGGAGGCAATTATTCGATGAAATTGACCATCGATGCGAAAGACAAGGGAAACATCCGCCCGGGAATGTATGCCAATATCCTGATACCCAATAAAGCAGCCGAAGAAAATCCGTCGAATATCCTGTTGGAAGCATCTTCTCTCATCTACCGCGACCAACTCACGGGCGTGTATGTGGTGGACGACCGAAATCAGGCGCATCTGCGCTGGGTTCGACTGGGGAAAACGCTTGGCAATCAGGTGGAAGCAATTTCGGGATTAAGACTTGGAGAACGGGTTGTATTGAAAACCGAAGGCAAATTGTATAACGGGGTAAAGGTATCCGAATCTAAATAAGCACGAAAATGGAAAATGGAATTTCAGGAAAAATAGCCGCCGTATTCATCAGGTCGAAATTGAGCATTATGCTCCTGTTTGCCTTCCTCTTTCTGGGCATCTTCAGCATCTATTTCATCCCCCGCGAGGAAGAACCTCAGATTGAGGTGCCGATGGCGGATATCATGGTAGGCTATCCGGGAGCTACGCCGAAGGAAGTGGAATCCAATGTGGTTCAGCCGATTGAGAAATTAGTTTCAAATATCAAGGGAGTAGAAAATGTCTATGCCACGGCCATGAACGGCATGGCGATGCTCACCGTACAGTTTTATGTGGGCGAAGACGTAGAACGCTCATTGGTTAAACTTTACAACGAGATGATGAAGAACATGGACCGTATGCCGCAAGGCGCGACCATGCCTTTGGTCAAATCCCGCGCCATCGACGACGTTCCCGCCCTGGCTTTTACCCTGTGGAGTGAACAAATGGGTGATTATCAACTGCGTCAGATAGCCGAAGTTGTCGGCAACGAGATAAAGAAAATCCCCGATATTGCGCAGGTGAATATCATCGGCGGACAGAGCCGTCAGGTGAAAGTGATGCTCGACAAGGACAAGATGGCGGAAAGCGCCCTCGATTTCGGAGCCGTCGCCCAATCGCTGCAAGCCAATAATGCACAGATGAATAGCGGAAATATCATTACCGGCGACATGGTATATGCCGTGCAGACAGGCAATTTCTTTTCCGACGTCGAGGAAGTGAAAAACCTGATTGTGGGAACAAATGACAATCAGCCTGTTTACCTCTACCAAATAGCCGAAGTGGAAGACGGCCCCGAAGTCCCGGTACAATACGTATCTTTCGGATATGGAGCCGCTTCGGGCGAAAAGCGGACGGCAAATCCCGACGATTACGCCGCCGTCACCCTCTCCATCGCCAAGAAGAAAGGCGCCGACGCCATGAAACTGGCGGAAATTGCGATTGAGAAAGTCGGGCACCTGAAAAAAGACCTTATCACGGACGAGGTAAACGTCGAAGTAACACGTAATTACGGCGAAACGGCTTCGCACAAGGTGTCGGAACTGCTTTTCCACCTGTCGGTTGCCATAGTCGCCGTCACGCTGTTCGTCATGCTGGCCATGGGCTGGCGCGGCGGATTGGTCGTCTTCCTGTCCATCCCCGTGACGCTTGCCCTCACGCTATTTTCCTATTACTTTTTAGGTTATACGCTTAATCGCATAACGCTTTTTGCCTTAGTTTTCGTGATTGGCATTGTGGTGGACGATTCCATCGTGATAGCCGAGAATATGCACCGCCACTTCAAGATGCGAAAACTTCCGCCCTTGCAAGCCGCCATCTACGCTGTCAACGAAGTGGGAAATCCCACGATATTAGCCACTTGGACGGTCATCGCCGCCGTCTTGCCGATGGCTTTTGTTTCGGGCATGATGGGGCCTTACATGAGTCCGATGCCGATAGGCGCATCCATCGCGATGATGTTTTCGCTGCTCGTGGCGCTCACCCTGACGCCTTATTTCGGCTATCTTTTTTTGCGTTACAAGGAAGGAAAAGAAAAGGAACATTCAGTGAAAGAATCTGATTTGGAGGGAACTATAATCTATAAGCTCTACTCGAAAACAGTCACTCCCCTACTCGAAAACAGGAAATTGCGCTGGCTTTTTATGATTGGCTTGACGGTCGTGTTATTTAGCTCATTCATATTGTTTTATACAAAATCAGTCCCCGTAAAAATGCTGCCTTTCGACAATAAAAACGAGTTTCAGGTGATCATCGACATGCCCGAAGGCACGACGCTTGAGCGGACGGCTGCCGTAGCCAAGGAATTGGCAATCTATATCGGTAAAAACGAGAAAGTTATCAATTATCAAACCTACGTGGGGACTTCGGCGCCCATCAGCTTCAACGGCCTGGTGCGTCATTACGACATGCGCCGGGGCGATAATGTAGCTGATATACAGGTTAATATCTTAGATAAAAGTGAACGGAGCGAACAAAGCCACGAGATTGCCACCTCGATGCGCGAAGATTTGCAAGCCATCGGTAAGAAGTTCAACGCCAACGTGAAAGTGGTGGAAGTGCCGCCCGGACCGCCTGTGATGTCCACCATCGTCGCCGAGATTTACGGCCCGGACTACGACCGGCAGATTGCCTTGGCCGAACAGGTGAAGGAACTGCTTGCCGCGACGGACAATGTGGTGGACGTGGACTGGAGCGTGGAAGACGCGCAGACGGAATATAAATTCGTGGTTAACAAAGACAAAGCCATGAAGTTAGGCATTCCCAATGCGCAAGTCGTGCAGAATATGTATGCCGCCCTGTCGGGTATGCCGGTCGGGGTGCTTCATCAGCCTTCGACGGTCAATCAGGTCGGTATAGTCTTGCAACTACCTGAAAAAGAGAAATCAAACATCGAAGACCTGATGAGTATGAAAGTGGTAAACCGGCAAGGGATGGCCATCCCGGTAAGCAATTTGGCGACGGTAAGCGAAGGCGAAAAAGCGAAAAGCATCTCCCGCAAAAACCAGAAGCGCGTGGTGTATGTGCTCACCGAAGTGGCGGGAAGCCTTGAAAGTCCTGTCTACGCCATCACGAGCGTATCGGAAAAGCTGTCGCAAGTGAAACTGCCTGAAGGCTATACGCTGACGGAAGAATACAGCCGTCAACCGCAGTACGAAGACAATTTCTCCCTGAAATGGGACGGAGAATGGCAAATCACCTACGAAGTATTCCGCGATTTGGGACTGGCATTCCTTTTCGTATTGATTATCATCTATATGCTGATTGTAGGCTGGTTTCAGAACTTCGTCACTCCATTGGTGCAATTGTCGGTCATCCCCCTGTCCCTGATCGGTATCATCTTCGGACACTGGATCATGGGAGCCTATTTCAGCGCCCCGTCGATGATAGGGTTTATCGCCCTTGCGGGAATTATGGTACGCAACTCCATCCTGCTGATTGACTTTATCGACATCCGCCTGAAAGACGGTATTCCTCTGAAACAAGCCGTTATAGAGGCAGGAGCCGTGCGTACCACTCCGATTGTGCTGACGGCCGGCGGCGTCATTCTCGGAGCGGCCGTCATCCTGGCCGACCCCATCTTTCAAGGATTAGCCATCTCGCTGATGGGCGGCACGATTACTTCCACGATGCTCACATTGATCGTGGTTCCTTTGCTGTATTTCAAAATGTTAAAAAAGAAAATAAAATGAAGTTACTGATTGTTTTAAGTATTCAAGAGTATCGGGAGCAGGTGGCAAGCCTGCTCCAACGCGCCGGCGTCAAACGTTTCAGCGCAATGAACATCACCGGTCATAAAAAATCGGAGTCCAACATCGGCTGGTTCGCTGCCAATAGCGGCAATGCCAAAACGAACTCCCTCATGCTATTCAGCTTTACCTCGCAAGAAGTTTCCAATCAGGTCATTGAATCTATCAACAGCTACAATACCGAAACTGATAATCCATTTCCTATCCACGCCTTTGTGGTGGATGTGGAAAATTTCTCGAAGATAATATAAAGACAAACTGATATTTACACACATTTCTTCACTATTTCCCTGAAGATTTCCATTATCAATTTTTCGTTTGGAATTTTTGAAAACGCAAATGGTGTCAATTCGTTTTGATAGGTTGAACGCAAATTTGTCCACAAATCCGGAAAATCAGTTATCAATGGCGAATCTTTGATTGTATTTGACTGCCAACCT
>JAITMM010000021.1 GCA_031277335.1 Tannerella sp. | reverse complement strand
TATGTACAAGTAGAAAAAGAATAACTGTTGTTACGGACAGACGGTTTTTTTTCTGAAAACTATTTATATATCCATAAATTTTAAACAATGGCTAAAGAAATTGCCGGACAAATCAAATTGCAAATTAAAGGAGGAGCCGCAAACCCTTCTCCCCCGGTAGGCCCTGCATTAGGCTCTAAGGGTATCAACATCATGGAGTTTTGCAAGCAATTCAATGCCAGGACCCAAGAGCAGGCCGGTAAGGTATTGCCTGTTGTCATCACTTATTATGCAGATAAGTCATTTGATTTTGTCGTCAAAACACCACCCGTAGCAATTCAATTACTTGAGGCTTCGAAGATAAAAGGTGGATCTGCACAGCCGAACCGTAAAAAAGTGGCGCAAGTCAACTGGGACACGGTCAGGCAAATTGCTGAAGACAAGATGGTCGACCTCAACTGTTTCACTATAGAATCTGCCATGAAAATGGTAGCCGGAACGGCGAGGAGCATGGGTATCTCTGTAACCGGGACATTCCCGATAATTAATCAATAATAGTCAATTTAGATGGGAAAAATAACTAAAAATCAAAAATTGGCCATAGAGAAGATTGAAAACGGGAAATTCTATACCCTCAAAGAAGCATCGGGATTGGTCAAGGAAATAACGACGACCAAATTCGACGCATCTGTGGACATAGACGTACGTCTCGGCGTTGACCCCCGTAAAGCCAATCAAATGGTCAGAGGCGTGGTATCACTGCCTCACGGAACCGGAAAACAGATAAGGGTTCTTGCATTATGTACCCCTGAAAAAGAAGCCGAAGCCAAAGAGGCAGGAGCCGATTTCGTGGGCCTGGATGAATTTATCGACAAAATAAAAGGCGGCTGGACCGACATCGATATCATCATCACCATGCCCGCCATCATGGGTAAGATTGGCGCTTTAGGACGGATATTAGGCCCGCGCGGCCTGATGCCCAATCCGAAAAGCGGCACTGTAACTAACGATATAGGACAGGCCATCAAAGAAGTAAAACAAGGAAAGATCGACTTTAAAGTCGATAAGACCGGTATTGTACATACTTCCGTCGGCAAAGTCTCTTTTGAACCGGAGAAGATATTTGATAACGCGAAAGAATTTATCTCTTCGCTTATCAAATTGAAACCTACGGCAGCAAAAGGCACCTATATAAAAAGCATTTATCTTTCAAGCACTATGAGTCCGGGTATCAAAGTAGACCCGAAGTCTGTGGAAGGTTGAAATTTATAATTCAAAAATTTAAAAATTCAAGAATTTAAAAATCGGAACAATGAAAAAAGAAGATAAAAGCTTAATTATTGAACAACTGTCAGAACAGTTAAAGAATTTCGAACATTTCTATTTGACGGACATAGAGGCATTGAACGCCACTAAGACAAGTGCGTTGAGAAGAATGTGCGCAAAACAAAACATTAAACTGGTAGTTGTTAAGAACACGTTGTTTAAGAAAGCGTTAGAAAGCGTAGGCACAGACTTTTCTTCATTGTACGGCTCGCTCGCGGGCAGTACGGCAGTGATGTTTACGGAGTCGGCAAATGCTCCTGCACGCTTAATTAAAGAGTTTACGAAGGATGTAAGAAGAGGAGAAGAAGGCAAACCGAAGCTAAAAGCCGCATACGTACAGGAATGTTTCTATGTAGGCTCAGACAATTTGGACGCTCTGGTCAATATAAAGAGCAGGGACGAACTGATAGCCGATTTGCTTGCTTTACTGCAATCACCTGTAAAACAAGTTATCAGCGCTTTGCAATCCGGAGGAAACTCAATACATGGTATTTTAAAAACGCTTGAGGAGCGTTAGATAAATTCAGGACAGGCAGTCGGAACTACAACCGGTTACTGTCATTATAAAGTTCAAAATAAATATAAAAATAATCATTAAAAAATAAATAAAATGGCAGATTTGAAAGCTTTTGCAGAACAATTAGTAAATCTTACCGTAAAAGAAGTAAGTGAATTGATAACAATTTTAAAAGACGATTATGGCATTGAGCCTGCAGCAGCAGCAGTAGCAGTTGCCGCCGGACCTGCTGCGGCAGTCGCTGTGGAAGAAGAAAAGACATCTTTTGATGTCGTTCTGAAATCACCGGGAGCCAGTAAGTTGGCAGTTGTTAAATTAGTAAAAGAATTGACGGGTCTTGGCTTGAAAGAAGCAAAAGATTTAGTTGATAGCGCTCCAAGTAACGTAAAAGAAGGAGTGACAAAGGCTGAGGCTGAAGGCTTAAAGAAAAGTTTGGAAGAAGCTGGAGCGGAAGTTGAGCTTAAATAGTCTCTATAACCTGTAAATCAGGGTTATTGGTTAAGAGTCTTCAAAAAGGAAGATTCTTAACCTTTTTGTGTCTACAATCCATTATTAAGTTCAAACAAAATCAAAACCAGATGTCTTCATCAACTGAAACTAAAAGAATTAATTTTGCTTCGATAAAAAACTTTCTGCCCTATCCCGATTTTCTCGAAGTACAACTGAAGTCATTTCACGACTTTCTACAATTAGATACTCCCCCCGAAAAAAGGAAAAAAGAAGGACTTTACAAGGTCTTTGCGGAAAACTTTCACATCACAGACACGCGAAACAATTTTGTATTAGAATTTTTAGATTATTACATTGACCCGCCCCGCTATACCATTGACGAATGTATTGCCAGAGGCTTGACGTACAGCGTTCCGCTCAAAGCCAAGTTGAAATTATATTGTACTGACCCTGAACATGAGGATTTTGCCACTGTCATTCAGGACGTATATTTAGGCCCTATCCCGTATATGACGGAGAAAGGAACATTTGTGATCAATGGAGCCGAGCGCGTTGTCGTGTCGCAACTACACCGTTCGCCGGGCGTGTTCTTCGGGCAAAGCATACATGCCAACGGTTCTAAACTATATTCGGCACGCATCATCCCGTTCAAAGGCTCGTGGATAGAATTTGCCACAGACATCAACAACGTGATGTATGCCTATATCGACAGGAAAAAGAAACTGCCTGTCACAACACTCTTGCGCGCCATCGGTTTCGAAAGCGATAAGAATATCCTCGAAATATTCAACTTGGCCGAAGAAATCAAAGTAACGAAATCGAATTTAAAGAAATATGTCGATCGCAAACTTGCAGCCCGAGTCCTCAGAACATGGGTTGAAGACTTTGTGGACGAAGATACAGGCGAAGTAGTGTCTATAGAACGAAACGACGTCGTCATCGACCGCGAATCGGTATTGACCGAAGGTAATATTGACGCCATCATAGATTCAGGCACGGAATATATCCTCCTGCATCGCGAAGATCAAAACCTGTCCGATTACGCAATTATCTATAATACATTGCAAAAGGATCCGAGTAACTCCGAAAAGGAAGCCGTACTCTATATCTATCGACAGCTCAGAAATGCCGAACCTGCCGACGAAATGAGTGCACGCGAGGTGATCACCAATCTGTTCTTTTCCGAAAAAAGATACGACCTTGGCGATGTCGGACGATTCCGTATCAACAGGAAGCTGAATCTGTCCACCAGCGAAGAGACGAAAGTACTGACTAAGGAGGATATTATTGAGATTATCAAATACTTGATCGAACTGATAAACTCAAAAGCAATCGTCGACGATATTGACCACCTGAGCAATCGACGTGTCAGAACCGTTGGCGAACAACTATACAACCAGTTCGGCTTAGGCTTGGCACGAATGTCACGCACTGTACGTGAACGTATGAATGTGCGTGATAACGAGGTGTTTACGCCGATCGATCTGATTAATGCCAAAACTATTTCGTCCGTCGTCAATTCATTTTTCGGCACAAATGCGCTGTCGCAATTTATGGACCAGACTAATCCTTTAGCCGAAATCACTCACAAACGCCGACTCTCGGCCTTAGGCCCGGGCGGGTTATCACGTGAGCGTGCAGGCTTTGAAGTGCGCGACGTACATTATACCCATTACGGCCGTCTTTGTCCTATCGAAACACCGGAAGGACCGAATATCGGGCTGATATCATCCCTATGCGTCTACGCCAAAATCAATGATCTCGGCTTTATTACGACACCTTACAGGAAAGTGGAAAACGGCCAGGTCAGCTTTAAGGCAGAAGCATTGGAATATTATACGGCTGAAGAAGAAGAAGATAAAATTGTGGCGCAAGGAAATGCACCGTTAGATAACTCCGGCTTTTTCATTAACGACAGGATCAAATCCAGATATGAAGCTGACTTCCCCGTAGTTAATCCGAGTGAAGTGCATCTGATGGACGTATCGCCCACGCAGATAGCCTCAATCGCAGCAGCATTGATACCATTCCTCGAACATAATGATGCCAACCGTGCCCTGATGGGATCGAACATGATGCGCCAGGCAGTGCCGCTTATACGCTCCGAAGCGCCTATCGTCGGGACAGGCATCGAAGGCCAGGTGGCGCGCGACTCACGCTCGCAGATCATTGCCGAAGGTAATGGAGAAATCGTTTACTTGGATGCCACATGTATCCAAATAAAATACGATAGAACTGAAGATGAGGAGTTTGTGAGCTTTGAAGACTCTATTAAGACATATACCGTGCCGAAATGGCGCAAAACAAACCAAAGCACCACCGTCGACCTGCAACCTATTTGCAAACAAGGTCAACGCGTCAAAGCCGGAGAAATCCTTACGGAAGGCTATGCCACTCATAATGGCGAATTGGCGCTGGGGCGTAATGTGATGGTGGCGTATATGCCTTGGAAAGGATATAATTATGAAGATGCTATTGTGCTTAACGAGAGGATGGTACGCGAAGATTACTTTACGTCAGTCCATGTCGATGAATATATGCTTGAGGTGCGCGAAACTAAACGCGGCATGGAAGAACTTACAAAAGATATACCCAATGTAAGTGACGAAGCCATCAAAGATTTGGATGAAAACGGTATTGTACGCGTAGGCGCTTATGTTGAGCCGGGAGATATATTAATAGGTAAGATCACGCCAAAAGGCGAATCGGACCCGTCGCCCGAAGAAAAATTGTTACGTGCCATTTTCGGCGATAAAGCAGGCGATGTCAAAGATGCATCTCTAAAAGCAACACCTTCATTGCGCGGCGTCGTCATTGACACGAGCCTTTTCTGCAAAAATATTAAAAAACAACGTACATCTACGCGTTTGACCGATAAAGCCGCTTTGCCCAAGGTCGATGAAGAATACGAACAGAAAATGAGCAATTTGAAAGAAGAATTGGTTGAGAAACTCCTCATCCTTACGACAGGAAAAGTGTCTCAGGGAGTCAAAGATTACCTTAACACGGAAGTTATCGCCAAAGGCGCCAAATTCTCGCGTAAACTGTTGGAAGAGCTTGACTATAATTCTATTCAATTAAGCAAATGGACAATTGACACACATAAGAACGGACTTATCAAACAGTTGATTGTAAATTATTTGAAGAAAAATAAGGAGTTGGATGCCGAATTGCGCCGCAAGAAATTCGATATCTCTATCGGAGATGAACTGCCGACAGGTATCGTACAGATTGCCAAGGTATATATTGCCAAGAAACGCAAAATACAGGTTGGCGACAAGATGGCAGGCCGTCATGGAAACAAGGGTATTGTCTCAAAGATTGTACGTCAGGAAGATATGCCTTTCCTCGAAGACGGAACGCCTGTTGATATATGTCTGAATCCGTTGGGTGTGCCTTCGCGTATGAACCTCGGCCAGATATTTGAAGCAGTGCTGGGTTGGGCAGGCCGTACCCTCAATGTTAAGTTTGCTACCCCGATTTTCGACGGAGCATCGATTGATGACCTCGACACATGGACAGGCAAAGCCGGCTTACCGAGTTACGGCAAGACGTATTTATACGACGGCGGCACCGGCGAACGCTTCGACCAGCCGGCAACGGTAGGCGTAACCTACTTCCTGAAACTCGGCCACATGGTGGACGACAAAATGCACGCAAGGTCGATAGGCCCGTATTCGCTTATCACCCAGCAGCCGTTGGGTGGAAAGGCCCAGTTTGGAGGTCAGCGCTTCGGCGAAATGGAAGTCTGGGCTTTGGAAGCATTCGGTGCAGCACATATTCTGCAAGAGATACTGACTATCAAGTCAGACGATGTAGTAGGACGTTCAAAGGCATACGAGTCAATCGTCAAGGGAGAACCGATGCCCCAGGCAGGTATTCCCGAGTCATTGAATGTGTTGCTGCATGAACTGAGAGGACTTTGCTTAAGTCTGACATTAGATTGAATTCAAAGATTCAATCATTCCAAAATTTAAGGATTTAAAGAATTCGTGTAATTCGTGGACAAAAAAATAATGCAATATGGCTTTTAAAAGAGAAAATAAGATAAAGAGCGCCTTTACGAAAATAAGTATTGGACTGGCCTCGCCGGAAGAAATTCTCGAAAATTCGAGCGGTGAAGTGTTAAAACCCGAAACAATAAATTATCGTACTTACAAACCTGAACGCGACGGATTGTTCTGTGAACGCATCTTCGGGCCTGTGAAAAACTACGAATGTTATTGCGGCAAATATAAACGCATCCGATATAAAGGAATCGTATGCGACAGATGCGGAGTAGAAGTGACGGAGAAGAAAGTGCGACGCGAACGTGTCGGACATATTCATCTTGTTGTACCCGTAGCTCATATATGGTATTTTCGTACGCTGCCTAACAAGGTAGGGTATCTGCTTGGATTGCCTACAAAAAAACTTGATTCCATCATCTATTACGAACGTTATGTGGTGATTCAGCCGGGATGCGTGGAAAATATGTCAGTCATGGATTTACTTTTGGAGGAAGAATATTTGCAAATAGTTGATAATCTGCCTAAAGAAAATCAAATGCTGGAAGATACGGACCCGAATAAGTTTATTGCAAAAATCGGGGCCGAAGCTATCTATGATTTACTTGCGCGGTTGGATCTCGACCAATTGTCGTACGATTTACGCAGCCATGCGATGATGGATACGTCTCAACAACGTAAGACTGAGGCGTTAAAGCGTCTGCAGGTAGTTGAGTATTTCCGCTCATCAAAGGGTAAAAACAAACCGGAATGGATGGTAGTCAAGGTAGTGCCTGTGATTCCGCCCGAACTTCGGCCATTAGTGCCGCTTGATGGCGGTCGTTTTGCCACTTCCGACCTTAATGACTTGTACCGTCGCGTAATTATTCGCAACAACCGACTCAAACGGCTGATAGACATCAAAGCACCTGAAGTAATCTTGCGCAACGAAAAACGCATGTTGCAGGAAGCCGTCGACTCATTATTCGACAATTCACGCAAATCAAGCGCCGTAAAGACAGATTCAAATCGCTTATTAAAGTCGCTGTCCGATAGTTTAAAAGGTAAGCAAGGACGTTTTCGTCAGAATCTGCTTGGCAAACGTGTGGATTATTCCGCGCGTTCTGTTATTGTCGTGGGACCTGAGTTGAAGATGCACGAATGCGGTTTGCCGAAAGATATGGCAGCAGAGCTGTATAAGCCGTTTGTAATCCGCAAATTGATTGAACGCGGCATTGTCAAGACAGTGAAGTCGGCCAAAAAGATTGTAGACCATAAAGAGCCTGTCGTATGGGATATCCTGGAATATGTTATGAAAGGACATCCTGTATTGCTGAACCGTGCCCCGACATTGCACCGCCTCGGTATTCAGGCATTTCAACCCAAACTGATTGAAGGAAAAGCAATTCAGCTTCATCCGTTGTCATGTACGGCATTTAACGCCGACTTCGACGGTGACCAGATGGCCGTACACCTGCCATTAGGCAATGAGGCCATTTTGGAAGCCCAGATGCTGATGCTCGCTTCGCATAATATCCTTAATCCGGCTAACGGATTCCCTATCACAGTGCCCTCGCAGGACATGGTGCTCGGATTATATTATATCACAAAACTGCGTCCCGGCGCCAAAGGAGAAGGACTTGTGTTCTACGGCCCCGAAGAAGCTACAATTGCATTCAACGAAAAGAGAATAGACCTGCATGCCCCTGTGACTGTGTATATCAACGAATTGAATGATAAGGGAGACGTCATTAAAGACAAAAAGGGAGTCATCAGAAAGACGCCTTATGTGACGTCTGTAGGACGATTGATGGTCAACGAGTGTGTCCCCAAAGAAGTGAAATATATCAACGAAGTTTGGGGTAAAAAGACTTTACGCGATATCATCGGCGACGTAATAAAAAAATGCGGCGTAGCCCGCACGGCTCAATTCCTCGATGAAATCAAGGATTTAGGTTATTATATGGCTTTTAAAGGCGGCTTGTCGTTTAATTTGGCCGATGTGCTGATTCCTGCCGAGAAAGAAGATTTGGTGAAAAAAGGATATGACGAAGTCGAACAGATCACTTCCAATTACAACATGGGTCTGATCACCTACAACGAACGTTATAATCAGATTATTGACACATGGACGCACGTCAACAACAGAGTGTCAACTACTCTTATCAACCAGCTGTCATCCGATAATGCAGGATTCAATTCAGTCTACATGATGATGGATTCCGGCGCTCGAGGATCGAAAGACCAGATTCGACAATTGTCAGGCATGCGCGGCTTGATGGGTAAACCTCAGAAAAGCGGTAGCGAGACCGGGTCGACCATCGAGAACCCCATCCTTTCGAGCTTCAAGGAAGGATTATCTGTGCTTGAATATTTCATCTCTACTCACGGTGCACGTAAAGGTCTGGCCGACACGGCATTGAAAACTGCCGATGCCGGATATCTGACACGTCGGTTAGTCGATGTATCGCACGATGTGATTATAAATGAAGAAGACTGCGGCACGTTGCGCGGATTGATTTGTACGGAGCTGAAAAACAATGCAGAGGTAGTGGCCTCATTGTACGAACGTATTTTGGGACGCGTCTCCGTTCACGATATCATCCATCCGACTTCAGGCGAGACACTTGTGGAAGCAGGTGAGGAAATACGTGAAGAAGCGGCAAAAAAGATACAGGAATCGCCTATCGAACAGGTAGAAATCCGTTCGGTTTTGACATGCGAATCCAAGAAAGGTGTCTGTGCAAAATGTTACGGACGTAATCTGGCCAACGGTCAGATGGTGCAGAAAGGCGAAGTCGTCGGCGTCACAGCCGCACAATCAATCGGAGAACCGGGCACACAGTTGACATTGCGTACTTTCCACGTGGGAGGTATCGCTTCCAACATTGCGACCGAGAATAGTCTTGTCTCAAAGTTCGATGGCATCATTGAGATAGAAGAGCTGCGCGCAGTCGATCTCGAAGGAGAAAACTGCAAAGTGGTAGTCAGCCGATTAGCCGATATTCGCATAGTTGATCCCAATACAAAAATAGTATTACATTCACATAATATACCGTATGGCTCCAAACTTTATTTTAAGAACGGAGACAACGTAAAAAAAGGCGACAAAGTCATCGAATGGGACCCGTTTAATGCTGTAATAGTTTCGGAAGTAGGCGGTAAGCTGCTGTATGAAAATATGATAGAAAATATCACCTACAAAGTTGAAAGCGATGAGACTACAGGATTGAAGGAGAAAATAATCGTCGAATCGAAAGACAAGATGAAAATCCCAGCAGCATATATCCTCGATGAAAATGATGAGGCTTTGAAGATGTATTCACTGCCGTTAGGCGCTCATGTCGTTAAGGAAGAGGGAGATACGATTAAAACCGGCGAAGTCCTCGTGAAAATTCCTCGTGCCGTCGGAAAGACGGGTGATATCACGGGCGGTTTGCCTCGCGTCACCGAACTGTTCGAGGCGCGCAATCCGTCTAACCCGGCTGTTGTCTCTGAAATCGACGGCGAAGTAGGGTTTGGCAAGATAAAACGCGGAAATCGTGAGATCACGGTCACATCCAAGCTGGGCGAGATAAGAAAGTATCTTGTGCCGCTCTCCAAACAGTTGCTGGTGCAGGAGAATGACTATGTGCGTGCAGGTATGCCGCTGTCCGACGGCGCAATCACACCGGCCGATATCCTTGCCATCAACGGCCCGACGGCCGTGCAGGAATATATCGTAAACGAAGTGCAGGATGTATACCGCCGTCAAGGTGTGAAAATCAATGATAAACACTTTGAAGTGATTGTCCGTCAGATGATGCGTAAAGTTGAAATAATCGATCCGGGCGATACGCGATTCCTCGAACAGCAGGTAGTTGACAAGCTGGAAGTGATGGACGAGAACGACAGGATATGGGGTAAAAAAGTTATTATCGAAGGAGGCGATTCTCCTAACTTGAAGCCCGGTCAAATCGTCACGGCACGTAAGTTGAGAGATGAAAACAGCATGTTGAAACGACGCGATTTGAGAACTGTCGAATCACGCGACGCCATTCCTGCCACTACCAACCAAATATTGCAAGGCATAACTCGCGCCGCATTGCAGACACAGAGCTTTATGTCGGCTGCATCATTCCAGGAAACGACCAAGGTGCTGAACGAAGCTGCCATCAGCGGAAAAGTAGACCGTCTCGAAGGACTGAAAGAGAATGTGATATGCGGACACTTGATTCCGGCCGGCACAGGTCAGCGCGAGTTCGAACGTCTGATCGTCGGTACGAAAGATGAGTTCGAACGCATTGCTTCAACAAGGGCAAGCATCGTGGATCTTGTAGAATAGATTAAATACTTATCACTATGTTAGATAATCAGGAAAAAGCATTAATCGCCATCTCCGAAGGGAAAGAGATATGTATCCTCCCCAAGATGGCTAATCGCCACGGATTGATCACCGGCGCGACCGGCACGGGCAAAACATGCACCCTGCAGAATTTTGCCGAGACTTTCAGCAGCATGGGCATTCCCGTGTTTGTGACCGATATTAAGGGCGACGTGGCAGGCATAAGTAAGGCAGGCGGCAACAACGTACATTTTCAGAGCAGCGTCGACAAGTTCGGACTTGCAGCCAAAGGATTTGAATACAGGGGATTCCCCGTTTGCTTCTGGGATATCTTCGGCGAACAGGGACACCCGCTTCGGACGACTATATCCGATATGGGGCCGCTCCTGTTGAGCCGACTGCTCGATCTGAATGAGACGCAAAGCGGCGTGTTGACGCTCACTTTTAAGATTGCAGACGATCATCAATTGATGCTCTACGATCTGAAAGATTTGCGTAAGATGCTGGAACACGTTGCCAACGAACGCGATAAATATATCGTGACTTACGGCAATATCTCGGCAGCAAGCATAGGCGCTATCCAGCGCGGCCTGCTGATGCTGTCGGAACAGGGTGGAGACAAGTTTTTCGGCGAGCCTGCCGTCGATATATTCGATTTTATCCAGACGCAAGGCAACCGTGGCATCATCAATATCCTGGCAGCCGATAAGCTGATTCATTCTCCAAAGGTCTACACTTCATTCTTACTCTATTTATTATCAGAGCTTTATGAACAACTTCCCGAAGTAGGCGATTTGGATAAACCCAAACTTGTCTTTTTCTTCGATGAGGCGCATTTGCTATTCAACGAAATCCCTAAAGCGCTGCTTGACAAGATTGAACAGGTGGTGCGACTGATTCGCTCGAAAGGTGTAGGCGTGTTTTTCTGCACCCAAAACCCGCTCGATGTCCCGGAAACAGTGCTGGGACAGATCGGAAATCGCGTTCAGCATGCGCTCCGTGCCTATACGCCGCGTGACCAGAAAGCCGTTTCGACGGCTGCCAGGACGTTCCGCCAAAATCCGGCTTTTGATACTGAAAAGGTTATCACCGAGTTAGGAGTAGGCGAAGCGCTTATATCGTTTTTGGATGAGAAAGGAGTGCCTACCATGGTCGAACGGGCCGTGATCGTGCCCCCCGAAGGACAGGCCGGAGCCATCACGCCTGACGAACGCCAGCGTGCGATGCAGAAATCGCTCGTCTTCGGTGTCTATGAAAAGGTCGTCGACCGCGAATCGGCCTTCGAGGTGCTGACAGCGCAAGCCGAACAGAAACAGCAGGAAAAAGAGGAAGCGACGCGCAAAAAAGAAGAAGAGAAAGCTCTGAAGGAGCAGGAAAAAAATGCAATAACGGAACAACGCGAACGCGACCGACTGGAACGCGAAAAGAAACGTGCGCAAGATCAGTCGCTTGTAGGCAGCCTGACGAAAATGGCTACCACAAAACTCAAACGCGAAGGCCTCAATATGGCATTCAAATTCGGACGCGGACTGCTCGGCTCCCTTTTCAAATAAAAATAAGCCCCTTCATCATTTTCTACGGAGCGATGCATTCCCGAGGGATTGCCGTCTGTAGTATTTTAGGCGTCTGTCGTCGCCGAACATATCATGCGTTAAACCTTCTTAACCTTTTTACGTCTATAAAGCAATAGCGAGTTCAAATTGAGTATTTATTCTTTAAAAACGTAAAGTCATGAAACGGTTACTTATCATTTTAGGTTTAGCATTGACAATCGGAATGACGAATGTCAACTCGACAGAAGCGCAAATCGTGCAGATTTCTGTCAATATCGACGTGCAACCGGCTTGGGGACCTGCGGGTTTTGACTATGCCGCCTTCTATTATTTCCCGTTATTGAATATTTATTACGATGTCAACCAGGCATTGTTCTGGTTTCTGAGCGGAAATTCATGGATATCAGCTTATTATTTGCCATGGCAATACCAACGGTATGACTTTTACACCCTCTATAAGGTGGTGCTCAACGACTATCCGCGTCCGTGGCTCTATAACAGAATGCACCGCACTAATTATGCCCGATACTGCAACGTCAGAACGCAACCGGCTATTAGGCTGATGAATAGAGATAGACGCTACAACGTAGCCCGTACAAATACGCGGGCATGGGTTGAACCGCGCTCGGCCTCCAATCGCCGGTCAAACGCCGCAAATGTAGCGAGAAACAGCTCTGTCAACAGGCAGAACAACAATGCATCCGTGCGATCCGTCACCACTCCGGCAAATAATAACAGGATTCAAAACAATCAGGCTGCAAGAAGTCAACGCAGTAATCAGCAGACGACAAACCGGAGTACTGTGACGACGCGCAGCACGCAGAATCAGGCTGTTACCAATCGGAGCAATTCATCCCCGAACGTTCGGAATCAAGGTGTCACCAATCGGAGCAATATGACACGCAGCACGCAGAACCGGACGGTTACCAATCGGAGCAATATGACACGCAGCACACAGAATCAATCCGTTACGCGCCAGTCTGCTCCGCAACGCGTGACCAACCGGAATGTTGCATCGCGAAGCAATCAAAAGCAGACCGTTGCGCGTCAGGGCGTCACCTCAAGGAGTAGTCAGTCGTCCGTCAGCCGCAGCCGCAGCTCGGGCAGAAGCAGCAATATCGCTTCAACGACAAGATCGTCACAGCGTTCGCAGAGCAGTCGCAGCAGTAAATCAGCGAGACGTTGAAAAAATATAAAGAGAAATTAGCATCATTGTAAGCTGTTTTTTTTGTTTAGGTTAAATTTTTTTGTTTATTTGCAGGCAGGAATCTTATCGATAGAGATTTCTGCCTGTTTTTTTCGAATCATTGAATCCTAAACTTCGAATCTTATTCGTGTCCATTCGTGAAATTCGTGGCTAAATTTTTGAATCGTTGAATTTTTGAATTTGTGAAGTTCGCCGAAGTCATTTTGCCCTTACCGGTGGTCGCAAGCTCCTGGAGCTACGCCATACCGGAAGACATGCAACCGCTTGTACAGTTGCATGTTCGCGTGATTGTGCCCTTCGGTGCTAAACATCAGTATATTGCAATCGTCACAGCGATAAATGACTATACACCTGCTTCTGCCGGTGAAGATTCATCCGCCCCTGACTTTGAATACAAGGAAATCATAGCCGTACTTGATAAAAGCCCTGTCATCCTTCCCCGTCAGCTGAATTTTTGGGAATGGATAGCCTCGTATTATTTATGCAAAACAGGCGATGTGTATAAGGCAGCGATGCCCCCCGGATTGATCAGGCATGAGACAGGAAGACGGTTTGCTCCGAAAAAAGAAACGTATATACGTTTGGCATCAGCGTACTGCGATGAAGACAAGCTGCATGAGGCGCTGAACACATTAAAACGTGCCAGGCAGCAGGAGCAAATGCTGCTCTGTTTTCTTGAAATGACGCAACATGTCCGGCCGGAATTGCTGCCGGAAACAGTAAAAACAAATGCCAAAAATTTTATTTTGCCTGACTTGTCGCGCCTTGACATGTCGACCACGACGGAAGTGTCGAAAAAGGAATTGCTGAAGGCAAGCGGTCTCTCCGCTACGCTTTTGGACGGTCTTGTCAAACGCGGCATTCTCGAAAGCTATGAAAAGGAAGTCAGCCGGATTCAGCAGGTTAGCGAAAGCGACAGCCCGGCGACGGCCATTACCACCTTGACCGAAACGCAGCAAAATGCGTTGGACGGCATACGTAAAACGTTTAAGGTCAAGCCTGTTTGCCTGCTTCATGGCGTGTCTATGAGCGGGAAAACGGAAATCTACATCCGGCTTATCCGGGAGACGCTGCAACAAGGCAGCCACGTGCTATACCTGTTGCCGGAAATCGCCGTGACCGGCCTTCTCAGGGAGCGATGGATCCGGCTATTTGGAAATCAACTGCTTATGTATCATTCGGGACTGTCGGATAATGAGCGCGTAGAGATTTGGCAGCGACTGATGCATGCGCGGGAGCCAATGGTGGTTGTCGGCGTCCGTTCTGCCATGTTTTTGCCTTTTACGCGGCTGGGACTTGTCATTGTGGACGACGAGCACGATTTGTCGTACAGGCAGCAAGACCCTGCGCCCCGCTATCATGCACGTAATGCGGCTATTATGCTTTCGCACATGTATGGAGCAAAGACGCTGCTCGGCTCGGCAACGCCTTCGCTGGAATCGTATTTTCATGCCGGAACGGGGAAATACGGGTACGTAGCGCTTAAAACAAGATATGGCGACACGCAGGCGCCGCAAATCCTGGTGGCCGACGTCAAGGACTTGAGACGCAGGAAGATAATGAAAAACCCGCTCTTTTCTCCCGTCCTGAAGGAGAAGATGGAGGAAGCGTTGCAACGCGACGAAAAGATTGTCCTTTTTCTGAACCGGCGCGGATTTGCCGTGATCATGGAATGTGCGTCATGCGGTCATGTCATGCGTTGCGTCAATTGTGACGTGAGTTTGACTTTCCACAAGCAACTCAACAAGTTAGTCTGTCATTGCTGCGGCCATACGGTGGCGTTGCCTTCGCAATGCCCTGCCTGCCGTGCGAAGGAGATGAAGCCGGCCGGCTTCGGGACGGAAAAGGTCGAGGAAGAAATCCGGTCGCTATTCCCCAATACGCCGACGGCACGCCTCGATACAGACACTGCCGCCACACGCGGCGCCTACGAACATATCCTGAAAGGTTTTGAACAGGGCAAGACGAAGATTCTGATCGGCACACAGATGATTGCCAAGGGATTAGACTTCGCGCAAGTCAGCGTCGTGGGCATCCTGAATGTCGACAGCCTGATGAATGTGCCTGATTTCAGGGCTTATGAACGTGCATTTCAGTTAATTACTCAGGTGAGCAGCCTGATAGGTCGAAACGTTTCGCAAGGGACGGTGGTGATTCAGACCTCCCGCCCTGAACATCCTTTGATTCAGGCCGTTAAGACATTTGATTATAAACGGATTGCCATCGACCAGCTACAGGAACGGAATCTATTCCGTTATCCGCCTTATTACAGACTGATTGTGATCGTGTTGCGTTGCGGCAACGAGCAGTTGCTCGAAGAATTATCCACCCGCTACGCCGCCGTCCTGCATAAAGATTTGGGCGAACGTGTCACCCCGCCCTTCACGCCTCCGGTCAACAGGATGCAGGCTTTGTATGTCCGCCATATCGCCCTTAAAATCGAGACTTCCATGCCTATCGCAACCGTGCACGCCGCCATCGAAAATACCACCGGCCAACTCCGCCACTCAACAGGCTGGAGCAAGATTATGCTGCATTTCGAGGTGGATAATTAAATTTACACAATTTATTTTTAACATCCAAGCACATTAATATTTTTGTCATAATCCAAT
>JAITMM010000105.1 GCA_031277335.1 Tannerella sp. | reverse complement strand
TTCAGGTCGTAGAAGTAATAACCTGCCCTGATGTTTGCGTATGGCTCAAATCCGGAAAAAAGAAGAATACAATTACCGCTATGGATAATTGTATTCTTCCGGGTAATTTTGCCCTAATCATTGAGCACCTTTGTTTATGATTAATCTGCGGTAAAATGGATGATTAACCCCTGATTATCGGGTGGAAGTAATGGGCTACCTGTAAATTCACCAATAAATTTATAATATTTGTTCTTAATCATGTCTCTACCGGAAAAATTTGTGTAATGTAGCAAAACTGTATTTATAGTTGTTTTCTCAGAAGCAGTTGGAAAACCGGTCAAGACAATTCTCATAAAATAATTGGAATCAATGAACAATGTATCCGCATCCGTACGTGTATTACCAGCATCCATATAACGTGTCTGTACATCCGCCTTAACTGCGTTCATCTTTTCGTCTCCAATATAAACAGATAGTTGATTCCCCGAATAAATATAATCTCGTCCGCTTGTAGAATAGTTTGTATCATCATAAAAACCAAATCTATTATCATCATCATCGTTACAAAATACAAATCCAAACAAACAGGTTGAAATTAAAATAATTGAATAAACGGCTTTCATATACAATTAATTAATGAAAATAGTCTTAAGAAATTATTAAATAGTGGCAGGATAGTATCCATTTTGACCAAAAAAGAATTTGTAAGAACTCAGTTTATCATTAAAATTTGGCAATGATTTTGCCTCAAAAGCTCCTGCACCAATAGTGTCAAATCCTACGATAGTTCTGTCAGCATAATTCTTATCATCATAACCAATGAATACAGCAATTACTTCAGTGCATGGATGTGTTCCTGTTGGTAACGTAATTGTTCCGTTAGCTGGAAGATTGTTATAAATTCTTAATGAAGAGCACTTATCATTAAAGTTATACGGACTATTATCTAAATTAGGGACTTGTGTAAGAATTCTTGAAAAGTTTAAGTAGTCATCAATAAGCCGATCTTTAAAATCCTTGTCATCATATAACATCAAATAACCAGGTTCGTTGACATTACCAGCACGCAACTGCACCCCTTCAATTTTCACTTCTTTGACCTCTTGCAGTAAAGTAATTTTCTTCTTTTCCAATAGTTCATCAAGATTTTTATACAACTCAATCTCATTTTCTCCAACCATAAAAATCGACAATTCCGGTAAAAGGGAAATCTCTTTTTCATAGAGGGCTGAAAACTCATCGTCAAGGAAAACGAAATCTCTCGCTGCATTGTAAGCTGTTGGAACGGATTTGTAAGTTTTCCCTTCATAAGTAATAGTAAGATATTCTTCGGGAGAAGTAATATCCTCATCAACGCTTTCAACGCCACTCCTTGTTGACAGGTCAACGTTGCTATCAGTAGTTAATAAGTCTGCGTCTGAGCAGGAAACTACGACAAATGCACATAGTGCAATCAATACATAAATAATCTTTTTCATATGTTATATTTTTAAAAGTGATTTGCAAATGTAATTACTATATTATCTTTGTAAATAAATGTCCCGTAATTTGTTTTGGATGTCCATATTTAAAATAATTATATGATTGATATTCTTGAAAATACGAATCTAATTGTCCTGTATTATTTTTTCTTTGTCCTGTTTAGAATTTATGTTAGGAGAGAAAAATCATTCGTCATTTGCGATTTTTTCCATCAAAAATGAATATAAATTCTCTCTTTTGGGTAGGCCAATTTTTTTGCTGAACCGTAATTTCCATTTTTGAATTGCCTGCGTATCCATTTTCTGATAGATTAACTGGGCGAGGTCACAATTTGAAAATCCACCAACAATCAGACAACAAATGCCAATTTCGCGTTCAGAAAGCTCGACGTGTGGACAAAACCGTTTCAATTTGACGGAAAATCCGGTATACAATTCGTCTGTAATTTCAATAATATCTCTCATCGTAAACTTTGATTTAACGGTATTTAGCTCTGTCATCATATTTGCATAGGAGACCTGTTTCCGGTCTAAAAGCACAATTCTCTTGAATATGGTCATTTTTTCAATAAACAGCATTTGCATAGACTTATTGCGCTTTTGGTGTATGATTCGTTGCGCATTTAAATCTTGACGCATTTTTTCTTTCTCAAGCTTGATTTCATCCAATTTCATCCTAATACATTTTAATCTCCAGTATATTAGGAAAATAAAAAATATCAGAAACAGAATAACCAAGGTTTGAATCCATTCCATCTTTGCAAACGTGTCGTTAAATAAGGTGACAAAAATAAACATTGTTTTGGGTTACACTAATTAACACAATAACAAGATGATTTATCCCATTTTGAAATCATTTCGCCCCCTTCCCCATCAAAGAAAACACGTCAACAACCACAGGTTCAACAACGTAACTACAGAGAATGCCGACGCCTCCTTCGATGTTGCTGTACACCTTGATTGGCTCCGCAAATCCAAGGTCTATCACGCCTCCGTGAATCCCCCCGTCATCGGAACTGCTGCTATATATGCTGACGAGGTAATTGTAATAGGGTTTTGAGATGGCGTAGAGTTTGAAAATGCGGTTCATCTTCTGAAAACTCATGAAACCGTCTCCCTGCTGTATCTCTCTGATTGTAAGCGTATAGGTCTTGCCTTCTATCCCGCTGTCAGAGAATGGAAGTCCGTAAGACGAGTAAGGTTCCCAGCCGGGCAAGGTGGCGTTTATCTGACGGGCAAGCTGTTGAAATACAAATTCATACGTAAAATCCCGTTCTCCGGCTCCGTGGATAATGTCTGCATCATCATATTGCAGAAAGTAAAAATTTTCGTCATCCGGACGGTCCGAAAAAGTGATGCGGTAAGTGAGCACGTAATTATCGTCGACATAAATATGTATGGGACCTTGCAATTCGGCGGCAATTGATTCTATCGTAACTTTTTCCGGTATGACATCGACGGCTTTGACCGTTGCACCCATAAACGTGGTTTGCAGACGGATTTCATCTCCGGTTGCCGGTCGGGTTGCAGACTCGTAGAGTCCGGTTTCAGGATTGAAGCGCATCTTTTCGGCGAATACGGAATTGACATACAGCTCCATATCCAGATCCGGAACAAATATATGTTCGTTGTGAACATCCGAATAAAAGAACATGCGCGTAGCGCTGACACTGACCGTCGAGTCGGGATTGATGATTGAGTTGAGTGTCAGCATGTTTTCGCCTTCCGCTTCGCGATACCTGTCCAAGTCTATATCACTGTAACACGAATGAAAGAGCAAAACGAAAAATAAGAAGTATAAATATTTCATGTGCTTTACTAATTAAAAAATGTAAGTATATGATACAAAAGGAATAATCGGAATAAAACTAAAAGTTTTGAATGCACGTTTCCACTGCTGCCGGTCTATTAACCCGATAAGGTTATTCACATCATCTTTCCTGACCGTGACGGGATTCATTCTGCAATAGGCATTGTAAAGGCTTATATTCCAGATGCCTTTTCTGCCCTTTTTCAGTTCTTTATGGATATTGACGCCGATATCGAGTCGATGGTAGGCCGGCAGCCGGATATTGTTTCTTTCCGAAAAATAATCCAAGCCGGTATAATCTTCCGGGATCGCATAGACTTGCGAGGGAGCATCGGGGAATTGCTGCCCCGGAATGTCATAGTTATAGAGCGAAAGCGTCAGGCGGTTACCTGTCATATAGGTCCATGCGGCGTTCAACTCAATCTTTTCGGTCAGACTGTAATTGGCGTTGATATTGATTTTGTGGCGGTTGTCGAATTTGGCGGGGAATGTTTTGCCCTGATTCAGGAGGTCGAACTGCCGCCAATTCCACATCAGTCCATACCCAACGGAGCCTGTCACTCTACCGTAAGTTTTTGAAACACTTGCGTCTACACCATACGACCAGCCTTCTCCGTCCGTCAGTTTTTCTTCCCAGTCTACATTCGGATTGAGTGAAGAAATGCCTTCACGATATTCCAGCAGGTGTCGCATATCCTTATACCACCCTTCGACGGAAAAAAACAGGGAATGCGGAAGGTTGCCGTAAATCCCCAGCGAATACTGGTCGCTTTGCAGGGGTTCAAATCCGGCAGTCACCGGTTGCCACAGATCGGTCGGAAGATTGATATAGTTGTTAGATATCTGCTGTGCAAACTGATACATCCGTGCATATCCGGCTTTCACGCTGTAATCCGGGGATAAACCGATACGCATCGAGGCACGCGGCTCGAGTTTATTATAGCTTTGGGAATGAACGTGATAGCTTACGCCGCGAAGCCCGACTTGCAGTGCCACCCGGTCGGTTATATTCAAGGTATTGTCCACATAGACATAGCCTTCGTTGGCAAAAACGTGCGGGCTTTCGTTGCTGTCGGAGAATGATTCCTCCCATTCGCCCGATTCGCTCAACAGTCCTTCGGGAAGATAGTCGTGGTGAATGAAACCTGCGCCGCCTTCAAGCACATAGATCCCGCCGAAATCGCCCAGCCAGGACGCCTTGAAGCCGATATCCTCAATCGCATTCTCCGTATGGCTGCGGTTGTAACCGTATGTGGACGGGTCTTTCAGGTTGGACTGGAATTCCTTTTCCTGCTTGTACGATGAAGAATAATTGGAGTAATAGGCTGATACATTGAAGAATCCTTGATTCAGACGCAAGTCAAATGCTCCCAGCACTCCGCGGTTGCCCCATGACAGTTTATTGACGTCTTCATCGAAAAAACGGTCGGGTTCTTCTCCCGCGTCGATTGCCTGCTGCTGCCCCTCTTTGTTCTCGAACAGTCTTTTACCGATTTTCAGATTGTCGTGCCCGTAGTAACCTACTATATAGACCTTTGCCCTGTCGTTGAAGCGATGGTCAAGACGGACGTTCAGGTCGGTAAATGCATATTGGGCTATATCTTTCTCGCCCTTATTCTTTTGTGTCAGATTAAAGATGGCCAGCGCAGGGATAGAAACGACGTCAATCCATGAACGCCGCAATCCGAGTGAGAACGCCGTCTTTTCTTTCGCCAGAGGACCTGTAACATACAGATTGCCGCTTAACCCCAACGTGAACTGACCCGTATATTTCTCGAAATCAGGCTCGTTCATTTTAATATCGGTGATGCTTGAGACGCGCCCTCCGTAACGGGCAGGGAAAGAGGATTTGAAAAATTCAAGACCTTTCACCGTGGAAACGTTAAACGAGGAAAAAATACCGCCCAGATGGCTAACATGATAAAGCGGCAGACCCTGGTATAAAAAAAGATTCTGGTCGTCTTCGCCACCACGGACATAAAATCCTGTAAAGCCCTCTACTCCGGGAGATACACCGGGCATCGTCTGAAGCGTTTTGACAATATCCGGTTCGCCAAACATGACGGGACGGTTCAGGATCAGTTTGTCGGATATCGAAATGCGCCCCATTTGCGGTGCGGTCACATTTGCTTTCGCTTCGTCGGCGGTCACGATAACTTCCGGCAACTGGGAAGAACGTTCGAGGTTGACGTTGAGAACGGTATCGCCCTCCAACCGGAAACGCAATGTCTGAGCGCCGTAGCCGACATACGAATAGACAAGCTCAACATCGCCGACGGGCAAGGTCAGGCTGTAAAAGCCGGAACGGTTGGTGGATGTGCCTGCCATGTCGGGTTTATTGAGAACCGTAGCACCGATCAGGTTTTCAGTGGTTTGCAGGTCTTTCATATAGCCGCTGATGGTGTGTCGGCGAGGCGAAGTCCGTTGTTGAGGCTTTTCACGGGTCGTGTAAAGCACAATCTGCCGGTCGACAACACGGAAGGCAACTCCCCGTCGGTCAAACAGTTCCGTCAGGGCTTCGTTCAACGGCTTGGCTCGCCATGCGGCATTTGCCTGACCGTCGAC
>JAITMM010000042.1 GCA_031277335.1 Tannerella sp. | reverse complement strand
TAGACAGGTCACATACTACGCAAACATCAGGTTGTACAACCGTATATATCTTGCTATCAGCAGTTTCTCCATTTTTAGGCAAACGGACATCAATTGGTGCAGGATAGACCTTGCATTTTCCTTTCCGTTGTTTGACATAATTCCGCATTATAACAAAGATGCTGGTATTTGCATCTGCATGAAAAATATTCGGCGCCGACATCAACCGTATAAAGCCATCCACCAATTCGCGCCTGACGTGATCCATCCAGGTCAAATAGTCAGCGTAAGTATACCGTTTGTTCATGTCGAGTTGCAAAACAGGGGCGCCATACTCCATAACAGGCTCATTGACAATGCTGTTAGACTGTTCATCCATAGTGTAAGAATTCGTTTCCATTGTTTAGTTTTTTGAAAAAATTGACTATGCAAATATAGTTAAAATATCCGACTTAACGTGCGAACGAAAAAAAATTTTTTTTCGGTGCATTATTTCATTTATTTTTTTACATTTGCAGTGTTTTAGGTTTCGATTATTCACTCATTAATATACATATCATGATTAAATTACGTAGAAGAGATTTTATCAGGACATCATTGTTCGGAGGCATAGCTGCTGCAACCATGCCGGCTTCGGTTTTGGCGTCGTGGGGCGAAGAGACAAAGGTCGCCGTGGATACGAATGCAAAGGTATCGCTCGTGACGGGAAAAAATCGTGCAGAGATGGCATTCAACGCTTTACAGCCTTTTGCCAAGGAAATCGCGCAAGCCGTCGGGAATCGGCGCATAGTGGTCAAGCCCAATATGGTCGAGATCAATATTCCCCTGTGTGCCACGCACAAAGACACGATTGAAGGCATCCTGGAGTTTTACAAGTCCATCAACAAGCTGGAAAATGTAGTCATCGGCGAGTCGGTTGCCTTCGGACAGGCCATGCCGTCGTACGATTATTACGGATATATTCCCCTGGCAGAGAAATATAAGGTGAAACTGCTTGATTTGGATGAACATCCATTCCGAATCCATTACGTGACCAACGAATTGGATGCGCAGCCGAAACCTATCAGGGTATCAGCTTTGCTGGCTGACAGGGATAATTATGTGATGTCCGTTGCCCGGATGAAAACGCATAACAACGTGGTAGTCACGCTGTCACTCAAGAATGTGGTGCTTGGCTCTCCCATCAAGGATCCGGGTTATACAAGCCATTTAGCGCCAAATGCCACTTCCGGCAAGTGGTTTATGCATGGAAACGGTTACAGGGCAATCAATTATAATATGTACTCACTGGCCTACCGCGTGCGACCCGACCTGGCGTTTATTGACGGTTATGAAGGGATGGAAGGCCATGGACCGACGGAAGGAACGCCGGTTGACCACAGGGTTTGTGTCGCCGGGCTTGACTGGATGGCGGTAGACCGTGTTGGAATAGAGCTGATGGGCGTCGATCCGACTATAATCGGATACTTGAAATACTGCTCCGAAGCAGGTATGGGGCAGTTCGACCTCAGCAAAATTGACATTCTGGGCGAAAAATTAGCCGATCATATCAAGTCTTACAAGTTGGCGCCCAATATCGACAAACAATTGCAATGGATGACCCCAATCAATCGTAATCAAAAATCATAATATATTAATGTATGGAAACGAATCGGAATGAAACGGCAACAGGCAGGAGAAATTTTATGAAAACGGTCGCATTAGGCTCGGCAACAGGTATCATGGCCTTGGCTGCCGACCGGCTGAATGCTGCAACTCCCTATGAAGCACCTAACTACGCAAAGGCGATGGCGCCTGTGAAAATCAAAAACGTGAAAGCCATTGCGACGGCTCCCAATGGCTTGAACCTGATCGTCGTGAAGGTGGAGACAACGGAACCGGGCTTGTATGGCGTTGGTTGTGCGACCTATACGCAACGCGCCTTTCCGGTGGTCACGGCCATCGAAAAATACATGAACGAGTTTTGCGAAGGACGTGATGTAGATAACATTGAAGATATGTGGCAGGCATTTTATGTCAGCTCCTACTGGCGAAACGGGCCTGTGTTGAACAATGCGCTGAGCGGATTAGACGAGGCCTTGTGGGATATCAAAGGGAAGAGAGCTGGGATGCCTGTGTATCAATTGCTTGGCGGAAAGTCACGTTTTGCCGTTCCGCTCTACGCTCATGCCAGTGGACGCTCCATCGAACAGGTAGTAGAAAATGTGCAAAGATTCAAAGAGCAGGGATTCAGGCATATAAGAATACAGTTAGGCGGCTACGGCGGTGTGAGCGGCTCCACTCCGACTGAACCCGAATTCAGGACAGCCGGTTTCGGCAGCGACCGCGATAATTTTATGGACGAATATGCCTACCTGAGTACGGTGCCCAAACTGTTCGAAGCCGTTCGCAAATCATGCGGCGAAGAGCTTGAACTGCTGCACGATATACATGAACGCAACCAGCCGATGGACGTCATTCACCTCTGTAAACAGGTCGAGCAGTATCGTCCGTTTTTTATAGAAGACCCCCTCTCGCCCGAAAATACGCACTGGTGGAAACAGCTTCGGGAAAGCACGACCGTGCCTTTTGCGATGGGTGAGCTGTTTAACAATGTAAATGAGTTTATTGAGCCGATGGTCAACCACTATTTTGACTTTATCAGAATCCATATCTCACAGATCGGAGGCATCACGCCGGCGATGAAGGTGGCCAGGCTGGGCGAATGGTTCAATGTCAGGACAGCGTGGCACGGGCCGGGCGACGTATCGCCGGTAGGACATGCGGCAAATGCTCATATTGACCTGGCTGTGTGGAACTTCGGAATCCAGGAAGGTGGTTATAACTTCTCCGAAAAAGAACAGGCCGTGTTCCCCGGTTGCCCGACGTGCAAGAAAGGCATGTTGTATGTGAATGAAGCGCCGGGATTGGGGGTCGATGTCGACGAAAAGGAAGCCGCCAAATACCCGATTAATAACCGCGCACCCGGCTGGACCGTCCGAAAATACGACGGCACCATCATCC
>JAITMM010000020.1 GCA_031277335.1 Tannerella sp. | reverse complement strand
TTTCGACGTAGACAGGATGTTGCATTTTCAAGCATATCAGGAAGAAAAGCAAAAGGAATACGCCGCAAAATTTGCAGCCGAACAGGGCGGCAACGTGGCGGACGATGTGGATTTTTGAACAGGCAGGCAAGGGGCAGATGATCGAAATCATTCTGTCTCTTGGCTCGGCAACCCGAAAAAAAACGATTGGAAGAAGCGTTGGACGATGTTGCTCATGGAAGGGTGACAACAATACGCACACGCTAAAGACGCAATATAATGATGGCGAATGGGTGAGACATTGCGCGCAATGTCTCACCCATTCTGCCTGCTGTTGGGGGATTTCTGCCTGTAATTGGCTCAACTGTCCTTCGGACAGTTTGGTCAAGGGGACGTCCGAATTTTTACAAATTTCTGTAAATGGGATATAATCTTTCTACAATACATATCATTACAGTCGAAAATTCCAATTCGCCGGAATGCTTTATTTTTCGCAAAAAGGCTTTCCACAAAATTTGTCGGTTTATGTCCCGGTAAAACGATTCGGAAAAAAGCGAATGGTTATCTACAAAACCCGTATTTCTGTGTTTGAACGTTTGCCGGATGGCAATTGTTAGGGTCTCATCGTTTATGTTATGGTTTTTCAGCAATATATATACATCGTAAAAATCTTTCATCCGGCTGTTGAGTGTGCTTCTTGCAATCATAATTTCAAATTTTTCGGCAATTACTGTTTCTATTGAATAGGCTTGTATTACAGGATATTCAAACTCATTTAACAGTACCGGATATGTTAAACGAACCGGAGCTGGCGAAATAATATCACTGAAACCGATGTCGATCTGTAGACGCTGCTTTACAGTATCCAATCGTGTTGCGATAAAAATCCTGACGCCAACATATTTGTCATCTTCTGTAATATTCATTGTTTCAATGCTGTCAGCATTGAAAAATACACAATCATCGTCATATTTTATATTGCAAATTGTCCGAAAAATTTGTTTGATTATTTCTCTGTCATTGCTGATTTGAGTTGCCAGCATATCAATATCATTGGTTGGACGAGCATGCAATCCTTCAAAAGCAAACAATAATGCACCACCTTTCAGGAAAAACCGGTTTAGATATGCTGAATTGAATATTCGATACAGCAACCGTTCGTGAAAATAGCGGGTAAGAATAGATTGTAAGTCCAAACCTTCATGGTCGGCAATATTTTTCAGCACTGCTCTGATTGATTTGGCATTTCCTTTTTTCATAGCATGGGCATTATCATGTTTTGCATTATTTTCTCTATTCTCAGCCGGACAGCATATTTCATCAGTTTATCCAGATTGCGATCTTTTCTTTTTACATAATTTTTCACTACCTCAAGGGCTATTTCCAAGCCTGCCTTATTTCGGAAACGCACTGCATCACATACCGATCTTTCCAAATCATAGATGTTTACTTGTTGATTATCAATCAATATTTGCCTGATACCCAAATGATAGTATTCGTCATTATAATAATAAAGTCTTATTGGCGGGTAATCAGGCAATCGTACCTTTCTTTTTTGTTTAATGGCGATATGATTTTCGTATGGAACGGTTGTAGTCAGATTATAATGAAACCATGCCGAAAACATACAGAAAACGCCATCGGGTAAGATATTGGACAGCTCTACAAAAGTATCGGCATGATCAGATTCACTCAATCGATACAATCCTCTTTTTAATCTCACTACTGAATTATCTTTCAGCATTTTATTAAGCTCTCTCCTCTGCGTTCTGCCCGTAATATCATTTGATCTCAAGAAATCACAATTGGCTTTAAACATTTTCATCAAATTCTCCATCTTTCTTATTTTGGCACAAAGTTACGGTAAATATTTGTAAGTACCGTAGTTTTGTGTCAAAAATCATGATATATTTTGCCGGGTAAGGGCGAAAGCATTTCGCCCCTACATTGTCCCGTACCCGCTCAAACGACTTGAACCTTTAACTTTGAAACTCGAACAATAAAACAACTAAACAACAAACCAAAACCGGCTGCCGGAATCCGGGGCGCTTTCCACATGTAGGGCGCTGCCGTGCTTTTCAATCAGTTCGCGGCAGACGATAAGTCCCAGTCCGCTGCCCTGTTCGTCTGCCGTGCCGGGCCGTGAATGGGCACTGTCGAGGCGGAAAAGGCTGTCGATTTGGTCGGCGGTCATGCCGACGCCGGTGTCACTGACTGAAATGGTGTATTCAGGTGCAGTTGAATCTGTTCCGGTGCGCGCGACGTCGAGCGCGACCGTACCGCCGGCGGAAGTGAATTTGACGGCATTCGTAAGCAGGTTGCGGACGGCGGTGGCGAGCATGTTGCTGTCGCCCGTGATGACGGCATCGGCAGGTACGTTTGCGGTGAGGCTGATGTTCTTTTTTTCTGCCATGCTGCGAATCAGCGAGATGTCGGAGCGAAGACCGTTGGCAAGGTTGAACGGGGCAGGGAGGAAGACCATGCGTCCCGTTTGCAGTTGCGCCCAGCCGAGCAGGTTGTAAACGAGTTCCACCTGGTCTTCGGCCGTTTCGAGCAGTCCGTTCAGGTAGTCTTCCAGCCTGCCGGCATCCCATCGGGCGGCACTTTGAACGAGTATTTTCAGGGCGTCGCGCTGCGCCACGGCAGGGTTTTTGATGTCGTGCGAGATGATGTTGAAGAACTTGTCCTTTGTCGTGTTTATCTCGGCAAGGGCGTCATTGCGTTCAGCCAGCGCGCTATTGAGTCCGGCAAGGGCGTCATTGAGTTCCGTCAGGGCGCGGTTGCGCCTGTTGCGCAAGCCAAGCATATACCACAGCATCAGGGCAATCAGGACAACAACAGCCACGCCGCCTGCCAACACGTTGCGAAGCATTTGCTGTCGGCTGATGACGGTTTGCTGCCGTTCGATTTCGAGTTCCTTCTTTTCGGTTTCGTATTTGGCTTCCATTTCGGCGGCAGCTCGGAGGGATTTTGCGTTATCCATAGCAAACTCAAGAGAATCATGCTGATTCCAATATTGATTGCTTTGACGATAATTGTGTTGTACCGCAGCAAGTTCGGCAAGCAGTTTATAACACTCTAATTGTCCTTCTGCATTATCACGTTCGATGGATATGTGCAGCGCTTCTTTTATATGGTTTTCCGACAGAACTGTATTTCCTTTCCATTCCTCTAATCTGCCAAGTATGATAAGCGATGCCAAATATACATCAGGGAAATCCACGTCTTCACTAATATCCTTTGCCTGACGGGCATGCTTTTCGGCTTTATCAATGTCAAAAATTTTCAAATATAAAGATCCCAATTGATAATAAATGTATCCTGCGTAATATTCATTATGTTGTTGTTTACAAAGAGTCAGCGCATCTTCAAAATGGCGGATTGATTTTTCGTATTGTTCCGTATAAAAATAAGATCTGGCCAGATTGGTTATTACGTCCAGGTTTTCAGGGGTTAAAGCATATGCTTTTTCACAATGTTCAAGGGTTTTGTCGAACTGATTAAACTGTATGTATATTTTTCCAATCTCTGCATGGAGACGTCCGAGTAGATCAGGATTATCCAACTGTTCACATAAGGGTAATGCTTCCATATAATATTGTAACGCCGTTTCATACCATTCTTTGACATTGTATATTTGACCTGCGACCGTTGCTGTTTCTACAATCCATTTTTTATTGTTTATTTCCCTTTCCCATTCAAGTCCGTGTTGAAGAACAATAAGAGCCGAATCTTCCAAACTCTGTCTGGCAAGCAGTACCGAAAAACCGTTGATAAACCAGTGACGTCCCTTGTTCCAATCCAACTGTTCATTCAAGTCGCGCATTTTTAAGTAATATTCCTTAGCCTTCTCATAATCAAAATTTATATATATTTCTCCAATATCAAAATACAGTTCTGCCAGATTCGTATCCTGCGGAGCGGTCGCAGCCACGCGAAGCATGCTGTCCAATTGGCTGTTCCATTCGGGACTGACCGAATCAGGCGCAACAGACGCCGTATCCACGACGGCAGCCTGCGTTTCGACGTTTTTACTTTCGCCGTTGCGGTCGGGATTGCAGCCTGCCGCGGCGAACATCAGCACGACTGTCAACATGGAAAAATGAATTGCTTTCATAAGTCTGTTTTTTTATGTTGAATATCTGAATTTTAAACTTAGAACTTTTGACCCTCGAACTTCGAATCTTTGAATCCTTGAATCTTCGAATCTTTGAATTTTTGAATTCCCCCTTTTATCCCCTCATCCTGATAATCCCGTGCTTGAGCGCGTACTGCACCATTTCCATCGTGCTGCTGATGCCGAGTTTCTGGAAGATATTCCTTTTATGGCTGTTGACGGTGAAGACGGAGATATGGAGGCGGTCGGCTATTTCCTTGCATAGCAGACCGTCGCGGCTGAGGAGGATGATTTCGCGTTCGCGCTCGGTAAATTCGGCTGTCACGGCGGATGTTTTCTTTTTCGCCACGTAGATGTCGAACAGGATGGACGAGATGTCGCGTCCGAAATATTCCACGCCGTTCATGACGGATTCGATGGCGGCGGCCAGGTCGTTGGCGTCGCTATTCTGTTTGCTGAGAAAGCCGTCTATGCCGACTTCTATCATGGAATGTATTGTCTCCGAGGCGTTTTCGCCCGATAAAGCGATGATTTTCAAGGCGGGATATTGCTGTCTGAGGCGTTTGGTCACTTCCACGCCCCAGCTGTCGGGCAGGTTGATGTCGAGCACGATAAGGTCTACTTCGGTGTCGGGCAGCATCCGGAACAGATCGGTGGCCGTACCCGATTCGCCCGTAATGACGATGTCGGGGTGCGACGTTTCCAAGGCCGCCCTCAGCGTCATGCGGAAAAACTTGTGGTCGTCTACTACGAAAATTTTAGTCATATATTGTTAGTTATCAGTTGTTTGATCTGTAATCTTTGTACTTTGAATGATGGCGTTTGCAAACGTCGTTTTGTCGTAGAGTTCCAACAGGGCTTTGGTGTAGGCGGCCTTTTCCATTACCACGTCAATCACATTCTCCATCGTTCTTATTTTGGCACAAAGTTAAGGTAAATATTTGTAAGTTTTGAACTTTGAACCTTGTTTTTTACGGCATATAGTTAATTTTAACTATGCCGCCATAGTTAATGTTTGCTATGCCGGCATAGTTATTTTTATCCATGCAAAACCATCAAAATTAACTATTGACAGGGCCTGCTGCCGGTTGTACTTTTGCAGTGTCAAATTAACGCTAAAAAAAGTTATACAATGAGCAAGGAAAATAATATAAGGGAAAGCATTCTCGAGCGCGCCAAACGGCTGTTGCACTACAATAATCTGCTGATAGAACAATCCGAACGCTGGCTTTCGGCCGAAGAAGGCAACCGGAACCTGGAGCAGAAGATAGCCGAAAGAAAGAAAATCGAGAAAGAGGAAGGCAAATAGCATTTTTTAATATATAAAAGTATGAACAAACAATCAAAAATCAAGATGATGCTCCTGTTGCTCGCATTTACGGCAACGGCAGCTGCACAGAACACCTTCTTCCCGACGAAGGAAGGAACGGTGATGGTCACAGCGCATAAAAACGCGAAAGGCAATGCCGAAAGTTATTCAAAGCTGACGATCGGCAAGGTGGAAGGATCGGGCGCCAACATGACGGTCCCGTATGTGGTGGAATCGCTCGACAAGAACAGGAAGCCGGCCAACCCGCCGACCGCAGTGCCCCTGAAGATGGTGATCAGGGACGGCGTGATGATTATCGACATGAAGTCCATGTTTGCCGAACAGGCAGGCGACCCGGAAGCGACGATGGAAATCACCGGCGTCCCGATGGAGTTGCCCGCCGACATGAAGCCCGGCCAGGCGCTGAAAGACGCTGAAATGACCATGACGATGGATATGGTCATCATGAAGATGACGACGACCATCACCATGACCGGAGGCAAATGCCTAGCGATAGAAGAAGTGACCGTGTCCGCGGGGACGTTCACCTGCTACAAGATCACGCAGACGCTGACTACCACCGTGATGAAAAGGAACATGCTCGGACGCTACGTGTCGTGGTACGCACCCGGCATCGGCGCCGTGAAGACGGAGACCTACGACGAGAAGGACCGCTTGCAGGGGACGACGGAACTCGTCGAACTCAATTAGCCGGGTTCAAGATTCAATGATTTGTCACCCGCATCTCCATGTCGTTCGGCGCGCCGGGACAAGCTGCGGGACAGGTCGTCGCGAAGAATTTGAAGTAGCACCTCACCCCCGACCCCTCTCCGAAAGAGAGGGGGGAGGGGAGGGGGAACACCAGGCTGTCCCGTCGTGACGGTTTTCCGTAAACAATAATTATTTTTAAGCATTTATAATTATGAAAAAGATTTTCAATACATTGTCAATTGTCAATTATCCATTGTCAATTGCATTATTGCTGCTCGCAGCAATAATGACACTCACCGCGTGTCCGGCAGAGGGTATCGATCCCGACCCCGTTGATCCTGAAGACCCCGAACTGCCCGTCGATCCGGTCGACCCCGGCGGCAACGGCGGGCATACCGTCACCTACGTCATGAAGCCCCTCGCCCTCACCGGCAAGGTAACGGGCGCCACGGGCGCAGCCCTCTCCGGCGTCAGGGTAACCACCGGCACGGCTACGGCAACGACCGCCGCCGACGGCACATTCTCCCTCAACAGCGCAGGCACGATCGGCAACCGCGCCGTCGTCCGCCTCGAGAAGGACGGCTACTTCACCCTCGTGCGCTCCGCCGGCGCCGACACGACGGCTATCCACATCGACGCCATGATGTCGCCCCGCGGCAACTCGGCAAACAGCGTCTCGGCAACCTTCCCCGCCTCCGAAGCAAAGACCATCGAGGCAGGAGGCGTGAAAATCGAACTCCCCGCCAACGCATTCGCCACCGCCGACGGCACGGCATACACGGGCACGGTGAACGCCGACGCCATCTATTTCGCCCCCGACAACCCCGACGTCCGCAGGATGATGCCAGGAGGAGACCTCGCCACCGACAAAACCGACGAAATGATGCTCCCCGCAGGCATGGCGGACATCGTCTTCACAGATAACGCAGGCAAGCCCCTGCAAATCGCCAAAGACAGGGAAGCCACCGTCACCTACGCCCTCCCCGCAGGCACGAACACAGCCGGAATGCCCGCCACGCTCCCCCTCTGGACGTTCGACGAAGCCCGCGGCTACTGGAAGGAAGACGGCACGGCAACGCTCCGCGGAAACGCCTACACCGCCACCGCAACCCATTTCTCCCCCAAGGGAGTGGCAAAGAAATTCAAAAGGATCACCATCGAAATCTTCGCCTACGAATGTGACGGCAAGCCTGCCGTCGGCGCCGCCGTCCATATTGACGGAGCCGGCGTGGAAAACGAAGACGACGCACTTGCCCCGCT
>JAITMM010000005.1 GCA_031277335.1 Tannerella sp. | reverse complement strand
GTCGTTGGCAGATGTTTTCCGGCTGAAAATCCACAAGGTTTTCCCGTCGCGCGAGTCGAAAAAGTTATTGCCCTTGTCGCCGATCACGAGCGTCCATTCATTGTTTTTGGCGTTTTTTGTCTCGATGCTCAATGTCAGGTCGCCGATGGCGGCGCCGTTTCGGGTGCTGTATAACGTCTCCCTCGCCGTAAAAACAGGCTCGCCGGCTACGGCGCCGAAGCATACGGACAATGCGCAAAGCAGGAAAAATGACAGTATGAATTTTGAATGGGGCATCTTATATAATGATTAATTTTAATGTTTGAATGATATGCTTGTGACCGTTTGCATCCCGTCAGGGATGTGTCGCTCGGTAGAATGGTCAGCCGCCCAAAGGATGCATTCCGTACGGAATGCAACCAAAGACGTCATGCATTTTCTACCGAGCGATGCAATCCTAACGGATTGCCTATGGGTATAACATTGAATATTCATGATTTGTGATTAAAACAGACTTTCAATATTGGAGCAATAGCTGTCGAATGCGTCGCAGGCTTGCTTGTAACTTCGGCGACATTCGGGGGAGAGGCGCGGGAGGATGGCCGATTTGATGGTGCGGTATTCTTTCAGCTCGTCGTCGGCGCTTGCGTTGTTGCGTTTCTTGACGTTGATTTTCATTTGCAGGTTGCGCAGGCGGTTGTTGATGGACGTCAATTCGCTGTCGCTCAGCGTGCAGCCGGAGCGGACGGGGGCGGGCGCCACGCATTCTTCCTTGAAAACCGTTTCAAACGCTGTGTTGTAATCCTTGATCGCCGCTGCGACGGTCGGGCAGACGGTGTATTTCTCGCATTTGTCATTCAGCTCCACAAACGTCCTGCGAATCTTGTCCTTGAGGAGACCGAAAAATACGCAACTCTTATTCTTCTGTGCATCAAGCAATTCCTGCGAATCCTCGTCGAGGACTTTCCGGTAGGCATTGATGTAGGTAACTACTTTTTCGGCAATGGCGCAGGTGTCAATCGCCCGTTTCTGTTCGATCTGAATGTTGAGATTCAACGGTTTAGTTCTGAACTGCACCTTCTTGTCGCGCTTGGAAAAGGAATACCACGGTCGTTTCTCCGTTTTGACGACAAAAAATCCGGGCAGCGTGATGACGAAGTCCTTCGATTCCTTGAGGTCGAATGTAAATTCTTCCTCATTGTTGCTTGCCAGCGAGCGATAGCAGTTTGCATAATTGTCAATGACCAGATTGTCAGACTGCAAGAAATACTCCATGTATTTGGAATCTTCGCTTTTCAGTTTGCTCCAGAGTACTTTCTTGCCGGATTTACAGTCTGTTACGCCGGTTACCGCTTCGCGCCGGTTCGACATGTAGAAAAGGAGGAGGAACAGTTCGTTGCCCCCGGCAGCCTTGCGGTCGAAGGTCAGCTGGATTTTATTTTCAATCTGCAACCATTTGACGCCGATTTTCATGTTCATATCAAACATGTCGTTGGTGCTTTTCAGCACTATATCCTGCTGAAGCTGAACGTCGGGCGACAGTTTGTACACGATGGAATCCTGTGCGGCAGCCGTCAAGCCCATTCCCGCCGCCATCATCATTATTAAAAGTATTCGTTTCATATCCGAAAATTGTTAATGGTTCATTGTTAATTATTAATTTGTCATTGTCAATTGTCAATTGTCAATTTTATTCTCACTACTCCCGCCTCCGAAGTCAATTCCTGCGAGCGGTCGTTTTTCTCGAAGGAGGCGTAAAAACGCAGTTTCAACTCGACGGGTTTTGCGGGGTCGTTCACCTTGAAAAAGACGGGTTTAGGCGACGATTGCACCTGCTCGAAGCCGTTGTCGAACCACGTGAATTTTTCCACATTTTCCGACTGCTCGAAAAACGATTCCAGGCGGGTCATCTGTTTTCTGAACGTCTTGCCCACGCCTACCTGTTTGTTTCGTTTCAGAAAGTCGCTCAATGACACGGTTTTATCGAACATCCATATTGCGTTGTTGCCGGTAACGCCGTTGTCATCGCCGACGAACATGAAGAGGATATTGTTTTGCGTGACGTGAAAAGTCAGGGGCAGTTCGAGGATAAAATTGCCTTCGTTATTGTCATACAGCCTGACGGACACCGTCTCGCGATTGCGACCATCCTTGCCGTTCAGCCGTATTTCCTGCGCCGCCAAGCCGCATGTGAAAAGGCACGACAGGAGGCAAAGAAATAGACGGGAAGCAACGTTTATTTTGGATATTTGATTGTCCATTATTAATTGTTCATTGTTAATTATTCATTGTCAATTGTCCATTGTCCATTGTTTCCTCGCCCACTCCGCCACCGTCGGATCCTCCGGAAAAGGCGCCTCGTCGATGGCATGATAGTCTTCATACCGGAGATAGGCGGCGACTCTGCCGACAAATTCGGCAAGCGAAGTCGAGGCGCTGCTGTTCTCGAAACTCAGGCACACATGCCCCTTGAACGCTCCGAAAAACCGGATATTCGGATGCCAGACATCGGTAACGAACTTGAAATCGGGATATCCGCCGTCGGCAGAAGGATAGTTGTTCGGGAGGGTGATTTGCAGGATATGCCTGTCGCCGAAGACGGGTTTCTGAAAGCCCTGCGCATCAGCGTCTTCCACGCCGGTGATGGACGTGATGCGAAAGGTGATCTCGTAGGCGATGGGGATGCCGGACGGCGTGCGCTTCGTGACGGCATAGTCTATCTCGCTGCTTTCGGCACACGCCGCGTCGAGCATTTTCCATTCGTTGTAGAGGCGTGTTTCACGTCCCGGCTTCACCTTGTCTTTGTAGGATTCTATCTCATTCATAATTCATCATTGTCAATTGTCAATTACCCCGCCACCACCTTCTGAATAATTTTCAGCCTGTCGCCTGCTCTGACGCCGTAGTCTTCGAGGCTGCGGTCTTCGCCGGTGGCGGCGGTGGAGAGGAAGACGGACTTGCTGTCCTGTTTCCCAAGATAGTAGGTGATGCGTTGCCCGTTGTTGTCGTATTCGGGCAGGTTCCAGAATTTATCGGGATACATGTTCGAGAGTTTTTTCACGTTTTCCATCGTCACTTTTAACGTGTATAATGGATTGGCGCTGAATAAAACCGTCTTTTCCTTGAAGGTGATATAGACCTTGATGCGGCCTTCTTCCTTTTTTTCTTCTTCCTGATTCATTGCTATTTTGTTATGTTTGATGTTAGTCTATAGTGTCTTCTCATAATAATCCATTGCCACTTCCATGTACTCCTCTGCACATTATTATAGCTCATTACATTGTCCGTAGCGGTAGCAGCCGGGCCCAAATCATAGATATATTTTGCTTCGGGCCATCCCTTGTCGTGTGTATGAAATAAGCCAAAACTATGTAAAATTTCATGGGGCAAAGTCCAAGGCACAGCAAAAGGCACAACATCAAGATCGTTTCTAAACAATCCGATATTCCACATACCAAGTTCCTCAGCAGATCCCGATAGCACACCTTCCTCATTCGATGCCTCATTGTCAAAAGAGAATGCAGTAAACCAATCGGATCGATATTTCTTATTTCTATCATCTTTGAGAAATATTTTTCGCGTCTCTTTCAGTAAGTCATGAATAAGTTCACTTCTGAAACAGTTTTTAATAAAAAGCTTATTAAGCTTATTGGTATATACATACTTTCCGGATACTTGGAAGTCTTTATTTTTTGATAAATCCAACATAATACCGCAATGTTCGATTTCAGGAATAATCAAGGCTTGATAAAGCGCAAGATATACATGTTTTATTTCTTCATCGACAAATGTACCCGTTCTTTCCCCCTCTGATATATTATCTATATTGGTGAGAACTTTAACCAATACAATTTTTAATCTTTTTATGTCGTTGTTTGGTCCTACTTTTATCAGTCCCACTAATTTACGCTCTTTTTTTTGCTGTTCTTCCGGTTTGGCTTTGCTTCCTTTGGGGTAAGCCCATACCTCGATTTTACCTTGGTTATCGTTTGAAATCACGTTCTTACATGTAATTTTTATCGTGCTATTGGCAGATTTTTGCAGTGAGCACTGTTTTTTCTCAGGTAATGAATATGCATCCCCGCCATTGATTGAAATAAAATTGCCGTCAAATTCAAATTTTATTTCGTCCACGTCCTCATTATTTATTTCCACATACACTTGCAATGTTGCCGAACTTTGCAGTGGCGGCTGCTCCGGATATATGGACAGCGTTTCAATGAGCGTTTCAGGGAATAAATTCAAGTAGGAACCCGAAGATGCACTCCCTTTTATAGGATTCCATATAAGGTTATATTCATTGCTTTTCAATACATTGTAGGCAAATCTATCCCGTAACTCCACACCAGAAGCCAGATAAGCTGCTCTCAATGTCCTTTCATAACTCATATTGAATACGTTATCATTAGGTATGTCATCGCGGAGCCAGTCAAAACCAAATTCCCCCTGATAGTCATCGTCCGGTCGGAAAAGTACCAGGCACCTCGGAGAAGGAGGGATCACAACCGCCGGCGCAGCTGCTGCCCCGGTTCCCGCAATTCCAAGGGATTGCCCGGTAGTAGCCACTTCAATTCCTGCCGGCGCCCACATACATGACAATTTGGCGTCGTTCATCAGTGCGGGCTTGCCTTTTACCATGACTTTCGTTGTTTCACCTTGCACCCAGGGCGTCCCTGTCGCGGGAATGCAGGGCGCAGGCGTCGGCGTACCCAGGGCAGCGGCTGTTGCCGCTATTACCGCAGGGTTTATCGGCGACCGGCACATGCCGAATGGCTGGATGTTCGTAACGGGCAGAAAATCCATGATGGTTGCCATATTCATGTTTTCAATGAATACAGGTTCCGCAGGATGTGTCACTATCAAAACCGATGGGGCCAAGCCCATTGCGCATTTCAGTTGCGCTCCGCTGCATACATAATTTGCCATATTGCTTTCAATTTTAATTGATATTTACCTTTGTTGCAAATAAATCCAGACTGGCGCCTGCGTCTATTTTCGTCAAGCCGTCGGCTTTCTGTTCGATATTGCCCATGATATGTTCGTTTCTGTTGCCGTCGATCTTCGTATTCTGATCTCCCTGTATTGCTGATATACAGTCATTATCTACCCGATTGACCAAGTCGTTTGCCACTTGAAGGGTTAAATTATTGCCACTTTCAATCATCGCGTCACTTCCTGTTTTGATGGACAAATTATTTCCGATAGTAATATCCGCCGACGCTCCGACCGTAATACTTAAATTCTCGCCTGCGGATTCCGTCATATTTTTGTTTGCGACGCTTTTCATATCGTTGCCTGCGAGCATCCTGATGTCATTTCCTGCCTGCATCACAATATCGGCGTCGGCAAACAACTCAATATTTCCTTTCGATTCGAGCCGGATGAGTTTTTTGTCGGTAGAAAAGGTGAGGACGTAAGTATCCTTTTCGTTGTCGTAGATGCGGATAAAACCGTCGTCGTTTTGGTCGTGAATCTCGATGGTGTGTCCGTTGCGGGTGCGGATGGCTTTGATGTCGTTCGTGTCGGAATACCATTTTCCCTTGTCGGGGTGTTGCTCTCCATCGTACACTGAACCAATCACATACGGTTTTTCTGCATTTCCGTTTTCAAAACCGACCATGACTTCTTCAGTTATTTCGGGAATGTAGTAGAATCCCTTGTTGAAGCCGCCGTGCGGTTGGGAAATGCGGATCCAGGGCGTCCACCGTTCTTCCTCATCGGGATTCCAGTTGAGCAGGACGCGCACGCGACCCAATTTTTCGGGATCCCTGTTGTCCTTTACAAATCCGATTTGCGTCGGCGCTACGGGATAGACGTCACTGTCGTGATACGGCGGATATTCGCATTTGCCGGAAATGGCCGAAAAGACATTTTCGTAGTACCCGTTTGACTGGGCTTTGTGGGTGACTTTATAGACGAATAGTTCTTCGTGGTCAAACGTGCCTGTCCGGTTATTCGACTTGTCGTAAAAGTCCTTGATTTTGAAACGCTTTCCTATCTGCAAATCGGTGCGTACCGTAGCGCCGGAACAAACCGACATTTCGGCTTTGTCGCCCAGAAATTGCGCCTTGACCGATATTTCACCTACATCGGCAGGGTTGTTTTCGAGTACGGCGCTGTGCAGGTTTTGCCACGTCTCTTTTTTGTAAAGCGCTTGCGATTGCGCCTTTAATTCCTGTATGAACAATCCGTCGCCCGACGAGGTATCTACCTGCTCCGTTTTTTTGATCGTTCTTTCGTATTTCAGATAGTCGTAATAAACGTGACGGAATTTGTCGTGCGTGATTTTTGCGGAATGCCTGTAACTCAGGATGTCGGTGCGGGCAAAGAGTTCGAGCGCGGGCAACGCTTCCTTGAGTTTTCCGAAGACGAGTTCCTTGCCGTCGTAATAAAGCCATTCGCCGTATCGCCGAGCCAGCCTGACCAGAAAATCATAATGGGATTCATTGTATTGGACACAATAGGGAATATCGTCCGTGAATCGCGGATTGATTTGTTTCTTGAAATTGTAGGGTGCAACAGTCTCTTCAACGATTGTGTTCAGTGTTTTATTGATGCTGGAATGGGTTTGCTTGTTGTCCATCAGCAAATAATCAGGGCTGTAGGCTGTTACGCGAATCAGGACTTCGGCGGTCATGTCGCTGCGCGATACTTCAATATTGAATACTATGCCTTCGAACTCCATCTCCTCGTTTTTCTGCTCTGCCTTTTCATCGAATCGCTGCGTTTGAATCTTGCAGGCGATCGTTTTGCCTATCAGTTCCTTGGCAATCTTGAAACTGACGTCGTCTTCCTCCTTGTGGAAGTTTTTTTTCTGCATGACGAACTTGAACTCGTTGGGTTTCAGCAGTTCCTGTGTCCATTCGATATTCAGGAAATTATAGTCGTCATACGGATTTCCGTCAATCTTGATATCCAATTTTTTTATTAATGT
>JAITMM010000223.1 GCA_031277335.1 Tannerella sp. | reverse complement strand
TTAATACGCTTGTGGCCAATGACCCAAAATATTTATAGTAATTTTTTGGCGCATTATCTTGAATAACATCGTGTAAACGCTGAACAAGCGGTATAAGATGTTTTTCCGACCGTGCAAATTCTTCGGGATTTGAAGGGTCTAACAAAATACATTTCAGGTCGCCGAACCCTGAGAACTGTCTTAACGCCTGTATTTCATCGGGAGTTGCTTTTTCTCTGCCCAACTTCAATGCTATTTCGATAGCATCAATATTCGTCGCCAGTTTTTCTCTTAGCGTTGCCATTTTTTGACACCAAAATTGGAACTGCCGGAACCCGGATGGAGCCGGATCACCAGATAAAGTGACACCAAAAAGAGCTGCGGGAATCGAGCGCCAACGAAGATTTTGACACCAAAAACAAACGCCTGGTTAAGAAACACGGATAAATATTGACACCAAATATTTAGATTTTGTTCCCGTTTTCTCCGATTCAATGACATCATATTTGCAGGTTCAATTATATCGAAAATTTTTGGTTTACGACACCCTTTCCATCATACCGTTTGAGATAGGGGGTTAATTCTTCAATAAGTTGATATTCCTTATCATCGCCTTCAATATCATTGCCATATTTGTCAAAAATATCCTTAACTTCCTGATACCGGTATATTTCCAATGCTTCTTCCTTTGTCATCTCATATCCGTATAAATCAACGCAAGTTTCAATAAGATAGAAAAAGGGTGAAAACTCAAGTCCCGCGAACAAAGCGTCATAACCCGCATCTTCACACTCAAGACCGTTTTTTCCGTCATCCGAGGCCTGTACATAAGCCTTATCGGCATTATCAGCCCTCATCACAATAAAATCAATCATATCCTGCTGATTATCTTCCATGTAAGGATGATAGTCATGCAAATATTCATACAATCTCCGTTGCCAAAAATTGGAGTAAGATAATGTGCTATTCATATCAATTAATTTTAAAAATAAAAATTCTATACAAGACTTCCCGAATAAGGATTATTGAACTCAACAATATGTTTTCGTTGCTTTTCAATCTCTACCCTCTCGCGGATGAATGGGATAACATTATCATCATTACTAATTCCCATAAAAATAACCTTTTGATTGGACATATCGCGTGACAAGACAATAATGTTCATCAGACCTAAAGTAGTCTCCATTATACTTTGTTTTTTTTGATAGTCATAGACGCGGTACAGTTCCATATAATTGGTAGTACGGTTGAAAACACCTCGTTTCAAAATAATTTGTTCATTATTAATAATATACGAAATATTACGCAGTACCAGGTAATTCCAAAACGTTACCAACACTATCAACATGGTAACAACGCCCAAAAATGCCTTCAAACACCATTCCAAAGCGAAAGCGCAAACAATTGAAAACAAAAGGGCAATGATAACAAACCACAAAATGTTGGTCATTATCCAATATCGAAAAGTAGGCTTAAGCGTTATCATTCAATTAGATTTTGAGAGATGGAGTAAATTTTATGGACATAGCCTTATGATTGGATTGTCGGAACATTAAGGCAGCGGAATCAGCACCGGTACGCTGAAGCTTTAAATGGCCTTTTTTGTATTCGTTATTACCATTACCTTTTACCGTTAATACAGAGGTTTCCCGCCCTTTCAAAAGTTGATTCCGATTCACCGCAGAAAGTTCATCCCATTTGATGCCGGCTTCCTTTAACTTTTTCATCGGGATTTCGTTCTCTTTGAACAGAAAACCTTTTTTCATATCAGCCAAATAAGCCTTTTCGTTAAGTTGCGTTTTTTCTTTAATAAAAACCTCTAATTTATCCGCAGGAACATGTGACCAGTCTAAAAACTCTGATTCGCCTTTTTTTCTAAAACCAATCATATATTCATTGTCCACCGGATTGGCATTCAACATAACTCCATCATAATCATAAGATGACGACTTGGAAAGATTCAATTGAATATGTTTCTCAAATTGAAAGTCTACAATATCAATCTTATCTGTACATTTCAACAAATCGGAATTGTGGCCACCCAAGTCCATAAATACTTTAGGCGTAAAAATATCTCCGGCATTCTCCCTATTTTTCCCGATAGCATCATCTATTGTACTGTTGTATGTATTTGTCTTTTGAACTTCCTCCGCTATAAATTTTTCCAATTCCTTTCTGCTATCAGGAGTTACTTTTTGTCCATCGAAGTGAGATTTAATTGATACATTATTATTTTCTTGATTAACAGAAAAATAATCTCTATGATTATTGCTCTTTTTCTGTCCTAAACCAAAAAATAGTTGATTAAAAACATCAGCTATATCTCGCTGTAGCCTTGCTACATCATCAGTACCGTCACTCATTTCTTTATTAATTTAATTATTACCTATTTACAGTAAAGACAGGTTTCTTTGATTCGGTCAATTTATTATTCAACGCTTCGTTCCAATCTTTACATTTTACGGGCTTAAGAGACTTCACATCAGACAATAATCTACTTTTTTTAAGAAAGTTGGCAAGATTTACCTTTTCATTCTTTAAAACAAACATAACATTGTCGAATGTAAATCTTACGCCGTCATCCTGTTTGTTTTTGATGACATGGCGATCCGCCTGACTGCAGGCAAGTTCAATATCGAACAAGTGCCCCGAAATATCGTTGTCATGGCAACCATAGCAAACTGCATTAGGAAAAGTATTAATCACGTTCAAAAATTGGTTTTTACACGGATATCCCCCTTCTGAAACGAAAACAGTCTTCTCCAGGTCAAAAGGAATGGGGCGCATCTCATAAAATGACATGGCGTCAATGGCACTCTCAAAAAAGAATACCTTTGATACTTCGCTATTTACATTGGAAAAGTTAGCTATCCAGGCAGAATTAATCTTGTCTCCACCGGCACTGAAAGACTTAAAGTTATAATTCCGCATTTCGTAGCCTCTCACACTTTGGTTGTCAGGGGTAGTAAATGGAAAGGCAATATTCTTATAGCCATTATTTTCCGTTACGATACGGATGAACGGTAAAAACGTTTCAACCGTATTGCGTGATAATCCTCTTTCTCTGGTAAGATAATGCAGTTGTTCTACGGTAGGCTTTTCGACTCGGTAATCCGATTCTGTAAAACTCTTTTGTTCGTGAACCGGCATATCTAAATACTTTGTATTATCGTAAACAACACCCGAAAAGTGAGACAAAATGAGATTAATACTGTCTACTTCGTTGCGTCCACGTTGGGCAAAGCGTGAAATATTATTCTTCACAAAGTCTATAACACTGCCATGCTGTAGAGAGTTGCCTGTATTCCAGTACAACTGAAGCGAAGGATTTGTAGGATTCTTAATCAGAATAGTATCGCCGGAAGCATCGCTCAACACAGGCCGTGCTTTCGTGGATTTTCCGGCAACAGGCTTATATCCCAAATACTCGGCTAATTGAAGAATGGATACCTTGTCTCTAAAATCTCTGAAAGTTGTCATATTAAAGAT
>JAITMM010000279.1 GCA_031277335.1 Tannerella sp. | reverse complement strand
AGAATTTAGTGCGTTACCAGTTTGAGGATGCAAATATAGTAACTTTTTCGCACATACAAGCATAAAATGTGCAATGAAAAATGTTTAACATTCATTAATAATATATTGTAAAACAAAATCGCTATTTTTGCATCGTAAAATACGCTAAATTCAATCACATTGGTAAAGAAAAGAAAGGCATTGCCTCTATTGGAAAAGGTCGAAATCACTGATATAGCTGCTGAAGGAAAAGCGATTGCAAGGGTAAACGAGATGGTCGTTTTTGTGTCGGGCACGGTGCCCGGCGATCTGGTAGACATCCAGTTGACACGCAAAAGGAGTCATTTTGCGGAAGGTAGGGCAGTGGCGTTTCACCGCTATTCGGAAATCAGGGCTACGCCTTTTTGCGAACATTTCGGGATATGCGGCGGCTGTAAATGGCAACATCTGCCTTACAGCGAGCAACTTCGCTACAAAGAAAAGCAGGTGTACGACAATCTGACCCGCATCGGAAAGGTCGATATTGAAGAAAAACAACCCATCATCGGCGCTGAAAAAACGACGTGTTATCGCAATAAGTTGGAATATACGTTTTCGAATAGACGCTGGATGACCGAAAGTGAAATTGCGTCGGGCGAGGCCATAGAACAATGGAACGGCGCCGGATTCCATATCCCTAAAATGTTCGATAAAGTACTGGATATCAATAAGTGCTATCTCCAGGACGATGTCTCCAACCGCATCCGCCTTTTTGTAAAAAACTATTGCCTGACACATGACGGATATCCGTTTTTCGATCTTAGGAATCAGGCAGGATTCGTGCGTACATTAATTGTAAGGACGTCGTCAAGCGGAGAATTGATGGTCATCGCCGTCTTTTTTTACGAAGACGCGGAGCGACGTGAAGCGCTGCTGGCAAGCGTGCGTGACGCATTTCCTGAAATCACGTCGCTGATGTATGTCATCAACTCGAAATGCAATGATACTATCACCGATCAGACTGTCTTATTGTTCTCAGGCAAAGACCATTTGATTGAACGGATGGAAAACCTGCAATTCAAAATCGGCCCCAAGTCATTTTTCCAGACAAACAGCGAACAGGCATATCAACTTTATAAAGTCGTGCGCGAATTTGCGCAACTGCGTGGAGATGAGATTGTTTATGATCTTTATACAGGTACGGGGACAATTGCCTGCTTCATTGCCGAACGGACAAAAAAAGTCGTCGGCATTGAATTTGTGCCGGAGGCCATAGAGGATGCCGTCATCAACTCGAGGCTTAACAGATTGACAAACACCTTTTTCTTTGCAGGCGACATGAAAGATATCTTGACAGAATCGTTTGTGAACGAACATGGTAAGCCCGATCTCATCATCACCGATCCGCCGCGTGCAGGCATGCACGACCATGTTATCGACACGATTATGTCCATCGCGCCCGTACATATAATATATGTGAGTTGCAATCCTGCCACCCAGTCACGCGATTTGAACAGGCTCAGCGCGAAATATAGGGTCTGCAAAGTGCAGCCCGTAGATATGTTTCCCCATACACATCATGTTGAAAATGTGGCACTGCTGAGGTTAAAGGATTAATAGTAAGATGATTCACAAAACAATAGAGTTCGCCTTGCTTGCGGTCATGCTGCTCGGTAGTTGCTATCCGAGCAAACGCCCGGAAGACAGTTCTACCGATTTCGGCGAAATTGTCGCATCCGGCCAACTCACCGTCGTCACGCTGAACAGCTCGACTACCTATTTTCAGTTCAAGATGCAACCCATGGGATACGAATATGATCTGATTGCCGACTTTGCCAAAGAACACAAATTGACGCTCAACATCAAAGTGGCCGAAAATGAAACGCGCCTTATTGAGATGCTCCAGTCAGGTGAAGCCGATGTGGCGGCTTATCCCGTTCAGATTGACAGCGATACGAAACATGACGTATTGCCTTGCGGCCATGAACGGCAGTCCTATCTTGTCATCGTGCAGCGTGTTAATCCCGGAGACACGATTCTGAACGATGTCACTCAATTAATTGGAAAAGAAGTATATGTAAATGAAAACTCCACTTATCATCAGCGCCTCGAAAATCTGGACGGCGAATTGGGAGGAGGAATAAACATCATGCATGTGGAGGAAAAAACAGTCACTTCCGAAGACCTTATTGAGATGGTTTCCACCGGAATCATTCCCTATACCGTGAGCGAAGCCAATATCGCCAGATTGAGCCGCACGTATTTTCGCAATATAAATATAGACCTGGAAATCAGCTTTAAACACCGTGCGTCATGGGTGGTTCGCAAATCTTCTCCGCTTTTGGCAGCCGCCATCAACGAATGGGCTTCCAATACGGAAGGAATCAATTCGTATCAAGCTATTTCCAAACGTTATTTTGAGCGTTCCAAGGATTTTGTGCCTATTCTCGGCTCCATTGTGCCGAGAGTGACGGACGGCAAGATATCTCCTTTTGACGGATTGTTTAAAAAATATGCACAACAACTTGGTTGGGATTGGCAATTGTTGGCATCGATTGCATATCAGGAGTCAAACTTCGACCCGACGGTTGTAGGCTGGAGCAGTGCCGAAGGGTTGATGGGCATCATGCCACGCACGGCTGCGTATTTAGGTTTTGCAGACGGCGATATGCAGGACCCTGAAAAAAACATCCGTGCAGGGGTGGATTGTCTGGAGGATTATAGACAGGCATTGACAGATGTGACTGATACCTTGGAGCTTATAAAATTAACCCTTGCAGCCTATAACGCGGGGATAGGTCATATCAACGACGCCCGCCAGTTAGCATTGAAATATGGCAAAGACCCGAATGTGTGGGACAATAACGTTGCCGAGTTTATCCGGTTAAAGTCTGAACCCCAATACTATACCGATCCTGTCTGCAAACACGGATATCTGCGTGGCAGGGAAACGTATAAATATGTACCTGAGGTACTTGAGCGATATAATTATTATAAACAGGCAACGGCGGGCTAAATCATTCCATATATCCCTCAATCCCGAGGGGATTGCATATTTATAGCATTGAATGTTTGCATTTTAACGCGACCCCGACGGGGTCGAACATAACATCATTTCGGATTGAGAATAGGGCAGACAATCGTTGTAATCATCTTTTTATCCGTCTGATCCCTGCTCCCTTCAATCTCTTTAAAGTAGACTTTGAGATGCTCCTGTTCCATGTGAGCCAGATGTCCGGGTTTGTTCTTCCAACGTTCAAACAAATGAAATTCAGTGGAGTCCGTGTACGACTGAAATAAATCGTACGCCAAACAGGCTTCTTCCTGCATGGTGGCTGCCCGACATTTGTCAAAAGCCGTCTTAAAAATAGTCACATATTCGGGCTTGATCTTCATGGGGATATTCATGATAATCTCCAGCGAATCCTTGTTCGCCACGCAACACATATCGGCTTCGGCCGCGGTTTTAGACTCCGACCTGCAGCCTGTAAACGCGACCAAAACACATCCGACAATACAAATGAAATGTTTCATAAAACTATTAATATTAATTGATTGATAAATATTTGGCAAAGGTATGATTTTTCTTTTAAATGGCAATAAAAAAAAACAGTATTAATTTATAGAACTTTAACATACGATTCTGACGTTCATGGGAAAAAAGCCTTACCTTTGCAGTGTGGTTTTTCATAATAGTATTAGATTTAAGGTTAACTAACGATTATAGGATGTCGCGAGACATCCTTTAATTTTTTATGTACCAGCTATTTATAAAACATAAATCCTTTCAAAAACAACGGATGAGGCCGATCGAGTAAGTGTCGTATAAGAAATCCTTGATGCCGTGATTGTATCGTAGGGATAGAATATTCTTTTTATATTCGAAGTTTAGCTTTGAACGGAAAATCATAGGTCTGTCGCCATTGTTCTTATACCCGTCGAAGCCCGAACAATCGGCTGAGAGGGAGAGGTTTTTGATATTAAGTGTACCTCCGAATCCATATAATAAGGCGTCGTTTTGCCTGTGAATCATGTCATTAGTCATCCAGCAATAAAATCCGATCATCCCCTGCAAGCGAAAAAAGTAACTTTTATCGGCTGTTTGCCAAAGATTGCGTCCGGCAGTCATGTCAAACCAATATGAAGCGGCATCAGTATAGCGTGCATCGGCCAAGCGGTTACCGCTGGCTGTCTTCAATGAGCCGCTGACCATGATGTCAAGCCATCGATCGCTTTGCAGCAACCGGTAATAGGAAGTGACTATCAGGTCGCCGGTGCACGTGAAAGGAGGGCTTGTTTCTGCGGCGTGGCGTTCCAACTTCGTAGCCTCGTCAGTCTTATACGTTTCGACAATGACTCCTCTGATCTCTACTCCCGCTTTCCCTTTAGCAATAGGTATATATAGACGGGCAAATATATCCTTTGTCTTATCTCCTTCATAATCATGATATTCGCCCCTGACTTCAAGCTCCCATCGAGTGCCGAGACGTCCGCTGTTCAGTTCAGAAATCGGAAAAGCATTGGCGCCAAAATAGCGGGGCGTATACACAATTTTCTCCATCTCTTTCCTCCAATCGGGAATTATATCATCTTGTGCAGCAAGATGATATATATCAAATAAATGTATAACTAAAAACAAAGCTACATATTTGATTGTCGACAAAAATTTCATTTTATTTCATCATTTTGCGGACAAAGGTATTTTATTTTCAGGAAAAACAGTACTTTTCATTGAGTAAAATTTATTTTTTCGTGTTTATAAGTGTATTAATAAAAGTTAAAAAACTAAGTTGAGTGCAACGTTTTCTTTCTTTTTTTCGTCAATAATCAATAAAGAATGTGTTAAATTATTCATAAAAGGATTCTGATTTACGGAAAAGCATTATCTTTGTAGGGTAAGAGATACATGTTGAGATTTTACCGACAGACGAGAATTAAACTTTTGATGAATTTAGCAGTCTTATTTATAGTATTATATTATTAATTATTAAAGATAGAGGAGAAAAAAAAATGAGAACAAAGAGATTATTTACCTTGCTGATAATGATGACTATCACTTTAGGAGCGATGGGGCAGGGACAGTTCTATGACGATGTGTATTTCTCTTCGGAGAAAAACACTAAGAAAGTGCAAGTTGAAGAGCAACAAACCCCTTCAAGTTATACAGCCGAAGAGGCATCTTACACTAATCAAAACGAGCCGTCATCTATAAGAGATATAGATGTTGACGTCTACAATCGCAGGTATACTCCGGAAGAAGAATACGTCTACGAAGAAGAAAACGCTGCAGATCAAACTGATACGATCCGATTTGATCGTAATTCCGATACTGAATATTCTGAGCGGATCATCCGCTATCATTCCCCGAGCATGATTACTATTACCGGCGCGGATAATGTTGATTTACATATTAGCGACGGGTATTATGCTTACGGTTACGATACGCAATATGCTGATGGTCAGTCCACTGTCAATGTGAATATTGATATGGGTTATGGTGGCTGGGGCGGTATGTACGGTGGCTGGGGCGGCTGGTATAGTCCGTGGCGTTACAGTTCGTGGTATGGCCCTTGGGGTTATTCATCTTGGTATCGTCCATATTGGTCGTGGGGTTGGGGTGGTATGTACGGCGGCTGGTATGGCGGCTGGTATGACCCGTGGTATGACCCATGGTATTACGGCGGAGGATATTACGGTGGTTATTACGGATATTACGGCGGTTATTACGGCGGTGGCTATTATGGCTATTCCAGACCTTATTACCTGAATCAGGGAGGTCGTCAGACAGGCGCTTACGGGCGCAGCAGCCGCAGTTCGACGTATGCATCGTCTTCGTCAATAAATGGACGCAGCGCGACAAGCTCAGGTAGAAATGTCGCAAATCGTAGCTCATCCGTAAACTCAACAGGCAGAAGTACTTCATTAAGAGAAAGCGCCACTACCGGGCGTAATTCATCAACAGCAAATACTGTCAGAAACAATTCGACGCGCTCTACGGTTAATTCCGGCAATACGGCCGGTCGTAACCAAGGTACATATACCGGCAATACGAACACTTCGACACGCACCGTGCGCTCAAACAACAACTCAGCGGTACGCAGCAATGGCTCGTCAGCACCTGTTTTACGCAGCAATAGCGGCAGTGCATCACGCTCAACGTCAGTTGCTCCGGCTACAAGGAGCAGTTCCGGCTCGTCCTCGCGGTCGACTATGCAAAGTACACCCCGCTCATCGAGCAGCAGTAGCTACGGCGGCAGTTACAGCGGCGGCAGTAGCCGTTCAAGCAGTGGCGGCGGAGGCGGCTATAGCGGCGGCGGCGGAGGTGGTGGCGGCTCCAGTCGTTCAAGCGGCGGTGGCGGCGGCGGCGGTGGCCGTAGATAAGTAATGTTGTGGAAGGAAAATAAATTATGAAACGTATAAGTTTATTTATCAGTACATTGCTTTTATTAAGCAATGGGATGTTGTTTGCGCAGGGAGAAATGGACGCTTACCGCTATTCTCAATCCGACTTGAGTGGCACGGCACGTTCAGTCAGTATGGGTGGCGCCTTTGGAGCACTCGGAGGTGATATGTCGGTAATGTCGACCAACCCTGCCGGACTTGCTATCTATCGCAGTTCCGAGCTTCAAACCACAATGAGTGTAAATTCAACGGGCACAGAAGCAACGAGTGGTTCAACTGCCGGATGGGCAGGCAATTCAAGTAAGACAAGATTCGGTTTCGACAATTTGTCGTATACCGGCTATTTCCCGACAGGTCAGGAGTATGGCATCAAAGGATGGAACTTTGGCATCTCCTATCATAAAATCAAAGATTTCAACAGGAGCTATGCCGTTGCCGGTTCTCCCAAATATTCTATGGCAGATTATGTGGCTTCGCGTGCATCAAATGCGTTTGGAGAGAATGGTGGAATCGTAGAAAATGATTTGATACTGACAGATTCCTACGATCCTTATAACAATAGAAATCTGGGAGGCCAGTGGTTGTCCATCTTGGGATACGAATCGGGTTTCTTCGGTGCAAAATATGAATTTTCAGATGTTTACCACAGCGCTTTCGGGCAAAGGACAGGCAATACATGGTCGCCTTATTCGCCTGACAGAACTACGCTTAGAATAGGTGAAAGCGGAAGTATAAGTGAATATAACTTCTCTATCGCCACTAATATCTCTGATTTTATGTTTATTGGGGCGACGCTTGGCGTGACAACTATTGATTACAATATGAGTTCAACGCATGAAGAGTCTTTCGGCTCCACTGATTATTTGAAATTAGGTAATAGTCTCGAAACGACCGGGACAGGGTATTCCGTAAATATCGGCGCCATAGTTCGTCCTATCGATATGCTTCGGTTAGGAGTAGCTTATAACTCGCCTAAATTCTTTAGGTTGACCGATTATTTCGATGCGTATGGCGAATCGAATATCGCTAACGAAACAGATCCTCTGATGACAGGGTATATACCTGAGTATTCGTATGCTGAATATAGCATGCAGACGCCGGGACGCTGGATTTTCAGCGCGGCCGGTATTATAGGTACTACGGCTTTGGTCAGTTTGGATTATGAACTGACGGGCTATAACTATATGTCATTAGCTGACCGTGACGGCAATCGTGATATGTATCAAAATGATAATGACATTATTAAGGATGATTTTAAATTTGCTTCGACTGTTAAGGCAGGTGTCGAATTGAAAGTGACTCCGCGTTTTGCCATCCGTGCAGGTTATGTCTGGCAACCATCTCCGATGAAAGATCAACTGATCAACGGCGACGCAGAGGTGTTTACGGCAGGAACCGTTCCTCATTACACTGTCACCAAGTCTACAAATTATATTTCGGCAGGATTGGGATACCGTTTCACGCCCAACTTTTACATGGACATTGCCGGCGTATATCGAGTGCAGAAAGAAAAGTTATATCCGTTTTCCAATAGTTATTGGACTTATCCCGAATACAATATAGAACCGGTCTACGCAGACCCTGCCGACCTGTCTGTCAATACTTTCCGGGCGGTGCTGTCGTTAGGGTACAAGTTTTAAAATTTAAGGCGTAAAATCGTGCTTGCACGATTTTACGCCTTAAATCATTTTTTATTCAGGAATCAGCGTCACGTTGCGGAAATTGATGCCCTTGCCTTCGCTTTGCAATCCGATATGGCCTTCCTTTACAGCGTTGGCGCCCACATTTTGCAGTACATCATTGACATACACTATAATAGTCCCTTCGTGAACGACGATCTTGGCTTTATTCCATTCGCCGGTCGGCTTTTCGCTGGACGGTTCACGCTTTTTTACGACTGGAAATCTGGGGCGTGCAGCACCTTCAGGAGCCTTGTATTCAGCCAGATTCGATCCACCGAGACATACAAAATCACCGGCATTGCCTGCACCTAATTGAATCTCAATCGCATTGGGAAAAGGATTGGTCGTGTTTTCGATAATCACAAAAATACCGCTGTTGGACGGTTCGTCCACCCAGCTCCACTCCACATTCAGCGTGTAGTTCCTGTATTTCTTTTTTGTATACATGTAGCCGAAAGGCTGTCCCTTGATAAAGATGGCTCCATCCTGGACGGAAAATACCTGGTCGGCAGGCACTGAGTTGCCGTCTATTACAAAGTCCCAATTAGACAAGTCTTTGCCGTTGAACAACTTTTCTTCCTCACCGGTAGCTGCGTAACTCGCAGTAACACACACAATAGCCATTACAGCTAAAAATAAAAATCTTTGCATAATCTTATAATTTGAATGAACAATGAATAATTAATAATGAACAATAAATATAATGTTTAGTTATCTTTTTACAATCTTACTGTTTCTTAATATCTTACGCTCTTTCCCTAAAGACTCCTATACCTAATCCTTTTAGGCTCGGCATAGCCTGACTGTTTTCGCTTGTATTCTTCGTAGTCAGAATACGTTCCTTCGTAATAGACCACTTCGGAATTGCCTTCAAATGAGAGGATATGAGTACAGATTCGGTCGAGGAACCAGCGGTCGTGCGAAATGACGACGGCACAGCCGGCAAAATTTTCCAGCCCTTCCTCGAGAGCGCGTAACGTGTTGACGTCAATGTCGTTGGTAGGCTCGTCGAGCAACAATACGTTGGCTTCGGACTTCAGCGTGATGGCCAAGTGAAGCCTGTTTCGTTCGCCTCCCGACAGCACGTTGCATAATTTTTCCTGGTCGGCGCCGGTGAAGTTAAACCTGGAAAGATACGCCCGTGCATTGATTTCCTTTCCTCCGACGCGGACGAACTCGTTGCCTCCTGAAATCACCTGATAGACAGTCTTTTTAGGGTCTATGTCCTGATGCGTCTGGTCGGCGTAGCCTATCTTGACTGTTTCTCCTAGTTCAAATGTGCCTTTATCGGGTGTTTCCATTTGCATGATAAGCCTGAAAAGCGTTGTCTTGCCTGCGCCGTTAGGCCCGATGACGCCTACAATCCCGTTTGGCGGAAGCATAAAGTTCAGGTTGTCAAACAGCAATTTTGTATCGTAGGCCTTTGCTATCTGCTTGGCTTCTATTACTTTATTGCCAAGTCTTGGGCCGTTGGGGATAAATATTTCCAGCTTGGCTTCGCGCTCTTTCTGGTCTTCGTTGAGCAGCGATTCATACGAGTTGAGGCGCGCTTTCCCTTTGGCATGACGTGCTTTGGGCGCCATCCGAATCCATTCCAGCTCGCGTTCCAGCGTCTTTCGCCGTTTGCTGACCTGCTTTTCTTCCTGCGCCATGCGTTGCGTCTTCTGTTCGAGCCATGACGAATAGTTGCCTTTCCACGGGATGCCTTCGCCGCGGTCGAGTTCAAGTATCCAACCTGCTACATGGTCAAGGAAATAGCGGTCGTGAGTTATACAAATAATAGTGCCTGCATATTGTTGCAGGTGCTGTTCGAGCCAGTCGATGGATTCGGCGTCGAGGTGATTGGTAGGTTCGTCAAGCAGCAGGATATCAGGTTGTTGCAGCAGCAGTCGGCATAAGGCCACCCGGCGTCGCTCGCCGCCTGACAATGTGTCGACAATCCTGTCTTCGGGAGGACAGCGAAGTGCATCCATCGCCCTCTCCAGTCGGCTGTCCAAATTCCACGCGTCCGTCGCATCGATTTTGTCCTGCAAGGCAGACTGCCGGTTGATCAGGGCGTCCATTTTATCGGGATCTTCTAATACGTCAGGGTCACCGAACTTTTCATTGACCTCTTCGAACTCTTTCAGCAAATCCACGATTTCCTGCACGCCTTCCTGCACAATCTCTTTTACCGTTTTTCCGGCTGCCAGTTGCGGGTCCTGCTCCAAATATCCGACCGTGTAGCCGGGCGAAAACACCACTTCGCCCTGATATTCCTTTTCTATTCCGGCAATAATCTTGAGCAAGGTGGATTTCCCGGAGCCGTTCAAGCCGATGATTCCGATTTTAGCGCCATAGAAAAATGACAGGTATATGTTTTTAAGTACCTGTTTTTGAGGCGGGAAAGTCTTGCTTAGCCCCACCATCGAGAAGATGATTTTTTTATCGTCTGCCATGTATTTTCAATCTGTTTGATGAAAGAAAAAACAAAGATACAAACAAGTTTGAAAAAAAACCGTATTTTTGCAGTGAGAATTTTGTATTTAAGACGATAATTGTAAAAAAGGCAATAAAAAGATATGGAACTAAAAGAATTGACATTACTCGGCCAAAAGACAGAATATAGCTCAAAATATTCTCCCGAAGTTTTAGAAACATTCACTAACTTGCACTCTGACAATGATTATTGGGTACATTTCGATTGTCCGGAGTTTACGGCATTGTGTCCGATTACCGGGCAACCGGATTTTGCTACAATTCTGATCGATTATATTCCTGATATAAAAATGGTTGAAAGCAAGAGCTTGAAACTTTATCTGTTTGGTTTTCGTAATTACGGAGCCTTCCACGAAGACTGTGTCAATCTGATTATGAAGGATTTAATAAGGTTGATGGACCCCAGATATATCGAAGTGACAGGATTATTCTTGCCACGCGGAGGCATCAGCATACATCCTTTTTGCAACTATGGGCGTCGCGGCACTGCTTACGGGACATTGGCCGAACAGCGCCTTTTTCACTATAAACCTCGATAAGTTATTATAAAACAAATATATATGGAAAGAAGAAATTTTATGAAGTTAGCCGGAGTGTTGGCAGCTGCTCCGGCCTTGTCTATTGTGCCGACGCTTGGAAATGAGGCACCTGCAACCGGCAATGGCAAAGAAATATACGAATGGAGGATTTATACGCTGACGGGAGACGGGAAAGCACTCGATAACTTTTTCATGGACGCCCTGATCCCGGCTTTTAACCGTAAAGGTGTGAAAGTCGGCGCTTTTAAACTCTTCAAGCGCGAGGAAGCCGAAAAACGTCATCTTGTTTTTATCTATCCCGATATCGCTACTTATCTGCGTGTTAAGACTGAAATATGGAATGATGCCACCTTTAAAAATACGGCACAAGGTTTTTATGATACTTCGGCGCCCAATCCGGTGTATTCTAACTTTGAAACATTTCTGTGTGAGGCATTTAGCAGTATCCCGGTGCATCGCAATCCCGATATAAGCCGCACATTGCTTGAACTGCGTATCTACTGGAGTCCGAACGAAGAAGCTAATAAACGGAAAGTCAAGATGTTTAATGATGGCGAGATCGGCATTTTCGACAATTGCGGCATCAATTCGGTGCTTTACGGAGATATCCTGGCCGGGCCGCGGATGCCGGCGCTCATGTACCTGACGTGGTATCAGGACGAATCCACAAGGGCAGAGGCATGGGGCAGATTTGTGGCTCACCCCGACTGGCTAACTATTTCAAAACTACCTGAATACGCCTATACAGCTACCAACAATACAAGTACTTTCCTTGCCCCATTGCCTTTTTCGCAGTTATAATACGCGGTGAAATTTGAGGTTCAACATACGGATAGCCGGTCGCAGGCGCGTGCAGGACTGATGACGACAGAGCACGGGACGATAGAAACGCCTGTCTTTATGCCGGTTGGCACGCAGGGTACCGTCAAAGCCGTTCATGTGACCGAGTTGAGAGACGTCGTCGGGGCGCAAGTCATGCTGGCCAATACGTATCACTTGTATTTGCGTCCGGGATTGGACATTTTAAAGCAGGCAGGCGGGCTGCACCGGTATAACGGCTGGAGCCGTCCGATACTGACGGACAGCGGTGGTTATCAGGTATTTTCATTGGCTGAAAATCGCAAATTAAGTCTCGAAGGAGCCGAATTCCGTTCCCATATCGACGGAAGCAAACATTTTTTTACGCCTGAAAATGTTGTTGATATTCAACGGATTATCGGTGCAGATATTATCATGGCATTCGACGAATGTTGTCCCGGCGATGCAGAATATGCGTATGCGAAGAAGTCGCTTGAACTGACGGAATCATGGCTGACCCGTTGTGTGAAGCGGATGAAAGAAACGGAGCCTGTCCATGGCTATGAACAATCCATGTTTCCAATTGTGCAAGGTTGTGTCTATCAGGACTTGCGCGTCCGTGCTGCCGAGTTTGTGGCTTCGCAGGAGGCGGACGGAAATGCGATTGGCGGACTGGCCGTCGGCGAACCGACCGAGGTGATGTATGAAATGATTGAAGTTGTGAATGAGATTTTGCCAAAAGACAAGCCGCGTTACCTGATGGGCGTGGGCACGCCTGCCAACTTGCTCGAAGCCATCGAGCGTGGCGTGGATATGTTCGATTGCATCATGCCGACTCGAAATGGGCGCAATGGGCAGTTATTCACTCGCTTAGGAACGATGAATATGCGTAACAGGAAATGGGCTGATGACTTTTCGCCGATTGACACGGATGGTTTTGCTTTTGTAGACACGGCCTATTCGAAGGCTTTCCTGCACCATCTGATTAAGGCCGACGAGATATTGGGATTGCAGATCGCCTCGATCCATAACCTTGCCTTTTATATGTGGTTGATGAAGGAGGCGCGCAGTCATATCGCGGAAGGTGATTTTTCAGAGTGGAAAAAGGGGATTATCAACGAATTGTCGCAGAGGGTATGAAACGCAAAGGATTTAAATTTCAGCTAATTGACTGGTATATTATCAAACAGTTTCTCGGGACGTTTGTCTTTATTACCGTGCTGATGATTGCCATCACCGTCGTGTTCGATATCAACGAGAAGATTGAGCAGTTTCTGAAACCGGAAGTAACGGTGTCGGAGATCGCATTCGATTACTATGCCAATTTTATACCGTATTTTATCGGGTTGTTCAGTCCGCTATTTTCTTTTATCACAGTGATTTGGTTCACTTCAAGGCTGGCAGACCGTTCCGAATTTATTGCCATGCTTTCAAGCGGGATGAGTTTTAACAGGCTGATGCTGCCTTATCTTTTATCGGCAACTGTCATTGCTTCAGGTAACTTTATATTAAGCGCTTACGTCATTCCAAAGGCAAATGTGACGCGGATAGCGTTTCAGAATAAATACATCAAAAACAAAGAGGTGCAGTCAGGCAGAAATATCCAACTGGAAGTGGAGCCCGGCATTTTTGCTTATTTTGATTTGTATTCGGCGCCTTCGTCGATGGGATACAGGTTTTCGCTCGATCATTTTGAGGATAAACAATTGGTTTCCCGACTGATAGCAAATTCCATCAAATATGATTCTCTAAACCATTGGACAATAATAGATTATATCATCCGCGACTTTGACGGGATGCGCGAAAACATTACGACAGGGACGCGCCGCGATACGGTGCTGACGTTTGTCCCGTCCGACTTTCTGATCTCGGATGTGGACTGCGAGACGATGACAAGCCCCGAATTATACCGGCATATCGTCCGACAAAAACAACGCGGCATCGGGAATATTCAGACATTTGAGATAGAATATCATCTGCGCTACGCAACAATCATGTCTTTTTATATTCTGACAATCATAGGGTTATCTCTTTCTTCCCGCAAAATAAAAGGCGGGATGGGGCTGAATATAGGTATCGGAATTGGCTTGAGTTTCGCCTACGTGCTATTTTCCAAAGTATCTTCTTCCTTTGCCATCAGCGGATTAGTCAGCCCGATGGTAGCCGTCTGGATACCGAATGTACTGTATGCTTTTATTACGGTGTACGTATATCGGCGTGCGCCGCGGTGATAAGTAGTTGTTATTTAGAGAGATTAGAAATAGCGTAAAGTGGAAAAACCTTTATTTTATCGTATTGAGCAAAATTTTCAAGAAAATATATTTCATTTTAAAAATCCAAGCCAAAAATCGACACTTTTTTTTAAAAATCCAAACCGAAAATCGTCACTTAATTTTAAAAATCCAAACCAAAGTGATTGGTGATTGATTCAGTATTACTGGTTTGATATCGTATTACCCTTGTATAAATGTTTAAAAAAAATCAGCCTGCCAAATATGATTGGCAGGCTGACGTAAGTAGGGAAAAGGATGAATCCTTTTTCCTGTTTTAAGATTGTTATTTCACTTCTACATTACACGTGGCTGTTATGGCATCTGCAGTTGTAGCAATAATTTTTGTTGTACCAACATCTAATGGTGACACAACACCTGTTACTGAATTAACTGCAACAATTCCTGCTGTGGCTGCCGTATCAACTTTCCAAGTTACGGTTTTAATGGAGGCATTGGCCGGAGAAACAGTTGCATTTAATTTTTGAGTTTCAGCTGCTATTGATGCAAATTCCAGCGAAGCCGGACTGATAGTTACACTTGTTGTCGGAACATATTTTATCGTTACAGTACAGGAAACAGTTTTGGTTGCATCAGCATTTGATTTAACTGTAATTGTCACTGTTCTGTCGCCGGTAGCCGGTGGAGTAGGGGCTGCTGTTGGGGCTACAGGATTGATATCAACTGTAAGACCTGTGCCTGTAATTTTGGCAATATCTTCATCACTGCTTGTCCAAGTTACATCCTGGTCGGTCGTATTGACAGGCGCTAAAGTTACAGTCAAAGTGCCTTTATCACTTCCGTTAATAGTCAATGTAGTAGCTGAAAGCGTTATACCTGTTATCGGTGTAGTGTTCGGACTTACCGTAACTTCGCATGTTGCAACGCGGAGTCCGTCTTTCGTAACTGCGGTGACGGTTGCTTTGCCCGGGGCTACGGGAGTAACCAATCCTGTCTGATCTACAGTGACAACATTAACATTGCTGCTTGCCCAGTTGAAATCCGCATCTGCATCTGTAGGAGTACGTATTACTGTCAGTTGTCGTGGTAATCCGTCAACTCTCATTAACATTGTATCCTTGTCGAATTTGATGCTTGTTGCAGGATTAGTCACTGTCACTGCGCAAGTTGCCTTGATCTCGTTGCCGTTCGCATCTTGCGATGCTGCCGTGGCTGTAATAATTGCTGTGCCTGAAGCATTAGCCGTTACTACGCCATTAGTATTTACGGAAGCAATTGTGCTATTGCTGCTTGTCCAGGTCACTGCTTTATTTGAGGTAGTTTCAGGCCA
>JAITMM010000215.1 GCA_031277335.1 Tannerella sp. | reverse complement strand
TGACAGCGACGATAGACGGACAAACCTGGATGCAGTGCTGTTGGGGCCACGGATTTTTCTTTTTTTGCCACGACTTTTCCTTCATTTGAAAGTTAATGTTTGGCTTTCCGCAGGGGAAGCAATGGCACGAATGGACACGAATTTTACAAACGCTTTCACTTCGTTTTTCATGGGTAAAAAGACTACAGGCACTTCAATAATCCGAATCAAACGTAAATTTAATGATATTGCAGATATAATTTTCTCATAAATGTACTATAGTATCGGATAAAAGATTATCTTTGCGGTGAAATTTTAATTTTATTTTATTCTTTATTATACAAAATATTAAACTATTTTTATGTCCGAATATATAACGTTTTTTCGGACACAAATATATCATAATCGAATATGGAAGATAGCATCACCGGTAAGATTCGAAAACGGATCAAAAAGGGTAAATCAGGCAAAATATATTTTGCAAAGGATTTCAGTGATATCGGGCATGACGAACTTGTCAATAAAGCGCTGTTCAGGCTTGCTCAAAACAAAACATTGCTTCGAATAGCTCATGGTATATATTTGTATCCTATTGTAGACAAGGAGCTTGGCGTTATGTTGCCCTCTCCGGATACCGTTGCCAAAGCCATAGCCAAACGTGACAATGCCCGAACTTTTCCTGCAGGAAATTATGCCATTAATTTATTGGGACTTTCAACGCAAGTACCTATGAATGTGGTTTATTCGACTGATGGTTCACCACGCGTAGTGCGTATTGGTAATCGTAAAATAACCTTTAAAAAGACATCGCCTCGAAATTTTCTGTTTAGGGGAGAAATGATGCCCTTGATTGTTTCCGCCTTGAAAAAGATAGGAAAAGAGGGTGTAAATGAACTGCACATCAATCACTTAAATAAAATTATCATAGAATCGGAAGATAAACAAACCTTACGAAACGATGCAAACTATGCTCCGGCTTGGATAAAAAAAATAATCATACCTTTAATTGATAAAAAATGAATAACTGGCAAAGTATTTCGGCTGAAAGGCAGCGTATTATCGTAGAAAATATATCGGCGCACACAGGCTTTTCGCCGGAAGCAATTGAAAAAGACTGGTGGGTGACAATGGTTTTAAAAGCGCTGTTTCAAACATCCTGCGCAGACTATCTCGTTTTTAAGGGTGGCACCTCGTTGGGGAAGTGTTGGAAGTTGATAGAGCGTCTTTCAGAAGATATTGATGTGGCTATTTTCAGGATTTTTTTTGGAATTAGTGAAATTTCAACAAAAAACCAACGGGAGAAACTTAGAAAAGCGTCATCAAAATACATTCAAGATCAGTTAATTAATGAGTTGGACGAAAAATTAAAAGCATTTGATATTTCGGCATATAAAATTGAACTGGAAGAGACAGATTCGTCCGACATTGATCCGCGTGTCATATTTGTCAATTATCCATCACTGTTTCCTGAAAGCAAATACCTGAAAAGTTCGGTAAAAATTGAAATCAGCTGCCGTTCCCTCTATGAACCAAACGAGTCGATAGAATTGCGCTCAATCATCGCAGAAAATTATCCAAATGAGCTATTTGCTGACAAAAGTTTTATCGTAAAAGCCGTATCGCCCATGCGTACATTTCTTAAAAAAGTGTTTTTGCTGCATGAAGCCTTGCAAAAAGGACGCGTTCATTCTATGCGTATGACGAGGCATCTATATGATTTGCATAAATTGATGGATACGGATTATGCCAAGAAAGCCTTAGATGATAGTGCTCTTTATCAGATGATTGTAAAACATCGATCCATTATGACAAGGGAAAAAGGTGTCGATTACAGTACACTTTGTCCTTCGAAAATCAGTTTTATTCCTGAAAATGAGGATATTATTGATATTTGGAAGAAAGACTACAAAAATATGTATGAAACATTTATAGGCGAAATCCCTATTGAATTTGAAGATCTCATGGAACGGATGAAAGTTCTTTTGAGCCGTTTCAGGTCTATTACGATTGACGAATCGTTTTTTACGAATTTGTAATCACCTTAAACTCTGAACGATCTTTTATCTGACTTGTCATTGCGGACTTGATCCGCAATCACCTATCGCTATAATCAGGAGATTCCGCAACAAATGTGGAATGATGCGCTTTTTTGTCATTCGGAGCAGTTTAAATTATACGTCAACGAATACTTTGCTTAGTTCAATTTCCAGACCGTCAAAAAGATAGACAGGGGCTATCTGACTATAATCGTATTCTGAGCCGAGACCGTATCGACCGTCAGGTTGCAGCAAAAAGATGTTGATGACTCTTGTCTTCGGGTTTACGAGCCAATATTCTCTTACGCCGGCCTGTTCGTAAAGATTGAACTTGTAATTCCAGTCGTTTTTGTAAGTAGATGGCGATAAGACTTCTATAACCAAGTCAGGGGCGAAAAATACAAAAAAATTATATGGAGTCAATCGCAGGCCGCCATTTCAAAAAGACTTTTGTTAAATTTTCGCCCGTACACTTTTTTTTATTTGCTATTGACCTTCAATTCAACAAAAACACCTATCTTTGTATCCGTCATTATTCAGTTATTCATCATGATCATAGCCAACCCCATATACGACACTGTCTTCAAGTATATGATGAGCGATAGCCGTGTAGCGAAGAGTTTTCTGTCGGCCATAATCGGCGAACAGATCGTAGACCTGGCTTTTACGACGACCGAATACGTATTAAAACCCGGCACAGACAGGAGTCTTGTAGACCGTACGCTGGAACAGATCACAGTATGCCGTTTTGACTTTGCAGCAAAGATTGAAACCGGGCAAGGTGACTTTAAGACGGTTATCATCGAACTTCAGAAGGCAAAATTTGCCACCGACATTATGCGTTTCAGGCGCTATCTGGGCACGATGTATCAAAGCGCCGAGAACACGTCGGACAGTAAAAGAGTCAAGGCCCGTCAGATTTATTGCATCTACCTGTTAAACTACGAGATAGGGCTTTCCGACAGTCCGGTTATCAAAGTCGACTACACCGTCAGCGATCTGACTACCGGCAAGCCTCTCAATGCGAGGAATGAATTTATCAGCAGCCTGAACCACAAATCCTGGATCATACAGGTGCGTCAATTGAAGGAAAAGCGCAGGAATGAACTTGAAAACCTTTTGAGCATCTTTGATCAAGACAGCATTGTCGACGACGGACATATTTTGAAGGTGGATGAAGACCAGTTTCCCGACGTATATCGACACATCATACGCAAGCTCCGTGAAGCCTACGAATCAAGAAAAGTCAGGGAAGAAATGCAGATGGAAGACGACTATATTAATGAACTCCTAATGAAAGATGCCCTCATCGCCGAACAAGCTCAAACCATTGTCGACAAAGACCAAAAGATCGATGAAGACCAAAAAGTCCTCGCGGAACAAAAACAAGCCCTTGCCGACAAAGACCGTGAAATAGCCGAACTGAAACAGCGTTTAGCCCTTGGGAAATAGATTTCAGTCTTTTAACACGCCACTACGGTTCAAGTCAAGCAAATCGCACTGATGACGCACTTTCAGGTTTAAATATACAAAAAAAAATTATCAAGTCAATCGCAGTCCGTCTTTTCAAAAAGTGTCCGTTTTCGGACAGTAAGTGTCCGATATCGGACACTTTTTTTTTATGCGTTTTCTATAATAATCATGTTATCAGATATATACATTTTTGGCACGGTTTTTGTATCATGTTTTGCAAGATGAATATAAAAATTAAATTACAAAACAATAAACATTTAAAAAAAGAACATCATGATTAAGATTGTAGACATGGAGAAGATTTACCGTACGGAAGAAGTGGAGACGGTAGCACTCAACAAAATGTGTTTGGAGGTGCATGAACGTGAATTTGTGGCCATTATGGGGCCTTCGGGCTGTGGCAAATCCACGTTATTGAATATTTTGGGTATGCTTGACGAACCCAATGCAGGCAGCTTTATGTTTAACGGCATCGAAGTGGCCAAATTCAACGAAAACAAGCGGAGCGACTTGCGGAAAGCCAATATAGGCTTTGTGTTTCAGAGCTTTAACCTGATAGACGAGTTGACGGTCTATGAAAACGTGGAGTTGCCGCTGGTATACAACAATGTGAAGGCATCCGACCGTAAGACGCTGGTGGAAAAGGCATTGGATCAGGTACAGATGATGCATCGCCGCAACCATTTCCCGTCGCAGCTGTCGGGCGGTCAGCAGCAGCGTGTTGCCGTAGCCCGTGCGGTGGTCAACAGCCCGAAGATCATCCTGGCGGACGAGCCGACCGGCAACTTGGACAGCACCAACGGCGCCGACGTGATGGCCATGCTCACCCAACTGAACGAAGAAGGGACGACCATCATCATGGTGACGCATAGCCTGCACGACTCGCGCTATGCGCACCGTATTAT
>JAITMM010000053.1 GCA_031277335.1 Tannerella sp. | reverse complement strand
CAATATACCTTGAAACAATAGGCGGTTTATATGAATATGGGTGGGATGGTGTATACCGTCGATCAATCAGTCTGCCGTCAAGCATGAATGAACGTCCTGTTACAGATATATCTTATGTGCGTGAAAACATGTTTATTGGACATATTTGTAACCAAAAAGGCAACGAGACACATAATTATATTCTGTTTGATGACTCCGGTCAGGTGATTAATGCTTTTGATAACCACATTTTTTTTGAGCGGGTAGGCTCCTGGGGTGGGAACGATGATAATTCCATACAGCCATTTAAAATAGGAGAGTATATTTATGTGAAAGAATATTATAATGATACATTGTTTTTTATGAATCAAAAGGATGAACTTGTTCCCCAATTTGTTTTTTACCTGGGCAAATACGCTTTTCCACTCCATTTAAGAGAGGTTTACGAGCATTCACAGCAATGGCAGGAAACGAATTACAAAGATATTCTTATCATCCCCGAGTACAATTCCCCTGATTATCCGATGGTTGGTACTCCCGGTTATGTTTTTTTCAGTATCTGGCGAGGGCCCCGGCCAAGTTTTCCCGTACCCAAAGGGATTCAGAAGACGATGTATGCCATGGGGCAGGTACATGATTACGAGGATTATAAACTCTTGGGAATATATGATGTAGTCCGGCGTTCCATGCAGATGCCGGATGCCGACCCGGTATCCCGAATGCCCGGATTAATCAATGACCTGGATGGAGGCCTGTCATTTTGGCCAAGACATTATACATCTGATAATGAACTTGTAGATATCTGGCAGGCATACGACATGAAAGGTTTTTTGACGGATGAATATTTTGCCGCCCATCAAATCAAAGACCCGGCCGCCCATCAACGGCTCAAAACCTTATTACAATATTTGAAGGAAGATGATAATCCGGTGATTGTCATTGCTAAATTGAAATAGATGCTTATCTTTGAGCTGTTGAAAATGAACGGGGCATGCTGATATTTAATCAAAACGAAATGAATCAATGAATTTTATCCAACAAAGAAATGAAGAAAGCAGTAATTTCAAGAACGCGGATTCTGTTGCTAATATGTTTGTCTTTGTGCAGTTGCCGACAAAACAGCCTAGACGAATCCGACGGCGTCGCCATAATTGACGTCTTAAATAATATCGGAAAATATCAGACCGTGCCCGTCAGCGAATATGTGTCCGAATTGGAATATATTGCGTTAGAGACAAATGATAATTGTATGATTGGGAAGGTTAATGAGATATATGTCGGTTATTCGCATATTTTTATTTATGGTTTTAACGGTAATCAAAGTTTTTGTTATTCATTCAACCGTGACGGGAAATTTTTGGGTGAAATCGGACGTTATGGACAGGGGCCGGCCGAATATACAATGATATTTAACATGTCTGTTGATGAAAAAGAGCAGGCTATATATCTAAGTAACAGGGGTGAGACAATTTTAAAGTATTCATGGAACGGAGTTTTTCTTCAATCCATCAAAAAACCGGAAACAAGTTCTTATCTTGATAATATTATTTTTTTACGTGATAGTCAGTTTATTGGACACGTATGCAACGGTACCGGTCAAGAAAACTATAACTTTATAATATTTAATGATTCGGCAGAAATAATTAAGTCTTTTTATAATTACATTAAATTTGAAAGAGTAGCCACTAATTTTAATGTTATAAGTATATTTTCAATGGAACCATATAAAGTATCTCAAAATATGTATTTAAAGGAACTGTCGAATGACACACTGTATTGTCTTAATGAGCAGAACAATCTGATTCCCCAATTTTACTTCGATCTGGGTAAATATATTTATCCTGTTCATATAAGACAGGTATTTGATAATGAAGACTCAAGGAATTTAATTGGTATTCCTAAAAATACCAACCCTATCATAGGCACGCCCGGACAAATATTTTTCAGCACATCCGCGGGTTTAAATATCCCCAAACCTAAAGGAATTGTAAGAACAATACCCGCTTGGGGAGGAGGGACAATTGATATAGAAGAAAATAGCCCTGTCGGCATTTATGATATCGGTACTAAACGGACGCGACTGTTGGATACCGACCCTGTCTCCCGAATACCCGGACTAATCAATGACCTAGACGGCGGCCTGTCCTTCTGGCCAAGATACTTGACTTCGGACAATGAACTGATAGATTTCTGGCAGTCGTACGAAATGAAAGAATATCTGACGGAAGAATATTTTGCCGCCCATCAAATTAAAGATCCGGTCGCCCATCAACGACTCAAAACCTTATTACAAGATTTGAAGGAAGATGATAATCCGGTGATAGTTGTTGCCAAGCTGAAGTAGAGTTCGCAAAGCATGAAACGATATTATAAATTACTAACCATTAGCCTATTGTTTGTTTCCTGTACGGGTGGCAAGCACGGTGAATTGCCTGAATTTCCGGTTGATAGAAATCAGGACTATTCATTGCCTTTATCAGAGATCATAGAAGATATTACAGTAATCGAACCGGAACTTACCGATGAAAGCCTGATAGGCTATGGTTATGGAGGTACCGGTATTTGTCGTATGATTAGGACTGAAAACAATATCATTGTGGTTATGGGAGGGTTAGGCTCGCCAAATACCGTGCTTCTTTTTAAACAGGATGGGAAATTTATTCAATCAGTTGGTTCGAAAGGGCAAGGACCGGGCGAATATAATTTTATCACAAATGCAACTTGCGATGAGGCCAACCGTCATTTGTTTATTCTCACTGATCGCCCTTTTAAAATAATTTGTTATGATTTGGATGGAAAATTTGTAAAAGAATCGTTGCTAAATACCAACGGAGTGTATTATGATATAAATTATAACAACATCGAATTATATCTTGAGTGTTTATCTATGGATGGAAAAATCTCAAAAAGAATACTGTATCGTTTGAATAACAATCTTCAGGTTATGGACAGCATTGTCTGTTGGGAAAATTATTATGAACAATTTATAGACATGCACCGTTTTCCTGATTACATTGTGAAAAACGGGACGTCCATGTATTTTTTGCCAAAAGAATATTATCCGAAATTTTTTGCCCCCAGCGTAAAAGTTTTGCGGGACACACTGTACCGCATAGAGAATCACCGGCTTGTGCCGGATTTTAAATTGAAATTCAAGGATGACGGTATGGACTTGTATGGCGACAAAGTCATAGGACTTCTCAATCTGTACAGAAGCTCACGTTATATTTTTGCAAACTATGAATATAATCCTGATAACAGGGAAATTAACAAGGAGCAAACGGCAAAGTATTCTTTTTGTTACGACACAAAAACAGGAAAATCCTATAACATGTTAGACGGATATACCGACGATATCCACGGGATAGAGAAACGGATAGAAATCCGTCCGCTCACCTCCGATTCCGAGTATTTTTATTACTGGTACACGCACATGAATCCCGACGACCCCGAAGAACCGAATCCTACTCTCTATATCGGAAAATTGAAAAAATGAATCGTTCTGCAAATCAAATAAATCCATGATGTTTAATCATTTATCAAAGAAATCTTTTGAGAGGTAAACTTTTCAATCATAGTATTTATGTATAAATCATGTTTGAACTTTCTGATTTGCGCGATAGTCAATGTATTGTTGACTGGCTGCGAATATCATTCAATGAAAGAAACTAACGTTTTAGCTGTGATTGACATAAAACAGCAACTCGGTAAATATCAGGCCATACCTGCAAGTGAACTTGTGAGTGAACTGAAATATATTCCACTGGAGACATGCAGCGACTGTTTGGTTGGGGAACAACTTATCGATATTTTTGTTACTTCAACTCATATTTTTATTGAAGGAAGTTCATATTGTTATGCATTCGGGCGTGATGGTAAATTTATTGGTAAAATTGGCAGGATCGGTCATGGACCCGGTGAATATAACAATTTGATTGGAATGACTGTTGATGAAAATAAGAAATTTTTATATCTCGAAACCTATCTTAATCTGTTAGAATATTCGTGGGATGGCAAGTTTCATCGGTCTATTCCATTACCCCCGAAAGCCGACGGTACGCTTAAAACTGTCACTTTTGTTCGCGACGGTTCTTTTATTGGACATATCCAAAACAACACAGGCAAAGAAAAGTATAATTTTCTGCTGTTTAATGACTCCGGTCAAGTAATAAAATCGTACGATAATCATGTGTTTTTGGATCGTCCGCGCCAAAGATATATGCCGACAGACTGGGCTATGAGGCCGTTTAGGATGGAAGATAGAATCTATGTGAAAGAAATTTGGAATGATACAATGTATTATCTGAACGAACAAAACAATCTGATTCCGGAATTTGTTTTTAATTTGGACAAATATGCTTTCAGAAAAGAAATGAGAGAAGATGCTACAGATCAGGGATATATGAAAACGGATGGCATTATCCTGATACCCTACGAATGGCTGCCAATGGTTGGAATTCCCGATCATATTTTTTTCAGCATGAATGTGTTCGATGCTTCAACTTTTGACATTTCTTTTCCTGAAAAGCCACAACGCGAAATATCTATTCCTGCCGGCGTCCAATCTGTAAGAGCTGTCGACGGTCGCAGACCGCTTGGTTTATATGATGTTGTCAATCAACAAACGCAGCTTTTAGACACTGATCCTATTTCCCGACTGTCCGGCTTGATCAATGATCTGGATGGCGGACTGTCATTTTGGCCAAGACATTATACCTCTGATAATGAACTGGTAGATATCTGGCAGGCATACGACATGAAAGGTTTTTTGACGGATGAATATTTTAATGCTCATCAAATCAAAGACCCGGCCGCCCATCAACGACTCAAAGCCATAGTGAAAGAGTTGAAAGATGATGATAATCCGGTGATAGTGATCGGCAAACTGAAATAACAGCCTATAAAGTTTGATAGCTAAATTCGGAATCTGTATTTGCACAGGCAACACAAATATAATCAATCAATGAATATTATCTATACTCTTTTTATTCATAGCTACAAACTGCCCAAAAACTATAAAATTAAAGATTTACAATATTTTATCGAATTTGAAGTTTAATCATTTATAAATAGTAAATACATGTATTGCGCATTGTATCCTCATCAAGTCACACGTTTCCTGCTGTCCCGCAAGAGTGCCGAAGAGAGAGACTCGCTGTATGCTGATACAATGAAATTTGTGCATTTGACGCAACAAATCCTGTGGATTGGCTTTTATCTTTCGACAAATGCCATTATCTTTGTCCGATCATATTACAGGGAGAGTGGATACTCCTAAAAACGGGCAATTTCTGTGAAGCCTATTCACAGGAAAAAATTAACAATTTATTGATATGAAATGGATAAATTTTTTTTAAAGCACCTAAAGATTTTGTCAACAGTGATCATAATGCTGTGTTTGCTTTTTGCAAATTGTTCTCACCCTGCTAAAAAGAATGAAACTGTTGCTGATCAGGTTGATGACAATGCCGTTAAGGAAATATCCATCATGGAAGATATTTCTAAAAGTAACAATATTTATTTGTCATCCGTTGCTTCCGGCATTGAATACAGCATAATGGAAACAGGGAATAATTGTCTTGTTCATCATCAAATGCATTTTTATTGTACTAAAGACTATATTGTATCCATAGGAAGCCAAACGACTACGTATCAACCGGTCTGTTTTGTTTTCGACCGTAAGGGAAAGTTTGTTAGACAAATATCAAGATTGGGACAAGGTCCGGGGGAATATACGGAAGTGGTAGAGACTTTTTGGGATGATAAGAACGAGCAGGTATGTGTGTGGAGTCATCCATACTATATTTTCTATAACCTTGACGGAACAATATCCCATAGAATAAATCGAAATGAACACCCTATTTCTTTTCAGTCATCTTTTGTTTACGGCGATTATTATGTAAGGTATATTCCAAACCAGACTGGAAACGAGAAGAAAAGAATAGTTTTTTACGACAGAACAGGCGTATTGATTGATTCGATTCCGAATTTCAGAACATGGATAAAGACGGATGGATCAAGAGCCGGCCGTGCAATGTTCCATGTTTTTCGTAATGAGTTGTATTATACGGATATATTCAGCGACACACTTTTTTATATAAAAGACTTTACGCTTCAACCCAAATTTATATT
>JAITMM010000266.1 GCA_031277335.1 Tannerella sp. | reverse complement strand
TCTAAACCGTAGTTTCTGCCGTTGCCGGCGTTTTGAAGTTCACCGTCAAAAAACCAGTCATTTTGCTGATTGATAAGTGAAAACGAAGTCCCGGCCGTGACCGGCACATCAAACAGATGCTGATAATATGCCTCCACTTTCAGATGTGTAAATTCGGAAGTACTTATATCATAGCCAAATACAAGATGATGCGCTTTGGTAAATCCCATGTCAGTGTTCAAATTTTCCCTTATAAAAAAATAATTCAACCGCTCCAGCCGGCTGTACAAGCCATAGGCCAAACTCAATGACTGTGAGGGTGCAAACCTGTATTTAATACCTGCTCTCGGCTCAATAGAAAAGCGGTTGTTTAGCAGAAACCATTGTGCGGTTATTCCGACATTGGCTGTTAATTTTTCATTAAGGTTGATGGCAGAACTGCTGTAAGCTGATACGAGGGCGCTTCTTCCTGTCTCATCCACAAGTGTTTGCAGAGACATTCCTTCGATTTCCGCTTTTTTCAATAGCATATCATAATTCATCAGCGTGGCAACAAATCCCGACTTATTGGTGTGTCGTGCACTGAATTTTGTGTTGATAAATGAGGATAAAACAAAATTGTAATATACATTGTTCACGTCATTGTTGGCGTGAGAGATATTGCTGCTGTCCATTCTTTCGCTCTGCATATCAAGCCCGTTGGCGGTGACGGCAAGCGTTGTTTTCACGTATTGATCGCTGTTCAGAGAGATTCTGTGGCTAAGGCCGGCCGCACCCATAAACTGTCTAACTTCCTGATTTTCTCTGTCGTAATCATATTTCCATTCGTCCATGTTTTCTTTTGCCTCGGCATCTGAATAGTCGATCAGGCCCATTCCCCAAACGGAAAATACGCCTGCCCGCCGGGTTGGAAAATTCAGTTTGAATGACAAGTCCTGATAAGTTGTTCCGGCAGCATTTTCGGGGAGAATGGGGACGAGGAGACCCATGGTCGAATAGCGGTAGTTGAATATATATGAGGATGTTGCGCCTTTTTTGAAAGGGCCTTCCGAGGCGGCGTCGATGCCGATCGCACCAAGTTGAAAAGTATGTTCGTGCCTCTGGTTGTTGCCGTTACGCATAAATATATCGAACACGCCCGACAAGGCATTGCTGTATTCGGCAGGCATGGCGCCCGAAAAGAAATCGGAATTTGCCAGCAATTGCGCACTCAAGGCCGTCAGCGCGCCACCGCCGAAAGCAGCCATATCGGCAAAGTGGTTAGGATTAGTGATTTCGATGCCTTCCAATTTCCATTGCAGCGATTGCGGATTGTTTCCCCTGACTACTATGGCGTTATTGCCCGTGTTGCTCGAAACGCCTGCAAATGCCGAAACCAATCGCGCAGGATCGTCAAACCCGCCGGCATAACGCTTTGCTTCTTCGACACTTAACATTTTTCCACTGACCGTCGCCAACGAGTTAAGTGGCTGTTCCTTATTTACTTTAGGACGAACAATCACCTCGTTCAGCATGGTCAAGCTCTCTTTCATGGTGACGTTCAACACAACTTCTTTGGCCGATGTCACCTGAATTTCACGGAGTACGACAGGCTCGTAACCCACAAACGAAACGATAAAATTATATCTTCCGATAGGGATATTTTTGAGCGTAAAATTCCCTTCGTCATCGGTGGAGCCACCAAATGTTGTACCTTGCAAACCAACTGATACATAAGGTAATGGCTCGTTTGATGCCTCGTCGGCAACATGGCCGCGAACGGTTTGCGTCAATTGCTGGGAAAATAAGTGCACCGAGGCCGTAAAAAAGAAAAGGATAGAGATAAACCGTAACATAATCTGCTTAATTTTAAGTTTAAAATACGGCGCAAAAGTACAGCCATTATAAACAGCCTGCAATACTGATTTATCAGTATAAAAATTATATCAACCCAAGTTTCGAGAAGCCGGCAATCAGTCCCCTCCTCGCTTCAAGCCTGTAAAATACACTTATATCAAACCAAGTTTTGATGCCAACTTTACGGCTTCCAAAGAGTTATTGACGTCTAATTTCTCCAATACTCTTTGGCGATGCGTGTTTACGGTGTGAAGGCTTATGGTCAGTTTGTCGGAAATCTCCTTGCTTAACAATCCGTCTTTCACCAATTTAAGTATTTCTATTTCCCGTTTGCTAAGTGCGTTGGCCATTGCTTTTTCCGCCCTTGTATAAGGGAATATTTTACCTGTTTTAAAATTCAACAACTCACTTTTTACGCCTTCGTCCATATTCTGCTGATTGGGAGAAATGTCAAAAATGCTCAGCGCCAACCAGGGATTACCATTTGTATCCAATTCCAGAACTTGCTGTTGCTCAATGACTCGAACATACTTGCCGATCGCATTTAATATTCGATATTCACTTATAATTTTGTAATCCATTTTTTCGTCGTAAGGCAAGTTGTAAAACAATTTGATGAAGATGAAGGCATTTTTCCACAATCCGGTGAGGTCGTCGGGGTGAACTTTCGAATCTAAAAACCGGTCGCCGCCGTTTTCAAAGTCCTGTGAGGTGTATCCCAACGCTTTTCCGCAATTGGAAGAATAAAATACGTGTTTTTTCAGATAACTATCAAATACACTGATAGTTGAATTGCTCAATTCGGCCAATTTCTGTAAGTTAGGCTTGTGGTGTTCCAACAGGGAATAGTCCAACTCGTCGACTGCAAACTTCTGCAGGTCAAGAAATTGAAAATATGTTTCGATATTACTGTTCATACCTGTTCACTATAATTTTAGTAACTGCCCGCATACTTTGATTGATTCGGGCGCAAAAATACTGCTTTTTATGAATCGGAGATTGTCCGGGCGTGTCTATTTGCATATTGTTTCATAATTATTTAGGGGAGAGGGAAATTTTTCGTGAAAAAACTTTGCACAATAAAAAAATTATTGCTATCTTTGCACCTGTTTTTTTATTGAATGAGCGTTCATTCAAACATAAATAGAGGATAGAAATATGCCGAGGACAAAGGAACAAAATATGGCTATACGTGCTGAAAAGAGGCAGTTAATCATGGATACTGCGTTGCAGCTTTTCGCCGAACACGGCTTTGAAAGTACAAGTATTGAGCGAATTGCGCGTCAGGCGGGTATTTCCGTCGGTCTGCTGTATTCCTATTTCAAGAGCAAGGACGATCTGCTGGAGCAAATCCTGCTTTCGGGGATTCAAAAATTGATGGATAACTACCGGATGGGATCGACCATGAGGGAATTTTTGGACGGGGTTGAACAGTCACTCGATATGATTCTGGATAACAGCGAGTTTTTCAAACTGTACTCCAGCCTCAGTATGCAGCCGAATGTCACTCCTATTCTCGGTAAGCTGTCCGATGTATTTGTCGCCAGAGATAATATGGTTGAAATGTATAAGAAATATTTCGGCGGGAAGGCTGTTCAGGAACTGTTATTGATGGCGGTGATTATGAAGGGGTTTCCGATTATTGCCCTGTATGGAGATATTCAACATGTCTTCCCGATTGATACGCTGAAGGGGGTGGTGATGGATTGTTTTATGGGCAGAGATGAGGGGGTGATTGATAGGTGATAATGAATAATGAATAATGAATAATTAACAATGAATAATTAATAATTAGGAAGTTGTGGATGATGTTGTTGAATTTTTGAATTATTGAATCTTTGAATTTTTGAATTAATTTTTGTGATATGAGGACAATAAAGTTTTTTTTAGTATCGGTTTTGCTGCTTGGAGCAATTAATGCAGGTGCTCAGACACTTACGGCAACGGAAATCGTGAAGCGTGCCGACGATAACCGTCGCGGGAAAAGTTCCTATTCGGAGATAACGATGACGATTGTGCGCCCGACCTGGACGCGCGACATCGGGTTTAAAGCCTGGTCGAAGGGCACTGAATATTCGCTGACGCTCATCACGTCGCCGGCAAAGGAGAAGGGACAGGCGTTTCTCAAACGTCAGAAAGACCTCTGGAACTGGCAGCCGGGCATCAGCCGGATGATAAAAATGTCGTCGTCGGTGATGGGGCAGTCGTGGATGGGGAGCGACTTTACGAACGATGACATGGTGCGCGAGTCGTCAACGGTGAACGACTATACGCACGAATTGGAAAAGACGGAAAAAGTGCGCGAGTTCGACTGTTACAAGATCATTCTCACGCCCAAAGAAGATGCCGCCGTGGTGTGGGGAAAGGTGATTACGTGGATTTCGACGACCGATTT
>JAITMM010000255.1 GCA_031277335.1 Tannerella sp. | reverse complement strand
TAATCGGTTGTCAATTGGCTAAGAATCTGATACTTATATTCTGAACAATATTTTAGATACATACAGCTTTGTATGCAAGACCCGAAGGCCAAACGATACCAGTAAAGCATCGAAAAAATCCAAAAGAAACAACGCGAAAAACGGTAGTCGCAAAAAAAATGACATTGGACGAGTGAAATTTTTGGGTTGAGACGTATTTTTGTGTACTTTTGTCGCTCAAAAAAAATAGGGAAATTGAGCGATTCTATTTTTTTTATATTTTTAAACAATTGAACAGGAAAGTATTAACATAACATAAAAATTATGGGATTCAATGACATAATGACAAAACTCTTCGGTAACAAATCGCAGCGCGACTTGAAGGAAATTTCACCCTACGTCAGTAAGATTAAAGCGGTTTACCCGTCCATTGAGGCGTTATCGAATGATGATTTGCGTGCTAAAGCGCAGGAAATCAGGAAACAGGTAATAGAATATACGTCACAGGAAAGAGAGCGGATTGCCGAATTGCGTACCGGGATTGAAGACAGGGAATTGGAAGAACGCGAAGCCATCTGGACTGAGGTGGACGCGATTGAAAAGAAAATATCGGAAAAATTTGAAATTGTCCTTGATGAGGTCTTGCCTGAAGTCTTCTCCATCGTCAAGGAGACAGCCCGCCGGTTTACTGAAAATGAAACGATAACGGTGACAGCCAGTCCTTTCGACCGCGATTTGGCTACGACGCATGATTTCGTGCGCATTGAAGGGGATAATGCCATCTACCAAAACCATTGGGTAGCAGGCGGTAACGAAATCACGTGGGACATGATTCATTATGATGTGCAACTTTTCGGAGGCGTGGTACTGCATAAAGGCAAAATTGCAGAGATGGCTACGGGAGAAGGAAAAACACTCGTTGCAACCCTGCCCGTTTTCCTGAATGCACTGACAGGCAATGGAGTACATGTGGTTACAGTGAATGACTATCTATCCAAACGTGACTCCGAATGGATGGGGCCTTTGTATATGTTTCACGGACTGTCAGTCGATTGCATCGACAAGCACCAACCCAACTCCGACGATCGCCGCAAGGCTTACAACGCCGATATCACGTTTGGAACGAACAACGAATTTGGCTTCGATTACCTGCGCGACAATATGGCGATCAGCCCGCATGACCTGGTGCAACGCAAACATAATTATGCCATTGTGGACGAGGTAGACTCAGTTTTGATAGACGATGCGCGGACGCCGCTGATTATTTCAGGCCCCATTCCGAAAGGCGATGACCAACTGTTTGACCAGTTCCGCTCGAATGTGGAAATCGTGGTGAATGCACAGAAGAATTTCTGTACCAAGCTATTGATTGAAGCCAAGCAAAAGATGGAGAACGATGACTCGAAAATCAGGGATGAAGGCACCGTGTTGCTGTATCGCTCCTACAAGGGTTTGCCCAAGAACAAGGCGCTGATCAAGTATTTAAGCGAACAGGGAGTCAAGGCCGCCATGTTGAAGACGGAAGAAGTATACATGGAAAACAACAACCGCAACATGCACATTATCACCGACGACCTGTTTTTTGTGATCGATGAAAAGAATAACAGTATCGAGCTGACCGATAAGGGAATAGATTTATTGACGGGGAAATCGGACGATCCTCATTTCTTTGTGCTTCCCGACATTGCTTCGGAGATGTCGCAAGTGGAACATCTGGATGGTTCTGCTGCCGATAAACAGGCCAAGAAAGACGAACTGCTGACGAACTATTCCATTAAGAGTGAACGGGTTCATACGATAAATCAATTGCTCAAGGCATATACATTATTTGAAAAGGACGATGAATACGTGGTTATTGACGGGCAGGTGAAGATTGTGGACGAGCAGACGGGTCGTATCATGGAGGGACGGCGCTATTCCGACGGGCTGCATCAAGCCATAGAAGCCAAGGAACGCGTGAAGGTAGAAGCTGCTACACAGACATTTGCAACCATCACCCTACAAAATTATTTCCGTATGTATCACAAATTGGCCGGTATGACGGGTACGGCTGAAACGGAGGCGGGCGAGTTTTGGAATATCTACAAACTTGATGTCGTGGTCATTCCCACCAACCGTCCCATTGTCCGTAACGATATGAACGACCGAATCTATAAGACAAAACGGGAAAAATACAACGCTGTGATCGATGAAATCAGCGCTTTGATTAATGCCGGACGCCCTGTGCTGGTCGGTACGACGTCGGTGGAGATATCCGAATTGCTGAGCCGGACGTTGAGTATGCGAAAAATCAAGCATAACGTACTGAATGCCAAGCTGCATCAAAAGGAAGCAGAAATTGTGGCACAGGCAGGGCAGACCGGAATGGTCACGATTGCCACGAACATGGCCGGTCGAGGCACCGACATCAAGTTGTCGCCTGCCGTCAGAGATGCCGGAGGGCTGGCAATTATCGGCACCGAGCGCCATGAAAGCCGTCGTGTAGACAGGCAGTTGCGCGGGCGTGCCGGTCGTCAGGGCGATCCCGGTTCGTCGGTTTTCTTTGTGTCGCTTGAAGATGACTTGATGCGACTATTTGCTACAGAGCGTATTGCAGGTTTGATGGACAGGCTTGGATTTAAGGAAGGCGAAGTGCTGGAACACGACATGCTGAGCAAATCCGTCGAACGGGCGCAAAAGAAAGTCGAGGAAAACAACTTCGGCATCCGCAAGCGCTTGCTCGAATACGACGATGTGATGAATTCGCAACGTAACGTGATTTATACGCGACGAAGAAATGCGTTGATGGGCGAGCGCATCGGCATGGATGTGATGAATACGCTGTATGATTCAACGACAAATTTAATTGAGCAATACGCTGATGGCGGGTCGTTTAAAGATTTCGGGATGGAACTTTTCCGAGTATTGGCCATCGAGAATCCGTTGAACGAAGCCGAGTTTGGCGATAGCAAGCCGGCCAAATTGACCGAAGAACTGTTTGATAATGTATTGAAGCATTTTAAGCGCCGGATGGAACGGTTGGCGCAGGTTGCCAATCCCGTTATCAAGCAAGTGTATGAGAATCAGGGATCCACGTATGAAAATATCATGATTCCCATTACAGATGGACGCAGAATGTATAATATTTCGTGCAACCTGAAAGAGGCCTACGAATCACAGTCAAAAGCCATTGCCACCTCGTTTCAGAAAGCCATCACCTTGCATACGCTCGACGAAGCGTGGAAAGAACATCTGCGCGAGATGGATGAATTGCGCCATTCGGTGCAAAGCGCCAGCTATGAGAATAAAGACCCGCTATTGATCTATAAATTAGAATCTTTCAATCTGTTTAAGGTGATGGTCGAGGACATGAATAAAAAGACGGTGTCCGTCTTGATGAGGGGACAAATCCCTACGCGCGAAGAGCCTGATCAGCAGTCTTCTATACAGTTGCGTCATGCGGCGCCGGTGAAAAGGCAGGACATGAGCCGTTACCGTACGGAAAAGAATGATGCCGGCGGAGGCAGCGACCCGTTGCTTCCGAAACCGCCCGTAGGGCCGCAACAGCAACGCACAGAGCCAATTCGCGTCGAAAAACGCGCCGGTCGAAATGATCCGTGTCCCTGTGGCAGCGGCAAAAAATACAAGAATTGTCACGGGAAGGGACTTTAGGGGGAGTTTCTACCGAATGATGAATAATTGTTAATGAAATGAACAAATTTTTATTTATTTATGGTCTGATTGTCACATTGTTGATGGCTTGCGGACAAGACAAAACACTGAATCCCGAAGAATTTGTGACATTTTGTGAACAGACCGGTTTTCAAGAGACGCCTCGCTACGACGAGACAGTGGCCTATTGCAAGCGCCTTGCGGAGATATCGCCTATGGTGCGATATGCCTCGTTCGGTAAAAGTCCTCAGGGACGTGATCTGCCTTTGCTGATCATTGATAAAGGCGGCCATTTTACGCCCGAAGCCGTTCGCCGCACCGGTCATGTCGTGATGCTGATCCAGGCATGCATCCATGCCGGAGAACCTGACGGGAAAGATGCCGGCTTGATGTTTCTGCGCGACTTGCTTGTCCATCAAAAAAATATTGAAATCCTTGATCATGTGACGATTCTGTTTATTCCTATATTTAATGTGGACGGCCACGAACAGTTCAGCGACACGAATCGCATCAACCAGAATGGCCCCAAGGCGCTGGGAACTCGGATGACGGCGCAAAATATCAACCTGAATCGCGACTTTGTCAAGGCCGATGCCCCTGAAATGCAACACTGGCTCGATCTCTATCATCATTGGATGCCCGAACTGTTCATAGATATTCATGTGACAGATGGAGCAGATTTTCAGTATGTTACAACTTACGGACTCGATACGTCAAGTAATAACTTGGAAGCCAACATAAGGAAATGGACGAAAGAAGTATTTGAAAAACAGCTCGTTGAGCAAATGGCCGCTGTGAATTATCCTATATTCCCCTATTTTGAGCCTTTCAACTGGAATAATCCTGAAGCCGGCATCGTGAGTTTCCCGTCGGCGCCGCAATATTCCAACGGATATGCCGGCACGGTCAATAGAATCGGATTACTTGTTGAAAATCATATTTATAAACCATACGAACAACGGGTAAAAGCTACTTACGAACTGTTGCAAATTTGTGGGCAGCTCCTCAATACCGAATATGCCAACCTGCAAAAAAGCATTGCCTTGTCTGATGAGGTGACGGCTTCAACTGCTTTGCGTGTTGCGCCGCTGGCGTTAAGTTATGAAGTGTCACGCGCTGACAGTGTGATGATTGATTTCAAAACGTGGGGAAAGAAAACAGTCAAAAGCGATCTTTCGGGAGCTGAATGGACAACGTTTGACTATGACAAGCCGATCACGATCCGTACCGGATTTTATGCGACGCCGAAAGTCGTTAAAGAAATGCAATTACCTGATGCTTATATAATTAAACCTGAATGTACGCATGTTATTGAGTTGTTGGACCGTCATCACATTGACTATACGCGGTTAGAGGACAGTACGACGATGCTGGTTGGAACCTATCGTTTTACAAACGTGACATTTGCGCAGCGTCAATATGAAGGCCATATCACCGCGACGCCCGAGTTTACGGCGCAAAATGAGCGCGTTCACTTTCCGGCCGGCTCTGTAATGGTGTCTATGAATCAGTTACGTGCCCGTCTTGTTGCGCATTTGCTGGAACCTGCCGCTCCAAGTTCACTCGTGTATTGGGGCTATTTCAATACATATCTCCAGCCGACAAGCGAATTTTATATCAACTTAGGTTATATGGAAGTCAAAGGGTGTGAGATGCTTGCGCAAAATCCGGAGTTGCGCAGTAAATTTGAAGCGCTGAAAGCCTCCGATCCGGCATTTGCCCGCAATCCGCAGGCCATCCTGCAATTCTTTATGACCGAATTGCGCAGGAACGTTGAGCCTGATGCCAACTTATATCCCGTCGGCAGAGTGATTTACAGATGAAAAGATATAAAAATCCATAAGCGGATGCTTGAAATATTTCACGTTAATTTTCAGTTATTCATATAAAAAAAATATTCGGAATGAAAAAGTTATTTAAAGTGTATAAAACTAATTTTCAATTGATTATTGCCTTTTCAATTGTATTGAGCTTATCGCTCACCTCGTGCAGTAAAGATACGGAAGATTCAAATGTAATCAAGGGAACGGTCACGGCCGATGCTGAAGGCAAAGTCTTGTTTATGTATTCGCGATCAAGCAATACCTTTCCAGGTAACTGTCTGTTTACTACAGACCTACCGGCTCCAAACAATCAATTCACACTCACGATTGCCACCGGTGAAGCATCTGCTCAAAAGGAAATTGACGGTTTGAATGCAGGTCAGAAAGTCTCATGGTCATCGACCGTCGAAGGCAATCCGCTCAATCATGGCAGCGGCAATTTTGTGCATATAATTAACGATTAGCGCGTTAAGTTTTTATTCCTTCTTTATATTCGGTAATTCAAGCCCATACCCTTTTTTCTTGTCTTCGATTTTGAGTAGGAAAGCGACTACAACGGCCAAAATCCCAAAGCAAGTAAATATAATCATTGGAATGGTATAATCGTAGGGTTTATCGGGATTGCCTGTCTGACAATACGTTTTCAGCACCCAGCCAATCAACATGGGCACGCCTGCCAATCCGATATTTTGTGTCCAAAATATTGTAGCATAAGCAGTTCCGAGCTTGTTTTGCGGGATGATTTTAGGTACCGAAGGCCACATCGCCGATGGAACAAGCGAAAAGGCAATTCCCAGCACAATCATGATAAAGGCAGCAAACCACCACACGTCCAAAATAGGCAGCGCAAAGAGAAAATGAACGACAATCAGCAATAATGACCCGAAAATCATTATGCTTGCTCCTTTCCCTTTCTTGTCGTAAAGTCCTCCAAATAAAGGTGTTAGCAGTATCGTACCGAAAGGAAGAAGCGAAGGTATCGTGCCGGCCAACGATTCATCTACATTATATTTATTGATCATCAACGACGTGGCATATTTCAAAAACGGAAAGACGGCTGAATAGAACAACACGCAGAGCAACGCAATAAGCCAAAAGCCTTTGTTCCTGATTACGAACAATATATCACTCATGCGGAACGATTCTTCGGCTTCCTCCTTTATGTCTTTCAAAGAAGCATCGAGCTTGCGGTCCATCACTCTAAATACTAAAAAAGCAATCAGACCGATGCAAAGCAGCAGCAAACCTAATAAAATGGGCGTAGAAATTTCGTTAAAATATTTGGCTAAAGGGACAGTGATTGAGAGCGCCAATGCCGTGCCAATCCTTGCTGTAGCTACCTGTAGCCCCATTGCCAGCGCTATTTCCTTGCCTTTAAACCAGCGTGCAATGACTTTGGTCACGGTGATGCCGGCGATTTCAACGCCCACCCCAAAAATGGCAAACCCGATGGAAGCCAGCAGGATTTGCATCTTGATACCGATAAAAACGACATTGCCGAATTGAAAAAAAGGTGATATGGCGTAATATTTCAGCGCGCAACCGACAAGCATTAAACCGCAGGCCAGCGTGCCGGTGAAACGCATCCCCATCTTGTCGAGGATGATACCTCCGATAATCAACATGAAAAGAATCACGTTGAACCAGCCATAAGCACTTGTAAAGAAGCCATAATCAGCGCCATCCCATCCAAATTCACTTTCCAGCATGGATTGCAACGGCGCCATCACGTCGGTGATAAAATAGCCGCACATCATCGTGACGGATACGATAGCCAGCACGCTCCATCGCGCCACAGGCGAATCGCTCAGTTTCTTTTTAATAATTTCAGTCATTGAAGAAAATTTTAATTTATTTATATTCAGTTATTTATCGGATATGTCCTGTTTTTTGCAAAAAAACGGCAGTGCGTCTCCCACGACGAAAGTACTTCCCCCGATAAAAATCATATCCTGCGGAGAAGAATCGCGGATAGCTTCCTTAACTGCTTCTTTGACAGTGCCATAGTTAGAGCCTAAAAGATCGAATTGCTTTGCTTTTTCGGCAAACTGCAACGACGGCATGGCGCGCGGCACAGATGCGTTAGTGAAGTAATAGACAGCCTGTTTAGGCATCAAAGCCAGCACAGCGTCCAGGTCTTTATCGGAAACCATTCCTATCACCATGCGCAGGGTGCGGTGATTGGCGGCTTCCTGTTGCAAGTCATCTGCAAGACTTTCCCATGCACCTTCGTTGTGTCCTGTGTCACAGATAATTAATGGATTCGTTTGAAGCGTTTGCCAGCGTCCTCTAAAGTTAGTTAATGTCGTAACGTGTTCAAAACCTTGCTGTACGGCTTTCACGGGCAATTTAACCCGCATTTTGGAAAGAAGGCGCAATACGGTCAGCACAGTTCGCGCATTCTGTTTTTGCACAGACCCTCTCAGTTCGCCTGTAAATGTCCCGTAATCAAGAGTTTGAAAGAGCCATTCGCCATTGTTTTGTTTTTTACATGACTGCCAGACCGTCTCTTCCGAAGCAAAAGTGATGGGCGCATTCATTTGCATTGCCTGCTTCGACAATACGCATCGCACGTCATCGTTGTCGGCTTCACCGATCACCACAGGGATGAACGGCTTGATGATTCCGGCTTTTTCTGTTGCAATTTCCCGAAGCGTGTCGCCGAGATATTGCTGATGGTCGAAACTGATATTTGTAATGATGCATAACGCAGGTTCAATGATGTTTGTGCTATCAAGTCGGCCACCCAACCCTGTCTCTATTACGGCAAAATCCACTTTCTTGTGATGGAAATATTCAAGAGCCAGAATGGTGGTCAAATCAAAAAACGAAGGTTGCACTTCCGTTATTTTCGACTTGTGTCTTTCAACAAAGTCGACTACAAACCGTTTAGAAATTTTTTTCCCGTTGACGCAGATGCGTTCACAGAAATCAATCAGGTGAGGCGAAGTATAAAGCCCCACTTTGTATTTGGCATTTCTCAGGATGGCAGCCAGCAGGTGCGACACCGATCCCTTGCCGTTTGTTCCGGCCACATGTATCGTGCGGTAGTGCTTATGTGGGTGATTCATATAATCATCCAACGCAATCATCCTGTCCAGGCCGGGCTTATATGCAGGCGCTCCAACCTGTTGAAAGGAGGGCGACAAAAAATGCAATGTTTCTTTATAAGTCATATTAATTATGAAAAACTGCGTAAAATTAATGAAATAATTCTTATTTTTGCCATTCGATAATAAAATGATTTCAATTTAAGAAAAAAATGGGAGCGAAAAAGAATTTTGTTTTGGATACAAATGTAGTCCTGCATGATTACAAGTGCCTGGAAAACTTTCAGGAAAATGATATTTATCTGCCGATTGCCATGCTTGAGGAATTGGATAAGTTTAAGAAAGGCAGCGATCAGTTGAATTATAATGCAAGGGAGTTTATACGTGAGTTAGACCGTATTACGTCCGACAAACTGCCGTCGGAAGGCGCCTCGCTGGGTGAAGGAAAGGGCAAATTATTTGTCATAACCGATGAGCAATACGATCCGAAAGTGGCGGCTGCGTTTACGGAGCGCATACCGGATCACCGCATTTTGTCGTGCACCTGTCTGGTTTCCAATACGCATCCGGGGATGAAGACGATTTTGGTCACCAAGGATGTTAATTTGAGGATGAAGGCGCGTGCGTTGGGAATTTCTGTCGAAGATTATTCCACGGACAAGGTCGTCAATATCGATATCTTTCAAAATGAGCCTGTTGTATATGATAATATCGATGCTGACCTGATTGATCAATTGTTTTCGTCACGTGAGGGGATTGATACTTCAGCGTTTGACTTTAGCAGCCAACTGTCTCCTAATGACTGTTTTATCCTGAAAAGCATTCGCAATTCGGCGCTTGCAAGATACAATCCGTTTGCCGATAAAATCAAAAGGGTTGAAAAAGGCAATAACTATGGCATTCAGCCGCGCAATTCGGAACAGAGCTTTGCCTTCGAGATGCTTAATGACCCTAATATCAAGCTGGTAGGCATCACTGGAAAAGCCGGAACGGGAAAAACGCTGATTGCGCTGGCTTCGGCCTTGAAACAAATATCGACTTATAAGCAGATATTGTTGGCCAGACCGATTATCTCGTTGGCAAATAAGGATATAGGTTTTCTTCCCGGAACGGAAAAGGAGAAGATTTCGCCCTATATGCAGCCGCTGTTTGACAACCTGAATGTGATCAAATCACAATTTTCGTCAAACAGTTCCGAAGTCCGGCAGATAGACGAATTGCAGAAAAGCAATCGCTTGGTGATTGAAGCTCTGGCCTTTATACGTGGCCGCAGCCTGTCCGAGACATTCTGTATCGTAGACGAGGCACAAAACCTGACGCCAAATGAAATAAAAACCATCGTCACACGTGCGGGCGAAGGCACAAAGATGGTGTTTACGGGTGATATACAGCAGATTGACTCGCCGTATCTCGATATGCAGAGCAATGGCCTGGCCTATATGGTTGAGCACATGAAGGGACATCAGCTATTCGCCCACGTCAATTTACTCAAGGGAGAACGGAGCGAATTGGCGGAATTAGCTGCTAATTTATTGTAAAGCAATAGGATAAATCCAGTTGCTTTAGTACAAAAAACTGAAAAATAACATGCTTCAAGCCGAATTAAAAACAGACCTCGACAGCTTTCTCGCAGAAGAGCTGGCTAAATATCCGCGGGAAGACCTCTTGAAAATCGATCTCCATTGTCATGACTGCAATAGTAATGAACCTGACGAGATTATCGGTCGTATTTTGCATGTGCCGGAAACATGGATTCCGACTCAACGTGTCATTGAGGAACTACAACTCAATGGTTGTGATGCATTTACGATAACTAATCATAACAATGCCCGCTCCTGCTACGCCTTGCAGTCGGAGGGAATGGATGTGCTGACGGCTGCCGAATTTAGCTGCTGGGTGCCCGACTTTAACATTGGCATACACGTTTTGACGTATGGATTTACGGCCGAACAGGAGGTGCGGCTGGAAAAGCTGCGCAAGAATGTGTATGATTTTCAGGAATATGCATGTGCCAACGATATCCCGACCATCTGGGCGCACCCGCTCTATCACTATGCCTCGGACAAGATGCCGCCGATGGAGTTTTTCGATAGGATGCTGCTGATTTTCGAACGTTTCGAAATGCTTAACGGACAGCGTGATACGTGGCAAAACATGCTGGTGAAGGAATGGATTGCCGGGACGACACCCGAAAAGATAGACCGGCTGGCAGCTCAATACGATATCAACCCGACGCAGTTTTGCCGCGATCCGTATAAAAAATCGCTTTCAGGAGGCTCTGACAGCCACATGGGATTCTTTTCCGGTCTGACGGGCACGTACCTTTATATATCGGGGTTGCAGGAACGGTTGAAAACGGAAAGCCGCTCGCAACTGGCGCTCGAAGCCATCCGGCACGGCGACATGCTGCCTTACGGCTCGCATCAAAACTCTGAAAAACTGACTATTGCCTTTTTGGATTACGCCTGCCAGATTGCCATCAACTTCAAGGACCCCGGCTTGATGCGCATCTTATTGCATAAAGGAACTTCGACCGAAAAAATTGTTTCGATGGTTGGCGCCAATGCCTTTTTCGAAATCCAGCGCAGCAAGGTGACGATGGCGTTCATTCACTATTTCCATAACTGTCTGCTGGGAAAACCGCCTTCCTTTTGGACAAAACTGATTGTAAAATCTGCTTATAGACCTGTATATGACCAGGTTGTGAGAATGGCCAAGATTCATCAGAGTGGACAAGCCGTTTTAGCGGATGAATATTACCGTTCGATATATGCCATCAATAAGCATCTCAATGAATTACTGTTTTTGCGGTTGGCCAAAAAGATTTCCGGCTTCAAATGGGGCGGCCGTCATGCCGGGATTGCCGACATCGAGAAAATGATTGCTCAACTGGATTTGCCGGGCAATATTCGCGGATATGGCGGCAAGCGAAAAAAGTCGGGCCTTGACTTGAGAGGATTTCTCGACGGCCTATCCTTTCCCTTTTTAGCGTCCGGCTTTTTATTGGCGGCGCATTTCATCAGTACGCGTGTAATGTTCAACACGCGCCCTTTCCTGAAGGATTTTTCCGACAAGCTTGGAAAATACCGTCATCCCGAGCGCGCACTGTGGCTGACCGATTCATTCGACGACAGGAATGGCATATCCGTGGCCTTGCAGGCGATGCACCGTCAAATCAAGGAGCGAAATTTGCCCATCGACCTGCTGGTATGCAGCGACAGGATGGAAAGCGACGACCATCTTATTGTGTTAAAGCCTGTTTGCGAATTTACGTTTCCGTTTTACCCCGATCAGCCCGTAAGGATTCCCAACATGATGGAGATACACGACCTGTTCCATCAACGTGAATATGACCGCGTTATATGCTCTACCGAAGGTATGATGGGCGTCATGGGTTTATACCTCAAACAAGCCTATTCCGTGCCGGCTCATTTCTTTATCCATACGGATTGGGTGATGTTCAGTCAAAAAGTGCTGCATTTTGATCAGCAGAATAGAGATCGTATTCGACGCATGTTACGCGGATATTATGGCGCCTTCGACCGCGTGTTTGTATTGAACAAAGATCTGCATAAATGGCTCACCGGCAAGGACATGAACTTTGACGAAAACAAAATACACCTGACGTCGCATTGGGCTGACCTTAATTTCAAACCGGTGCAAGCATCTAAAAAAGAGATATTTGGGATAGATGAACGTCGTCCCGTCATGCTCTATGTGGGCCGGATAAGCAAGGAAAAGGGTGTTATTGAACTGCCGCAACTCTATCACGCAGTGAAGCAGGCCATTCCCGATATTGCCATCGCCGTAGTAGGGGAGGGGCCTGAAAATGAACAACTTCGCAAGGAACTCCCTGACGGGATTTTTTCCGGCTGGGTGGCGCAGGAGCAGCTGCCGGCTATCTATTCGGCTGCCGACGTATTGGTTGTTCCTTCCACATTCGATACCTTTTCGCAGGCTGCGCTCGAAAGCCTTAGCTGCGGTCTGCCTGTCGTTGCCTTTAACTCCAAAGGGACGAAAGACATTATTAGTGATGGGGTTAGCGGGTTTTTAGTTGGATCCGTTGAAGAGATGTCTGAGAAAATTATCTACTATCTTGCAAATCCGCAAAAGTTTCAGGACTTCCGGCAAGCCGCCGTCGTACAAGCTGAAAACTTTGATACAGATAGCATTGTGACGCGGTTTGTGGCGGATATTGGGCTATAGGGTAATAACTGAGTAATTGAGTAACTGAGTAAATAAATAACTGTTATGCCAAACGGAGTATGTGGAACTTTAGGAATAATAATTATGCAATCATTTAAATATTAAATCATTATGTTAAACAACAGACCGTTATTAAACGATCCGTCCATCTTTCCGACGGACGACATATTGGAAAATATTCTCGGAGAAAGTTTCGCTGTCTTGAAAGAATTATCAACCATTCTGACCGGCGAACAGGGTGCGGTTATGAGCTGGAAATATTACAATGACGGTAAAGCGTGGCTCTGCAATGTTTCCTGCAAGAAGAAAACAGTTTTTTGGCTGTCTATTTGGGACGGCTATTTCAAGACAGGTTTTTACTTTTTGGAGAGGCATCTGGAGGGAATTGCCGCGTTGAATATCAAAGAAAACAGTTTTATAATACAAAAAGAATGGGGAAAAATGATTCCCGTAAGTTTTGAGATTTCCAACAGAGAACAACTGACGGATTTGCTTAAAATGATTGATTTCAAGAAGAAATCTAAATAATTTTACAAAAAAAAGGTATATAAAACGCATAAAAAACCGTCAAACAGGAATGTAACAATATTTTAAAACAAATAGTATGAGATTGGATGGAAGACGAACGAGCGGCAATGTGGATGACCGCCGCCGGAGTGGAGGTAAAGTGGCCTCTATGGGGATTGTGGGAGTGATTGTTGTAGCGGCTATCACTTGGCTGATGGGTGGAAATCCGTTGGATGTATTAATCGGCGAGTCGGCAAATATATTTCAGCAGAGCAATGAGGAATACGTCCCGTCTGCCGCAGAGGAGGCAATGGCAACCTTTGCTTCGCAGGTCTTGGCGGGTACGGAAGACGTTTGGAATCAGGAGTTTGCAAAGGTAGGGCGCCGTTATGTTCCGCCCAAGATGGTTTTATATACGCGTGCCACAAGTTCGGGCTGCGGGAGCGCATCTTCCCAAACAGGCCCGTTCTATTGTTCTGCCGACCAGACGGTTTATATTGACCTCTCCTTTTTCGACCAGATGCAAAACCAACTGGGCGCAAGCGGTGATTTTGCTTATGCCTACGTCATTGCGCACGAAGTGGGACACCACGTTCAGTATCTGCTGGGTACGCTTGACAAGGTGCATCAGTTGCAAAGCCGTTTAAGCGAAAAGGAGAGCAACCAAATCAATGTCCGGCTGGAATTGCAAGCCGATTTTTATGCCGGCATCTGGGCTTACTACGATAATAAGATGTATAACTCGCTGGAACCCGGAGATATAGAAGAAGGACTCAACGCCGCAAGCGCTATCGGCGACGACCGCCTGCAAATGGAAGCACAAGGCTACACCGTTCCCGACGCTTTCAATCACGGGACGTCCGCCCAACGCGTCCGATGGCTCAAGAAAGGCGCCACCACCGGACAGCTTGCCAACGGAGATACTTTTTCACCGGACTATTCGGCTCTGTAAATCATACAGTTGGCGGTCAAGCCAGACAATAAAAGAGAGTATACCGATATTTAAGGATACCCTCTTATACATTCATATATAGTGTAATTCATAGCTTTCTAATTTCCATCATTCAGATCATTGCCTCAGCAATGATTTCAAGATTTCTTTCTATCGCCCGCTGTAAAATCCTGCTTGAGCAATAATAGTCGTAAGTTCTATTTGCAGAGATAAAATCATCTATCTCGTCAATTGAACTCAAAATATCATATAGGCAAGAATAAACATATTTATCCATAGATCAATTGTTTGGTGGCATTTACTTCTTGTATGAAATATGGATTTCTAAGGGCTTTTTCGGAAGTCAAGTCAATTGGGCGTTGAAGGGTTTGCTCCAAATCGTTTTGTAAATTAAAATAGCAATCTACTATCTCAAGCAATGGAATATCATCTTTAAAAGTGTATAAAAAATCCACATCGCTATCATCCGAAAAGCGATCCGTCAAAGCCGAACCAAAGGCGTATAACCGTTCAACCCTATGTTGTTCACATAGTTTACGTATTTGCGGGATATATGGTGTAAGATACATATCTAAATTGCTTTACAGGTGCAAAGATAGGAAACAATTGCGAATTTTAAATTTTCTTCCTATTTATTCGTGTACTTTATCTTCAGGATTACCGTAAATATGCATTTCAAATCAAAATTCGACCTTCAGGCTTGAGCCGAAATCCTTTTTCACTGTTGTACGGCAATAGCCACCTATACCTATACGGAATTTTCCTGCCCTTTTTGATTGACCCACCCGACCTCTATCCCGCTCTTCAGCGAAAAAATCTCCCAGTCCAGCGTCGACCCGTTAAACCATGGATTGGACAGTTCAAACGAGCTTCTATCCTGCTCAATGCCTGAAAAGACAGTTACGGACGTCAGCTTCTGCGCCTGAACGTTTGCCGCCAATACGCAGAAAAGCATCATTACCCAAGCGAATCTTTTCGTTATCATATCATAATGCGTTAGCTGCATCAAATTATTGTAAAGGAAAAACTTAATCCTTTAACTTTTGTTTTTCCCGTGAAATCATTTCCGCAAGTTCATCTTCCGTTGGTAAAATAGTCTTGTATTTTGATGCAAAAAGTCTTTTGCTTTCTTTTAAAATTGAGTATTTTACGATGGTTTCATCTTTTTCTGCACAAAGGATTATTCCAATGCTCGGATTATCGCCTTCTATACGTTTTAAGGCGTCAAACATACGCACGTACATATCCATTTGTCCTATATCGGAATGGGTTAATTTGCTTGTTTTCAAATCAATAATCACGAAGCATTTTAGTAAATAATTATAGAACACCAGATCAATATAGAAATGGGAAGTCTCTGTGCTTATACGCATTTGGCGATCAACAAACGAAAAACCTTTACCAAGTTCAAGCAGGAATTTTTGCAAATTGTTGATGAGCGCTGTTTCGAGTACCGATTCCTTACCTTTCATATCTTCCGGCAAATCAAGAAATTCAGTGATAAAAGGATCTTTTATGAAATCGGCAGGTGAATATTTTTCGGAACGGGAAACAGGAATCTCCCTTTGTTGCGTTGATAGCAAACGACGGTAATAACCTGTTCTGATATGCCGTTCGAGTAAACGCGAACTCCAATTCTGTTCAGACGCTTCCTTGATATAATACTCTCTTTCAGCTTTGTTTTCAAGCCTCATAATCATGCGAATATTTGTCCACGTAAGATTCGCTACGCAGTGCGTAGAGAATTGGTCAAAATCAGGAAAAACTAAATAAAATTGCCTGATGTTCCACAAATTTGCCTCCGAAAAGCCTTTGCCGATTGTATCGGACAAATACCGCGACAGATTTGTAATCAGATAATCGCCGTAGTTGGCGCGATATTGACCGTGCTGTTCCTGCTCAACGATACGTTTGCCGATTTGCCAATACGTTTGAACCATAATTGTATTAACAGCCTTGTAAGCGACAATTCTTGACTGTTTTAACAATTCACCGATTTCACCGTAAAAAAAATTCTCGTCTTTTAAAATTGATTCCGACATAAGATAGTTATTTTCTGCAAATTTACATAAATTTTTTTGATTTCCATGCAGACATATAGAAATATCTTTCATCTTAGAAAGTAGATAAGCTGAGGTGTATTCGCTTTTCTGACAAGCGATGTCCATAATTTTACAGTTGAGCCGACAGCACACCCGCAATCATCATTCCCAAAGCCAGTCTTTTCGTTATCAATTTATAGAGGTTTGACACTGTCTTGACGCAAGTTTTTCAGGCATTGATTTGCTATATCTATCAGATTGCGGTCACTGGAATAGTTTGCATTTCATCTCGCCTTGCATTTTTCAAACCACTGATAGGCTTTGCCACTATGCTCTTTATAGTACATCCATCCGATTTTCCAACACTCCGATTGCGAAAGGTAATTATCATTGCCGTCTCCTTTCACCAGTTGCTCTATTACTGCTTCAATCAGCTCTTTACCCTTAGCATTGTTTTGTTTTGTCCCGGTACCTTTTAAATACAAAAAGCCCGCATACAGTTTAGTAGACATCGACCCGTTCAGGTTCTTTTCGAACAAACGCAGGGCTTCATCTTTACTGGCTTGCGGGAAGCCGCCGCCATAGTGCAATAAGGCCAAATTAGCCCTTGCCTTTCCCGCCCGTTCATTACCCGGATCGTTCACGGCTTTTTCGAGCCACTCGATGTCGTTTCCGTAGTCATATCGTTCCAGATAAGCCATGCCTGTCCAGTAACATGAAGCATGGTCATTCTTATGCATTAAAAGTTGCTCAAGAGAAAGTTTGTCGAATTCTATCATTTTGATAATCTCCTGTTCTTTAGTTGAGGTCAATCATCCGAACTCAGCCGACTTGCAGCCGAGTTCGGATGACATGATCACCTTTCAGTCCGTACCTTTGATTTCAAACCAGCAATTACGCGAGATCCCATACGTGCAGTAATACATCATTGCGGCTGTCTCATTTGGCAGTCGTTTATAATACCTGTTACAAAAGCAACCAACAAGCTGACCTGTCGAGGCGAAACGCTCTACCTCCAGTGAACTGCAAATAACACAGTTTCCTAATACATCTTTAGCATTTATATTAATCCATTTTTTATTGTTATTACTGTGAGACAGGTGATTTCAGTCTCTATATTCATCAAATTTAATACCATTTTTATAATACTCAGAACAGCAATGTCAATCCTACACCTCCTGATGGCGTAATTCCAAAACTCAACTCATAGGTCATGTCTTTATTCAGACTTGAATTATGTAGCATGACTGATTTTTTTATTTTTGTATTTCCTAAATGTGTGAGTAAGAATCCGGTTCCGGCAATAAGCACGCCACCGCCTATCAGTATTGCACTTCCTGTGTTTATTCCGGCTTTGTTGTCATCATTTACATCGCCACCTAAGTTGGGTATCAGTAGCAGTGCCAGACCGGTTCCAACGGCAGCACCGCCGGGTATCATCACTATCGTTCCTATGGTTGAAAGTACTTTTCCTCCGTTGTACTGTTTTATCGCTTCGCTGTTGCCGGCAAAAACCTCTTTTACCTGCCACGGCATCAATACTCCGTTTTGAAACACATTTCCATTCCTGTATATCAACTTATCATTAGGGTCTACAGTTTTTGCTATTCCCTTAAACTGGGCAGACGCTGAAAATACAATACATAATGCAATTGTGGCCATTACAATTCTGTTAAAAATTCTTCTACTCGTATGGCTTTTCGAACTCGCCCCGTTTTTTGAAATGGTATCCGACTCCATTACGCTGTCTGAATGTTTGAACTGCTGTCCCATTTTAATTTCCCTAAATACGTGTCGGGCGCAACTTTAAATTTATTAACTGTATATTTTTGAGAAGCAGTTTGTTTAAAGCAAACTGCTAAAATTCAGTACTCATGATTCCTTTGTTCCGAACAATGATTGTGCGATATGTTAAAATTTTATTAATCTTCATTTAGTACAAGATAGCCTGAAGCGTTGAGTGTATGTGTATAGCCGATATTATCATGAACAGTGTATATATATTGTCC
>JAITMM010000219.1 GCA_031277335.1 Tannerella sp. | reverse complement strand
AAACAGATAGGCGCTTCCCGCCTTTTCCGTCGAGATGCGGGAGGACGCCATTACGTCGCCGGTCTTCAAATCAATTATTTCCGAATAATACAGCCGGGTCGATATGCCTTTATTCCTGATACTTACGTCAATCAGACTGTCCAACAGCGACAGGTCGGGTGGCAGTAGCGTATCAATCGTATGATGAATCGTTTGCCTGACTTCTTTTATCAGTTGGTTTAATATCAGCGAATTATCCATATCATCACGATTCGTTTCCTGAATCTGACTGTCATCTCCCGCTTCAATTGACTTGTTAATCATAATGGACGAATGTGAAGTATCTGAAAGTGAAGATATTGCCGTCAACCGAAGCTGCAATTCTTCTCCATCGGCTTCTTCGATGCTTCGGACGATTGCCCCGGCAGTCTCTTCCCTGATAGCGTTATACAATCCGTTCAAATAAAACAGATTAACCATAAAAAGTATCGACAGCCCCGCAATAATGACCGTAAACCTCCCCTTTATCTCCTTTATCGAATTCATTCTGATTACATTTTACAAAGCAGCTTTTATATGTCTGTCACTCAATACTAATTGTTACAATTGTTCTTCTTAAAATTCTCCGCTTGTTCAAAAATTTCCACATACACTTCGTCACGTTCTACAGGAGGATAACCATGCTCATCAAGCAACAGGATTAAACCTACTTTTAATGCAGATTTTATATCATCACGTTTATTCCAGTCGGGATATTTAGCCTGTGAATCAACCAACTGCTTCACTTCTTTTGCCAAATCTATCATTTTGTCTTCGGGATAGGTAAAGTCGTATTTGATACACAATGTTTTCAAAATATCGTAGAATGCTTTTTCCTCAAAATCTATGCCCATTGCTTCACCTGCCGAAAATTCGCGATGAACTTCCCAAATCAAATTTGTCAATTGTTCCGCCATTTCTTCGTACACTTCGCTTCGCAGAATATCATTGGCATCGCGTTGGTTATATTGCTCTACCAGTTTTTCCATTTTTTTGGTAAAATCGATTCCTTTGAGGCGGTTTACTTTTTTCATTTCTCCGATTACCTTTGCCAGTAAATGTTGCAACAATTTGATTTTGGTATTCGGCAGCTTGATTTTGTTGATTTTAGCCAGATAATCTTCATCAAAAATATCCTGTTCGGTTTCATCTTCCGAACCCATTTTGAAGATTTCTTCCACACCATTGCTTTGCAACGCATTTTTTATCATTTCGCGCACTTTGGCGTTCATCTGAGCCGTGTCGGGTGTGTCGCCTTTGGTCAGTTTGAAAACGATTGAGCGAACAGCCAAATAAAAATGTGTGTAGTCTCTTTCTTCTTGCGTAAGTTTCTCGCTTCCTGCACAAATATCGTAAGCAGCTTTCAGGCGTTTTGCCAAATCCATAAAACGGGTTTCAATCTCCTTGGTGCGTTGAGCGTATTCGGCTGCCATATTCAGACAATGCAGTTGCTCCAGGGTATTGCCTGAAAAGTATTTCGAGTTGTCGAATTTATGAAACAGTTTTGCCAACAGATCCAAATGGTCTTTTACTACGACCAATGATTGTTCTATATCTTCAAAATTATCCTTATCGCCTTTGTTGTAGTGAGCTAAAGCCAAATTCATCTGTTTTTTGATACCGATATAATCGACTGCCAAGCCTTTGTTCTTGCCTTCGAACTTGCGGTTTACTCGCGAAATGGTTTGTATCAGGTTGTGTTGCTGTATCGGTTTATCAATATAAATGGTATCCAGGAAAGGAACATCAAAACCTGTAAGCCACATATCTACAACGATGGCAATCTTGAAATTAGATTTCTCGTTCTTAAATTGACGGTCAAGCTCTTTGCGGTATTCTTTGGTGCCAAGCAAGTCCCACAATTCCTTTTCGTCGTCTTGAGTGCGCGTCATTACCAATTTAATACGCTCCATTGCTTTCAATTCCCGCTTGTCTTTGTCGCTAAGTTCGGCTCCGTCTTCTGAGATTTTCGCTACACGCCATTCAGGACGAACCGCTATAACGTTTTTATAAAAATCATAAGCGATGGTACGGGTACTGCATACAAACATCGCTTTTCCCTTAACCGACGAGCCTTCGGAAAGACGCTTTTCGTAGTGCATGACAAAATCTTCTGCCAATGTTTTTATGCGATCAGGGTCTCCGAGAATGGCATTCAAGCTGGCAGATTCCTGCTTGCTCTTTTCAATTTGATATTCGTTGGCGCCCTCTTCGGCAACATCGTTGTAATATTTTTCAATTTTTTCGAGTTCGCTGTTGTTTAACGCAATTCTGGCTGCACGCCCTTCGTAAACAATGCGAACGGTGATTTCATCGCGAACCGATTCGGTCATCGTATAGGCATCTACCACTTTGCCGAATACATCAAGCGTGGCATCAATCGGCGTACCTGTGAAACCGACATACACGGCATTGGGAAGTGAATCGTGCAGGTATTTGGCAAAACCGAACGTTTTGTTGACTCCTTTTTCACTTACCCGTATCTTTTGGTCGAGATTGGTTTGGCTACGGTGCGCCTCGTCCGAAATGCAAATCACGTTATGTCTATTTGTCAATAGTTTAGTATCTTCGGTGAATTTATGAATTGTAGTCAAAAACACACCGCCGGATTCGCGACCCTGCAAAAGTTCACGCAGATGCTCGCGGCTTTCTACGCTTATGACATTGTTGTCGCCGATAAATTGCTTGGCATTAGTGAATTGTCCCGATAGTTGGTCGTCCAAATCGGTGCGATCTGTAATCAGTACGATGGTTGGGCTGGCGAAATGTTCGCTTTTCATCAACAAGCGTGTGAGGTAAAGCATGGTATAACTCTTTCCGCTTCCTGTTGCGCCGAAATAGGTTCCGCCTTTTCCATCGCCCAACGGCTTTTGAGCTTTTTTTATATTTTCAAACAATGCCCGTGCCGCATAATATTGAGGATAACGGCAGATAATTTTTTCATTTTTTTTTGATGTATCCGGGATATAAATAAAATTGCGCAAAATATCGCGTAGCCGGTTTTTATGAATCATGCCCTGTATCAGCGTGTACATACTGTCGATTCCATCCACGTCTTTGTTCATGCCTGCAATGCGTCGCCACGCATAGAAATAGTCGTAAGGTGCAAAAAACGAACCTGCTTTATTGTTTACTCCATCACTGATGACACAAAAAGCGTTGTATTTAAAGAGTTCGGGAATATCCCGTTCGTAGCGGACGGTCAGTTGTTCGTAGGCATTGTGAATGGTGGCATCTTCGCGGATGGCGCTTTTAAATTCAAACACGACCAAAGGCAAGCCGTTGATATACAGAATACCGTCGGGAATACGTTTTTCCGTGCCTTGAATTTCCAGTTGAGTGACAAAGCGATAGATGTTCTTGTCTGCTATTTGAAATTCGGATATATTTTCTGCAACTATGGAAATTAAATCTTCTTTGATATAATTTTGTTGCTCTAATCCGGAATAATGAATCAATTGTATGTAAATATCTTTTTGATTTCGGTCTTCGCGTTTCAAAATAAACCCGTCGGAAAGCATTTTCATAAAACGTTTGTTACTTTCGTACAAATCCGAAGCCGGTAGTGATTTCAATTCCAAGAGAATGGATTTGATTTCGGTATCGGTAATGCCTTCATATTTGTAGCGTTCGCTCAAAAAATTGCGTAAGTCGTCTTCTATCAGCACTTCATCGGGCTGACGAAGCAAAGTGTTTCCCAAACTGTGGGGATACCCTTCTTGTGACAACAGTTCGGAAAAGGCTTGTTCGAGTTTTTGTTCGGTAAATTTCATTATGTACTGTTTTTATTCCGTTGCATTGTTATCGGCTTTCGCTTTTAATTCTTTAATTGCTCTGTCGAAATCGCTTTCATACTGCAACATTTCCTTGCGACGGTACTCTTCAAACTCCTTTACTGCTTTCTTAACAGCTTGTTCGTGTGAAATGACTCCCACACTATTGAGCAGAGGACGACTTCCTACCGACAATATATTATCTAATTTTTCTATCCATTGAGACATGGTCATTGGCTGCTGTTCAATGGCTTGCAATTCGGCAAAATCAAGAAATTGAGATACTAGTAAGTTAAGCACTTGCAACTCTTTTTCCGACAAATAGTTTTTCGCAATTTTAACATCGTCACGTGTGATATAATTACCTTTGAAACCGGTCATACCGACCATTGGCTTATTGGCATCCACCCGTTGAAAAATCACTTCGGCGGCAGTATGTTTGTGAACGGCATAGTGCATTTTATTCTGAACGGTAGCAAAAAACAGGCGGGTTATTTCGGCCCGTGGGTCGTAATCAATTGCTGTGGTATAAATATCTGTTACTTGCTGATATAAATTTCGTTCACTTGAACGAATATCACGAATTCGTTGAAGCAATTCGCGAAAATAGCGATTGCCATTTCCTTTGAGGCGTTCATCGTCAAGGGTAAATCCTTTTTGAATATATTCATGTAAACGCTGTGTAGCCCATTGCCTGAATCTTGTGGCTACTTGCGATTTCACGCGATATCCAACTGCAATAATCACGTCGAGATTGTAATTTGGAATGTTCCGTCGAACCGAACGTGTCCCTTCCGTTTGAACCTGTAAGAAATTCTTACAAGTTCGTTCTTCCTGTAATTCAGCCTCCTGATAAATATTTCGTATATGCTGAACAACGTTTTCACGTGTTGTATCAAACAGCATTGCTATTTGTTGCTGTGCAAGCCAAACATCTTTGCCGTCGAAACGAACATTGATATTAGTTACTCCGTTATCATCCTGATAGATAACGAATTGGCTGCTCGCAGGTTGTAATTGATTGTTAGACATATATTTAGTGTATAAAATTATCTTTAAAAAAATTATTCCAAACTATTTCTCTGACCTGCCCATTGGGGGTGATGTAAAATATGATGTTTGATTCATATAAGTTTATTTACGTTGTTGTTTTTTCCTCTATAAAACATGTCTGATTCCCATTTGGCGGGATTATTGATAATGTAATCGGCAATGCGCTGATATGAAATATCATTGCGAATAATATGTTCATAATAATTACGTTGCCATAATTTTCCCATCAATTCGTTGTGTGATTTGTAAATTTCCAAACATTTATTCGCCACCATTGATTTGTACGCCCCAATAATTTCACCAATGGTGGTTTTCGCGGTAGGGGCAGGGCTCGCCCCTGCCCTAATTGTCAAATCCGCAACATTATCGTTTTGGTCAATCGCGTCGTTTTCGGCATTCATTTCATTTTGGGCAACCGCATCATTTTGGGCAACCGCGAGGGTTGCCCCTACGGTGTCCAATTCGATGATACCGTGAATGTGATTGGGCATGATTTGAAATATATCAAAAAACGCATGGGGAAATCTTCCCGATAATTTGACCCATTCATCGTTTGCAATTTTACCGAAATCATTCAACACCATTTCGCCGTCAATAATTCGGCCGAATATATTTGGACGAGGGCAAGCCTCGCCCCTACCGGCAACGCATATCGTTACAAAATACAATCCTGCCTTTGAATAATCATATCCTTTCATGCGGATGCTACGGCGGTGGTGGATGGCGGGGGTGTAGGGCATAATTCTATTTAACAACAAACAATTTATCAAAAAACGGATTATGTCTTTTTCGTGTAAATTCAAGCAATTTTGCGAATGTTAATACTTCTATATGCAAATTTATCCCATCTTGCATTTTATAAAACGAACCAAAAGGTGTTTTTCTCCAACCTTTTCCTATATTATAATCTTCTAATAAAGGAGGAATAACATCAAGTATTATATAACCAAATTTTGGGGTTGTTTTGTCTACCATTATGGATTTTCCTTTATAGTTTTTCTTATTGGGGTTGTAAAGAAAATCATCGAAGTATTTTTCTACCAATTCGGAAAACTCCCATCTATAATCTGTTTTATTTTTCTGATATGCAGTTTCTCCTGGACGTTTAAACTCAAAAATAACTAACGAAACTATTTCGCCACTGTTACTTGTACCATAGCTTAATCTAATATCAAAAATATTCAATGGCTCATCTGTCATTAATAAGTCAGGCTCTTTTCTACTTTTCTTTTGACTTACAGATGAAAGAGGTTTGTCTGATGCTATAAATTTATATGAAGCAAATCGTTCATCAAGTAGCCATAAATTGTGTGTCTCATAATTTACATCATCAATGGTTATACCCATTGGAAAGATAAGATTATGAATATCACTTTCTAATTTGTATTCCCCTTTTTCATTGGGGAACCAGTTGTAGGGGTCATAGACGACCAATATAACCTTTGAGGCCGCTCCGGCGCCGGTGCGCAGTCGGATGTGCAGCTTGTCCAACCCCACGGCA
>JAITMM010000156.1 GCA_031277335.1 Tannerella sp. | reverse complement strand
AATCTCTGTCGAAAGCTGTATAAACTATTGGATGATAGAAAATTAAAAATACAACACACAAGATGCAAACTACTGCCAGAGCAACTATAATGTCGGTCGCAGAGACCGTCAAAATATTGCCGAAAAGATAGGATGACAAATTGGGGGCATATCCGGGCGTCAATACGATAAAAACAGCTCCGACAGCCATACCTAAAGACCAGACTGCCGCAATCGCCGAATCCTCTCTAACTTGATGCGTCCTGCTAACCCACTCAATACCAAAGGCTGACAATACGGCAAATCCGGCTGCAGTCAAAAATGGATTCATCCCAAGATAAAAACCTAAACCTAACCCGCCAAATGAAGCATGAGTGATGCCTCCGCTGATAAAAACCATCCTTCGCGACACAATATATGTGCCCACTATGCCACAGGCTATTGAAATCAACAAACTACCCCAAAGGGCATTTTGAAAAAAAGTATATTTTAAAATTTCCATTGAATATGTTCAAAAATCTTTGCTGCCGCCATGCAAAATTACATAAAGTCAAGCTACAAACGTCTATTTCTTGAAAAAAATTATGGCGGTGTAGGAAAAATAACCGGCTTTATTTTTGACATCAAAGAAGTGATTTCTGCCTGGCGTTTAAGGAGATAGGCAGAGGGGTGGCCGGAATTGAATCTTCGTGGATTAGGGAGTGAAGCTGCAATCAACGCCGACTGAGCCACTGTCAGCCGGTCGGCTGTCGTCAGAAAATGCACTTCGGCCACTGCTTGAGCGCCGAAAATCCCGTCGCCCATTTCGATGGAATTGAGGTATACTTCCATAATGCGCTCCTTTCCCCATATCCATTCTATCAACACGGTGAAATAGACTTCAAGCCCTTTTCGTATCCAGGAGCGGTGCGACGTAAGAAAAACGTTTTTAGCCGTTTGCTGCGAAATAGTGCTGGCTCCACGCAACCGTTTACCTTGTTCCGCTTCCTGTTTAGCTATCTCTATCTGCTTGAAATCAAAACCATTATGTTCAAGAAACAAATTGTCTTCCGATGCAACGACTGCCTGTACCAAATGCGGCGAAATGTCTGATAGCGGCACCCATTCATGTTTGACCCAACTCTTCTGTTCCATCGAACGGCTCAGCATCAGGGGAGTATAATAGACCGGAACAAATTTATAAAGGATGACGGCCAGCAGACTCAGCATAAAAAACGCCAACAGCAAGTTTCTTATCCATCGCACGACGAACAGCAATCCTCTTTTAATCCGGGCAGATTTCATTGCAATTAATTACCTGACGTTCAATAAAGTCCGCTTTTCTGAGTTTTTATAGCCTATTCTGCCGGCTAAGAAAGTCACTTCGTCGCCTTTTTGCAATTTGACAGGTTGGGTATAAATTTTCATTTTCTGATCTCCAACCGCATACGATACGGTCGCTGCCGGAGACGAATTTTTGATTACGAAATAGCCGTCCGGCGTGATTTCGGCTTCGGGCGTAGCTGTGACCGGCTGTTCGCCGCCGGGACGGGCGCGTCCGATAAAAAATGTCTCGCCCTTGGCCACCCAGTTTGGATTGTATTTGTCAATCCATTCCTGCTGAAAAGCCTGTCGCATCAGGTCGAGTTTGGATGCGTATTGAGGATCGGCAGCCAAGTTATGTATCTGATACGGATCGGCTTGGCAGTCGTATAGCGCTTCGGCCGGCGTCGGAACAGCAAACCATAACATCTGAACCGGATCGAGCGCTCCCTGATCCCGCATCTCCTCCATCTTTTTCATCATCGGGATTTGAAGACGGTATTGGTTTGGACGGTAGACGCTCTGCTGCGGCATGTAATTGCGGATATACAGAAAGCGGTCGTCGCGGATGGAAGCGCGTTTTTCGACCTGTTCGTCGAAACGGTCGGTGGCGCCGAAGACATATTGGCGGGGCGAAGCAGATTTTTGTTGGCCGTACATCGCCTGTCCGTGCATGTAGGACGGTATTTTAATCCCTGCGAGCGAGAGGATGGTGGCCGGGATATCGACAAACATATTGAGTTCGTTATTGACCGTTCCGGCATGTCGTCCGTCGGGGAAAGCGATGATAAAGGGCACTTTGGAGCCTGAATCCATGATTTCGCGTTTGCCGCGCGGTATGGGGCCGCCGTTGTCGGATTGAAAAATCACGATGGTGTTCTTGCTGCGGGGGCTGGAGGCCAGTTCGTCAAGAAAGGCCTTCACCTCGCGGTCCATCTGCGCTATATTGCTGTACATGACGGCCATACCATGTCTCACTTCAGGCACGTCGGGATAGTATGGGGGAAGCGGCACCTTCTGCGGGTCCACTTCAAGCGTATTGTTGATTCTTTCCCAAAGTTGGGATTCATGGGTCGTATTGATATTGAAAATCGCGAAGAACGGCTGGTCATCCGGCGCATTTTTCCAGTGCGCCCGATTGCCGTTCTCATCCCATGCAGCTATGGGCGGAGTGAATTGATAGTCTGTCTTTGAGTTGTTTGTGCAATAATAACCGGCTTCGCGCAAGTATTCGGTATAGCATTTCACTCCTTCGGGCGGCACCGTCTCGAAGGTGTTGTCGAACGTTGTGACGCGCATATAGTTGGCTCCGTCTTCCGAAGAATACCTGCCGGTGATCAGCGAGTAACGGCTTGGTGCCGAGACGCCTATGCATGTAAACATGTTGGTATGCCTAATACCTTTTTCAGCCAATCGGTCTATATTGGGCGAAACGGCCACAGGATCGCCATAACAATGCAGGTAAGGGCTAATATCCTCGCATACAATGAGAAGGATATTAGGTTTATCTGTTTGCGCCGTCATAGCAGCCGTTGGAGCTAACGTCGCTAAAGTAAGCAGAGTTTTATACTTCATAACTGTGTAATTTTTATAATCAAGTAAATATATAATTGATTTTAAATTCTTTGTAGATTTCCCAACAATTGGGATCAACATTGACCGAGTATATTGCGGATCGAGTTCGTATTGACGTCATAGCTCAAACCTGTTATTCTATAAGCGTCCCGACCGGTCTTCTCCCCGTCCCTTCTTGCCCGGTGAGTTCGTCGCCCAGGTCAAGCCGGGCGGCTTCGACGATTTTCATCAGTTCGGCAACTACTTCAGGATGTTGGTTTTGGACATCGTAGCGTTCGCCAGGGTCACGGCGCAAGTCATACAAGGACAGATATTCCTGATGGCGTTCGTTGACCTGACCGGGCTGGCCGTCGTTGCCGGGCAAAAATCCGGCATACGTGCGGCCTATATGCGGCAATACCAATTTAAAACGGTCGTTGCGGACGGCCTTCAGACTGTTGCGGTCATAATAATACAGGAAATATTCGCGAGGCTTGGCAGTTTCGTTTCCGAACATTAAGGGGCTGATATCCAGTCCATCAATCTTCAAGGAAGGCAATGGTGCGCCACACAGTTGAGCGAGGGTCGGCAGCAGGTCGATGGCCGAAGCCAGCTGATTGCAAACCGTTCCTGCCGGAATCTTTCCCGGCCAGCGCATGATGCACGGGACGCGCTGTCCGCCTTCGAAGGTCGTGCCTTTGGCTTCACGCAATCCGCCGGACGAACCGGCATGGTTGCCGTAATTGGTCCAGGGTCCATTGTCGGAGGTGAAAACAATAAGTGTATTATCGGCTATTCCGTTCTTTTCCAAGGCTTTAATTATCTCACCCACGCTCCAGTCTATCTCCATCATCACATCTCCGTAGCGTCCCTGTTCGGATTTACCCTTGAACTTATCCGACACAAACAGAGGCACATGCGGCATGGAATGAGCCAAGTAGAGAAAGAACGGCTTGCTTTTGTTTTTCTCGATAAACTTGACGGCCCGCTCCGTGTACATTGTGGTGAGCTGTTCCTGATCTTCGGGCGTCACTTCAGGGTCTATAATCCGTTCACCTTCAATCAATGGCAACGGAGGATACGCCTGCGGGTTTTGCGGATGGAAAGGCCACATGTCGTTGGAATACGGCAATCCGAGGTATTCGTCAAATCCATGCCGGAGAGGCAAGAATTGCGGATGATGTCCCAAATGCCATTTACCGACGGCAGCGGTGGCATATCCTTGTTTTTTAAGTACTTCGCCAATCGTTTCTTCGCTGTCGGCAATGCCTATTTTCGCATTCGGCCCCAGCGCTCCCGCAAAACCGATACGGTTGGGATAGCATCCCGTGAGCAACCCCGACCGCGAAGCGCTGCTCACCGCCTCGGCGCTATAGAAATTCGTAAACCGCATTCCCTCAACGCATAAACGGTCTATGTTCGGTGTCTTGTAGCCAATGGCGCCCGTCACGGACAAGTCACCATACCCCATATCGTCGAGCAATACGATGACTACGTTCGGCGCTTTTTGAGCCTGAATCGCTCCGGAAATCAGTCCGGAAGCGGCAATAACTGATAATTTTAAATAATCCATAAATAACAACACATAAATAATCCACAAATATAGACAAACTTTTATAAATTCTGTTGACACGTAATGATTTTACACTATTTCTAATAATATATTTCATAAAAAATGCTTTACTTTGCACTCATAAAATCCCAAAATGAACGATAAAATCGAATATATCAGGCAATTTCTTCAACTTGTCAAGTCGGCCAATAAGGAACTGACGAAAAAGGAAGCATTTAAAGACCTTTTGAACCGGCTTTACCGGGGGAATGACGAAATCCGGAAGGTCATCGACAAGATGACGCTCGGTGCAGAAACAACCATACTGAATATTCCGCGCAAGGACAAGCTTCACAGGGGGAGCGCAGACACGCTTTACAACAATATAATAATTGAATTTGAGAATGATCTGAAGGTGACTTACACACATGCCAAAGAACAGTTGGCAGGGTATATGCTGGGCAGGATACGTTCAGGCGAGGGATATGACTTCACGCTCATCGCTTCAGATTTTGTCAATTGGAAAATACTGACACCGGACATCTCTTGTCTCGACCACCTTGAAACACTTCAGGAACACGAGGTTATACTTAATGAAACATCGTTTTCATTCACTCTGACAGATGTAAATGCTGAAGATTTTTACTGGTGGCTCGACCGGTTCCTTTTTACCGAGACAAAACAGCGCGCTACATTACTAAACGTAGAGCAAGCATTTGGTTTGCAGAGTAATATCTTTATTGAATCCTATCGTGAATTGAGTTGCCGTTTCAATGAGGCCAAGAAATACGGCGAAATACAGGTCTCGTTTGAACAATGGCACAAGTTCCTCAGCATCGCTTACGGAAAGTTTGAGATGAGAGAAGACGCCTTTGTGATTCATACCTACTTGAGCGTTTTTGCCAAGATGCTTGCCTATTCGGTCTTATCTAATGATGATTATATAGATGATGAAGAAATGCTTAATATCCTGGATGGCAGTATTTTTAATACATTAAATATTGCTAATTTCGTGGATAACGACTTTTTCTACTGGGTAAGCGACAGCCGCAACTTCCCAAAACTGAAAAAAGTATTTCGGCTGATAGCGCACGAACTTTCGATGTTTGATTTTGAAAACGTGAACGAGGATATACTAAAAGGTGTCTATCAGGAACTTATAGATTTGGACACAAGGCATCAGTTAGGCGAATATTATACGCCGGACTGGCTTTGCGAACGGATGGTGAGGGAATTTGATTTCGACCAATCTGGTTCAAACGGCAATGGAAACGGATATGGCAACGGGTTGGCTAAAAATAATCACAACGGCAAAAAAATTCTTGATCCTTCATGCGGTAGCGGTTCATTTCTTCGTGCTGCTATTCAGAGGATTAAACAGCAAAATCCCGAAAAGACGCCCGAAGAAATCAATCGGCAAGTCTATGGCATTGACATTCACCCGCTTTCCGTTCAAATTGCTAAAACAACCGTATTGCTGGCTTTAGGAAAGGATATTAGAAGTTCGCAAAAACCTGTATTTATCAACGTATTACTTGCTAACACGCTCTATTCTCCCATAAATGAAAGAACTTTATGGGGTGTGGATTTTAAGATGCCCATTGACAATAGGGAATATAAAGTAAACTCGTCAATTCTTGATAATGTGGCAGAATTTAATCAGGCGCTCGAAATGTGCGACCAATTGTCGTCACACGGTTTAAATGAGAAACCGATCACTTTTGAGCGTTTCTCCGCGTTACTTCATAAACAAATCTCAAATAATTCAAACAGCTTAATATCTGAAAGTTATTATGAAATATACAAAGGGCTGAAATTGACTAAAGAGCAAAAACGTGACAGCATCTGGAAGTTTATAATTTCAAACCTTTATAAACCTTACGGTCTATATGGATTTTTCGATTACGTAATAGGAAATCCTCCATGGCTGACCTACAGTTCGATAAACAACGAAGACTATCAAAACATTCTGAACGATTTAGCCCTGAAATACAACGTAAGGCCGACTCGATCAGCCAATTATCCGCACCTTGAAATTGCAGCCATATTCTTGACGCATTGCAGCAGTTATTTTCTTAAGGAAACGGGAAAACTGGCTTTCGTGCTTCCCCGTTCGTTTTTTAGTGGCGACCAGCACGACCGCACTCGTAGCGGCGAGGCAAAAGGATTTAAAATCAACGAACTATGGGATTTTGAGAAAGTACAGCCACTATTCCGAATTCCAAGTTGCGCACTGTTTGCAGAAAAGAAAAACGGCAAGCAAAACGGCAAAACGCCTGTCATAGCAGGTCTACAGTTTGAAGGGCGGCTTCCGTCTCATAACTGCCACTACGACGTGGCCGAAACACGGCTAAAAGAAACAAAAGTGGAATGGCATTTAAGAAAACAGGGACACTCTACGGCATTTTCAACAACAAAGTCATCAAGTAAAGCCATTATAAATGAGGCTAATCCCTATAAATTACATTTTAAACAGGGCGCCACGATAACGCCACGTATGTTTTACTTCGTAGACATACAGTTGCCGCACAGTAAAAGGATTTTTGGAGATACAGATTCCGAAAAGTTATTTGACATTACGCTTCGCGGAGATATTATTCCCGTAAAAACATCATCCGATGCACTATCCGATGCCAAAGCTCCATGGAAGATGAATCTTTCGGGACAGGTAGAGCGAAAATTTCTTTTCCGTACCGCACTTGCAAAATCGGTTTTACCGTTTTATCTTCATCAACCGGCATGGATTATACTACCTGTTACGATTGAGAAAGAAGCTGATGGCTTAAAAAGAATACATATTCATTCATCAGCGCAACTGATGGACTTAGGTGAATTTAAAGCTTGGCGATGGTTTGAAAATGCTGAAATGATTTGGAAATCAAACTGTACGGAGAAAAACAAAAAAACAACGATGTCCGATTATCTTAACTGGCGAAATAAACTTACCACCCAAAACCTGAACGCCCGCTATTTGACGCTCTATACAGCTTCGGCAAAAGATGCAAATGCGGTGGTTTTTGATAGGCAGACGCTTGAGTATGAATTTATTGTGGAAAGTAAGACCTATGTGTTTTATACAAATGATGAATCGGAAGCATTTTATTTAGCTTCTTTTTTAAACTCTGCCGTTCCAAATATGCAAATCAAAGATTTCCAGACTCGGGGCTTATTTGGGCCGCGTGATATTCACAAGAAAATTCTCGATGTATACTTCCCGAAATTCAATGCTTCCAACAAACAACAGCTGCGTTTAGCCGAGTTGGGAAAAATTTGTGCTGAAAAAACCAAAGCGTATATTACAGATAATCAGCCTAAAAACAACCTGGCTGCCCATTCTCTCGGAAAACTGCGGATGGAAATCAAAAGGCATATCTCGGAAGAACTATCTGAAATTGACGTAATTGTAAAAAAGTTAATGTAGTCCTTATGAAAAATAAAATTTTTATTTCACTTATAATTAGTGCTTTATTTGCGTCATGCGGTGAGAAGCAAGCCGGTCGGCATTTTATTTCCGACCGGGCATACAGGCAGCGGGTGCATGAAGCGTTTGAGGAAAAGAAGGCTATTTTTTCGGCCGGTGCACAGTTCTCGATTTTCAATGACGAACTGAATCCGGCTGAACGTGAAGCGCTTGAGTTTCTTTACGCCTACATGCCGATAGGCGATATAGCCGATTATTCGGGCGAATATTACCTGAACAATATCCGTTCTTCGCTTCGTGCGAAAGCAGAAATGCCTTGGGGCGATAGCATTCCCGAACTGATTTTCAGGTATTTCGTACTGCCGATAAGGGTGAACAACGAAAATTTGGACGACAGCCGCATGGTCTTTTACGAAGAACTGAAGGACCGGGTCCGGTATCTATCGCTCTATGATGCTGTCCTTGAGGTCAATCACTGGTGCCACGAAAAGGTGACCTATCAGCCGAGTGATATCCGCACGAGTGCTCCGATGGCTTCGGTGAAAACGGCTTTCGGGCGTTGCGGTGAGGAATCGACGTTTACGGTGGCAGCATTGAGAGCCGTCGGAATCCCTGCACGTCAAGTATATACGCCGCGCTGGGCGCATACGGACGATAATCATGCCTGGGTGGAGGCTTGGGTGAACGGCCGATGGCATTTTATGGGCGCCTGCGAGCCGGAGCCTGTATTGGACTTGGGCTGGTTCAATGCGCCTGCTTCGCGAGGATTGCTGATGCACACCAACGTTTTCGGCGATTACGTCGGCCCCGAAGAAATAATCCGGCGTACAGCATGTTTCACCGAAATCAACGTGATTGAAAATTATGCTCCCAACGCAGCCAAAACAACAATAAAAGTTACTGATAATGAAGGAAAAGCCATTGATGGTGCTCTCGTGGAATTTAAAATTTACAACTATGCGGAGTTCTTTTCCGTCGCCAAAAAATATACGGACAATTCAGGGCAATGCTTCCTGACAGCAGGCCGGGGCGACATGCTCGTGTGGGCAACGAAAGACGGGAAATTCGGCTTCAGCAAAGTTTCCTTCGGGAAAGATGCGGACATCACGATTGTGCTGGATAAGATACAAGGCGACGCGGCAACTGTTGAGTTAGATATTGTTCCTCCGCCTGAAAACGTTAAACTTGTGGAAGTTACTGATGTCCAACGCACTGAAAACAATCGTCGTCTTGCCGAAGAAGACAGTATCCGGAACGCCTACACGGCAACATTTTTTACCGCAACAGGTGAGACTGCCAAAAAGTATGGAGATGCGGCGTCGTTTCTGATTAAAAGTCGCGGCAATCACAATGAAATCGTCAAATTCCTGAACATCGTTCCGGACAGTCTGCGAAACAGCGCATTGGCATTGCTTCGCGTCATTTCGGATAAGGACTTGCGCGACATCAGCGCCGATAAATTATTCGATCATTTAAATTATGCACAAACGATTCCTTCCGAATTGACGGATGGCAGCGAATCAGTCGAGCAATTATTTGAAAATTACGTATTAAATCCTCGCGTAGCCAACGAATATCATTCCGCCTACAAAAAATTCTTTCAGGACACAATCGACAAAGACATGCAGCAGGCAGCGCGAAAAGACCCGAAAATCCTTTCCGAATGGATTAGGAAGCAAATAGCGGTACGTAATGATTTGAATCCCTTAGATATACCCGTCATGCCGCAGGGCGTGTACAGCGCCAGATTGGCCGACGAACAATCGCGCAACATTTTATTCGTTGCCTTAGCGCGAAGTATAGGGATACCGGCTCGTATTGAACAAGTTACGGGCAAACTACAATATTTCAATAGGGGTTGGCAGGATATATATATAGATGGTGAAAATCAGGCCACTACGAAAAAAGGATTTCTGGAGGTTTCATTCAGACCGACAAAAGCAGTAGATAATCCTAAGTATTACAGCCATTTCAGTATTGCACGTATTCAGCCGGACGCCACATTGCGCACGCTGGATTTTGAAAACCATGCCGGAGGTGATACATGGAAAGATTTATTCAAGACACCGATGCCGCTTGACGAAGGCAACTACGTGCTTGTCAGCGGTACGCGCATGGCCAGCGGCAAAGTCCTGGCGCACATGCAATTTTTCGCGGTTTCACCCGACAAAACGACAGGTATAAACCTCGTCATGCGCGATGACGCCAACGATATTCAAGTGCTCGGAAACATTGATGCGGAAGCAAAATTCATAACAACCTCAGACAATCAGGAAGTTAGCATTCTTGCCACTACCGGTCGCGGATATTTTGTCATCGGGATACTGGGTGTCGGACAGGAACCAACCATTCATGCCCTGAATGACATAGCCGGACAGAAATCATCCTTCGAACAGTGGAATCGCAGTATAATCTTGCTATTCAAGGATGAAGCAAGCAATAAGCAGTTTGATAAAACCGACTTCGGCGCTCTACCTTCGACCGTCACTTTCGGCATAGACCGAGATGGCGCCATTCTGGATATGATTGCCAAAGCAATGAAAATAAACGATAAAACCCGATTGCCGATATTTGTGATTGCCGATACTTTCGGGCGTGTGGTCTTTATATCACAAGGTTACACCATTGGATTAGGCGGACAGATATATCAGGTAATCAGAAAATTATAAAAAGTTTCACCCCAGAACACCTCTCATTCTGTCGTCAAAGGCCGAAAGAGCCGCCTTGGCACCTTCGCCCATGGCGATGACTATTTGTTTATAAGGTACGGTTGTGACGTCACCTGCGGCATAAATTCCGTGTTGGTTAGTGCGACAATTAGCATCGATTTCAATTTCTCCGAAACGGTTTGTGTTTACTATTTCTTTAAACACTATGCTGTTAGGCACTAAACCTATCTGAACAAATATACCGTCTAAATCTACAACACGCTCTTCTTCCGACAGACGGTCTTTGACGCGTATACCGATCACTTTTTCCCCGTTGCCAATTACTTCAGTCGTTTGCGAACTCAGAAAAATGTCCACATTTGGCAGACTGTTGGCTTTGTCTTGCAGCACACGGTCGGCTTTCAACTGATCTAAAAACTCAAATACAGTCACATGCGAGCAGATGCCTGCAAGGTCTATGGCCGCTTCAATGCCGGAATTTCCGCCGCCGACTACGGCTACGTGTTTTCCTTTGTAGAACGGGCCATCGCAGTGAGGACAAAACGCCACGCCGCGTCCTATATATTCCGTTTCACCCGGTATGTTAAGTTTGCGCCAGCTTGCTCCTGTGGCAATTATAAGTGCGGGAGCAGTAAAAGTCTCTCCGCCGGCAACGTATACGATCTTCTTCTTATCCTGTATTTCAACTTTTTCAATGTGCCGATGTTCCAGCACATCCGATTCATAACCTGCGATATGCGTGCGGAGATCGTCAGCTAATTTTGTACCTGTTGTTTCCGGGACGGAGATTAAATTCTCAATACCGGCAGTATCTTTCACCTGCCCTCCTACTCTCTCAGCTATAACGCCTACT
>JAITMM010000151.1 GCA_031277335.1 Tannerella sp. | reverse complement strand
CGAGCCCGGCATCTACCGCGACCATGCCTATGGCGTCCGCATCGAAAACATGATGCTCACCACGCTTGCCATGACAACCGATTTCGGTGATTTCTACCGGTTTGAGACACTTACCCTCTGCCCGATAGATACAACGCCTATCATTAAGGAAATGATGACGACCGAATAGATTTCATGGTTAAACAGCTATCACCAAACTGTTTACGAGAAACTTACGCCCTATCTATCGGCCGAAGAAAACGAATGGCTCAAACAGAAAACGAAAGAGATATAACCGGGCGATACATCATTGACAGGATGCAAACAATTTGATAAACAAATAGATATGTCAATATTCAATAAATTTCCCCGCACCTTTTGGGTGGCCAATACCATCGAGCTATTTGAACGCTGGGCATGGTACGGCTTCTTCATGCTGTTTGCCAACTACTTGACCGGTTCGTCGGACATGGGAGGCCTTGAGTTTTCGCAAAGCCAGAAAGGCATCATCATGGGCGTCGGCACCGGCATCCTGTATTTCCTGCCCGTCCTCACCGGCGCCATTGCCGACCGCTACGGCTACAGGAAAGTGCTCGCGATTGCCTTTGTCATCTATGCCTCGGCCTTTGCGCTGTTCCCGCAGGTGTCGACGTTTTCGGCCGTGTTTATCATGTACATTTACCTTGCGCTGGGCGCCGCTCTATTCAAGCCAATCATCTCAGCCACAATAGCCAAGACTACTACGCAGGAGACTTCCTCCATCGGCTTCGGCATTTTCTACATGATGGTCAATATCGGCGCATTTTTCGGCCCCATCGTGACGCTCCTGTTCAAAGAGCAGTCGCAGATGATTTTTTATGTCTCGGCAGCGATCATTCTGGTGAATTTCATACTATTGCAATTTTACAAAGAACCTGGACGCAAAGACAACACGCTGAATGACAGTACTAACACATCGTCAGAGCAAACAGCAGAAGGCGACTCACCGATTGACACCACCGATATGCCATCTGAAAACATGTCGCTCTTGAAATCTTTCAATCTGATATTCAGAAATATGGCCAGTATCTTCAAAGACCCGAAATTCCTTGTTTTCCTGCTGATTGTCGCGGGCTTCTGGACCATGTACATGCAATTATTTTTCACCCTTCCCGTTTTTATCACGCAATGGGTGGACACAAGCGCCCTTTTCCGTTTCTTCGAGACATATATCCCGTTTATCAGCGCCAACTACAGTCCCGCACCGGGCGTGATGGACGCAGAGTTTGTGACCAACTTCGATGCGCTGTATATCATCGCTTTACAGATTGCCGTATCGACCCTCGTGATGCGCTGGAAGCCTTTGCATTCTATGATGTCGGGTTTTCTGGTCTGTTCGGTTGGAATGGCACTGACCTTATTCTCTCAAAACGTGCTGTTTACGATGGTCGCCATCCTGATTTTCGCGATCGGCGAGATGGCCGGTTCACCAAAAATCACCGAATATATCGGACGTATTGCCCCCAAAGACAAGAAAGCGCTGTATATGGGCTATTCGTTCATCCCTGTCTTCCTCGGCAATTTCCTGGCAGGCATCATTTCAGGAGGCGTCTATCAGTCGATGTCCGACAAAGTAATGATAACCAAGCTATTCGTCGCAGAAAAAGGATTACGGATACAGGATGGCCTGTCGTCAAACGAATATTTCAACGAGGTAGCCCGTCAAGTAAATCTGTCTGCCCGCGAATTGACTGATCTCCTGTGGAATACGTATAATCCATCAAGCATGTGGATTGTCGTCCTCGCCATCGGGGTTTTCACCACCGTATGCCTATTTATTTATGACAGGGCGATAAGTCGTAAGAAATGAACTTATTGAGATACTTTGCCCGACAAAAGTTACAATGGAGATTAGACTATTCGTAGCGCGTTTTCATCAGCGTCGCATGCGTAATAGTCACACGCAACTCCCACCGGTCTTGTAAACTGCTTTATAAGTAATTCGGTTAAAACTTGACGGCAATTTTCACTCCGATTTCAAACAGGGAGGGCTGTCCTTCCTGCACATTGTTATCCACGTTTGCTCCGGTATAAATGTCTGACCATCCCCATGATGCCAATCCGAAGTTTATTTGAGGCGTAAGTACAAATTTTCCGAGCTGAAAGTCCACACCTGCATATCCTTGCAAGCCGTATATTTGATTGCCGCCGGAGTTGTCGTCGTCGCCGTTGTTGCTATTGATAAAACTGTAATAGGGACCGATACCAAGCAGCGGTACAATACTACTATTCTCGTTAACAAGTAGATATCCGACTTTGGCAAGCCCTCGAATACCTAATCCCCAGCCGCCAGAAATATCCGCGCCTTCGGTAAATCTCGATTTCACAAGGTGATTTTTTACACCCAGTCCTATCGTCAATTCGCCGCCTGCGTCCAGGACAATATTATTCGACTGCCAGAGCGATTTTCTTTCTGCACCAAGCCATACGAGCATGTTTGACAGTTTTTGCTCGGCATACAGACCGTTATTACCATCGTTATAATTATAAACGTCTAACTTGTACATACCATAGCCGAGACCGGCATTTCCGTACCAGCCGCTTCTGTCGCCGTTTTGTGCAAAGAGCATAGCGGGAATGCATATTAAAAGGAAAAAAAGTTTCGATTTCATATTCAATAAAAATTAAATGAGTATTTTACGTTTGTTTAATAAGTTAATAAATAGAATTTAGTCATCATTTTTTTAATAGTTTAAAAACTGTGACAAAAATACAATGACAAACAAGCCTTGTCAATAGAACAAATGTTGGATTTTTTACTGCATCCGGCGGTTGTTGAATACCTTATTGATGGCTTCGGTACGGTTTTGAACGTGCAGTTTTTCGTAGATATTATGGATGTGTTGCCGAACTGTGCCTACGGAGATGAACAGCTTAGCTGCTATTTCCTTGTATAGAAATCCTTTAGACAGCAATGTCAATACTTCCATTTCGCGTGACGACAGGATGTTTTGTTCATCCGATGCACGCAGTGAATTGATTACTTTACGGGCGATGGAAAGGCTCATGGGTGAGCCGCCTTCATGCAACTCTCTCAGAGCGTTGATGATTTTATCGGGTGGCGTGTCTTTCAGTAAATAGCCGTTGGCACCTGCCGTTAGGGCGTCGAACAGTTGGTCGCCGTCTTCAAACACCGTGAAGATAATAAACTGCATCGTATATCCCTGATTTTTCAATATGCGGATGCAGTCTATACCCGTCCTTGCGGGCAGCCCGATATCCATTATTACAATATCCGGCTTGTCTGCAGGCAAATTTTCTAAAGCATCTTCGGCATTGCCATAAGCCGAAATGCAGACAAAATCAGGCGTTTGGCTCACCAAAAAGCGCAAACCGTCCCGAATTTCGGCGATATCTTCTACTATACTGATACGAATGTGTTCCATGCTGCAAAGGTAGACAATGTTTTCCGGTCTGTCAATAGAACATAAGTTATAGTTTGCATTAAATTGTTCTAAACGCCCAACGCAGCCCGCAAGGCCAGGCATGTTCCGGCGTCGGTTGCGATTTCAAATGTTACGTCTATCTGCGTCATACGTTGTTGCATGTATTTCATGTAGTTGCAGAAGTGATTCGTTTTTTCCGCAGCTATTCCGATGCCGTTGTCAATGAGATCTTGAGTGGAGAGCATCAGTTTTTCCGAATCGGCGTCTTTTTCCTGTAGACGGTGAATGAGATACAGTTGCAAAGTAAGCCCTGCGCCTGTGAGAATTCCCAAGAAAACGTCAGGATAGAAAGAGTCAGTTTTATCAATCGTTTCATTCCCTGAAAAATTTTTGACAAAGATAAGGCATGGACTTTGAAAAATCAATAGAAAACATTATTTTTGTACGCTACAAAATTTTTTAAATAAAAAACATAATGAAAGAAGAAGATAACATTCAGCCCGGACAAATGAGGGTATCCATTATTTTGGGACATCCTTATCAACATAGTTATAATAAGGCGATTGCGCATGCAGTAGTAGATACGGTCGAGGCAAACGGGCATATAGCCTGCTTCCATGATTTGTACGGTGAAGGATTTAATCCTGTTATCTCTGCCGAAGAATTGGCAAGTGATATTTCTAACGATCCTTTGGTAACTGCTCATCAGCAAGAGATTAAGCAAGCTGACGGGATCGTAATCATACACCCGAATTGGTGGGGGCAACCTCCCGCCATTTTGAAGGGATGGGTCGATCGGGTACTGCGGGAAAAAATTGCATATACCTTTTCCAATGGCGATAGCGGAGGTGGATTGCCGATCGGATTGCTGAAAGCAAAAGTCGGCCTGGTATTTAACACTTCCAACACATCAACGGAACGCGAAGAATCGGTCTTCGGCGATCCGCTAAAACGCTTGTGGAGAGACTGTATATTTGACTTTTGCGGCGTAAAAACATTTGATAGAATGATGCTCCGTGTAGTTGCCGACAGCAGTTTATCAGAACGCGAAAAATGGCTCGCAGATATCAAAAACATGATTGGAGATTATTTCCCTCCAATATCCGGCAAAAACGGATAACAATTTGAGGCTCATGCAATAAAATGAAATACAAAACCCTCATTATCATCTTGTTACTCTTTCAACTATGGAGCAATTACTGCCGATCGCAAGATATTCGATCCGGTATTTACAGTTTGCAAAAAACAATCGACACAACGCTTCTCCGGCAATGTTTTAAACCCTTTGACGGCGTAAAAAACGAAACGGAATTACATTTCAAACCATCCTATACCAACCTGATTGATAGCGATTTCCTGATTAGCCATGCCGTGGTGGTGAACGTGAAAAAAGAGTATGGCGAATCTGTCCGGAAAATCGTTTTTCTTAATAATGCCCTCAACGACTACACAAAAAGTATCAGGTATAGCGATGATGTCGCAAGAAAATATGTATCGCTGAGTTTTAAGGTTGACACTGCCGGCGGAAATCGTTCGTGGTATATTGAAGGGGATAATGATTTTTATGATCTATATTTTGATTTGGATAGATATGATCCTTCTGATTATTATAGTAGAACGGATAAGGACAAAAATTATGATGTAAATTATGACAGGCAAAACTTTTATGCTGCTCCTGATTTTTTTATTTTGAAATCGTATCGGTATAAACTTTTTCGGGATTCGATCTATCCTAAAACGGGATTTGGCCAAGCAAGTGATATTTTTTATTCAACGGAGCAGCAGGTAGCTATTTTTAATTTGGAGCAAGCCATTGATTATGTTGATATAGTGCCTGTTCAAAAATCTGTTGTTTTTTATTCGGAAGATGATACGCAGAAGATTCAGCTGATGCCGGGAGATTTTTTAGCGCTCCGTTCCGAACATGACGAATGGTACTACGGCGATTTTGTTTCTGCCGGAGGAGAAGCTGTTTCGGGTAAAATCATGATAGACAGCCTTGTTGCAAATGGCAAGACAACAGAGGTTTATGACGGCAAATTGCGTTTGAGCGTTTTTTATACGACAGCCGATGCAAACGGTTTTGATTTTGAGGATTACGGCGTTATCCATAGCATTAAGATTTATAATACTGACAATCAATTGATTCAAGTT
>JAITMM010000104.1 GCA_031277335.1 Tannerella sp. | reverse complement strand
GAACAGGAAGAACTCACCGGCAAGCAGAACGCCAACGGCGAATACGAATATGTCATCCGCCAGGTCAAGACGCAACCGGTATATATCTATATCGGCCCCGAGACACTCGGCCCCGTTGCCAATGAAGGCATATCGCAGAAAGCAGTCTGGTCTTATGGCAACACGCTGTACATCAGGGTAGCGCAGGAAGATATAGCCAGCATCTACTCCATCACGGGCATGCTTGTCAAGCGCATTGACGTGCCTGAAGGCGGCATCACCGAGCCTATGACCAAAGGCGCGTATATCGTGACGCTGAAGGATGGGTCTGTGCATAAGGTGATTATTAAGTAATTACGTGATTTATAATAAAAAAAGAGACGCGGCACCGGCCGCGTCTCTTTTTTTATTGGATCATTCTCTGTTACATTGTCAACGTACATGCTTTCAGTTCATCGGACATCCGGTCAAACGCATGTTTTACTTTCAGGAATTGCTTTTGCGACATGATTTTCGAGCCGGCTACGTAATGACGGAAATTTGATGGACTCATTCCCGCATATTTAGCCACTTTTGTAACATTCAAAAAATCAAAATGATTGAAGAAGCTTGGGAAATCAAACATCCAACGGACATCCAGTTCAGGATAGTTTTCGTCAGGAAACTCCTCTTTCATTTCATCGTAAAACGTGAAGCAATCTTTCTTTGCATCTTCTACAGTAGAACCACTCCCACCTAAATCGAAATGCCTGAACGGATAATCGCATGCGCAGACATATCCTTCAGAACCATTTTTAGTAATAGTGATAGAAATCTTCAGTTTTTGTTCCAACAATACATGTTTCATCTATTGACCTTTTTGAATCAACGGCACAAAGATACGCATATTTGCGTATATGCGCAAATTTTTTCCTCGTTTTATTCAAGTGAATTACGTTTTTCCTACTATTTTCGATAAAAAAGTCGTAATTTTTGATAAAAATAATTGTGAAACGTGTTTTTATTAAAATTTTTTACGTTTCTTTGTCCGCAAAAAGTTTAAAGTTAAAATTATATTTTTAAAAGAGTACAATATAAGTTGTTTTGAAAATATTGGGTATCGTTCTAAAAATAAATTGTTTATGAAAAAGAGATTTACGCTTTTAATCGTTTCGCTGGCCATAATAGTAGGCGTCAGTGATCATGTATTTGGACAAATCGGCGTGCTAAAGTCCGATTATTCGCAAAATGGGGCGGCGAAGCCGGGTGTGACGCCGAGACGTACCAATCCTCCGTTGGGAATTGAGGCAGAAATTTTAGATACAGTAAATGTAGGTGGAGAATTCGGCGCTGGAGAGTCAGTTCTGTTGAATAATCAGCATATTTTAGTGTACAATGCAAATGCTGGCGGTACAGCACATAAAGACTTTGGGAATACAGTAAATACATTACAAATCGGAAGTACTCTGTCAAAAAACATTGTTATGAATAATTACAATGGCGGTGGACAAGCTTCAGGGTTTTTACACATTTATTCTCCTGAGGCATATTGGTCTTATGAAGTAACTGATATTGGAACCTCCTACACAGATCATACTCCAACCCCTCCATTTGGAGCAGGTAATGGTGGATGGCTTTCAACAAGCCATACAGGGTTAGTCGCTGATACTGAGAGCCCGCCTGGTGTTCACAAAGCATACGAAAAATATTTTTCTCCGTGGGATACAGACTTGGGTCGTCTGCTTGGAATATTATGGGGCGATGTTACAATGGTGCCTGATGTATCTCCATCGTATATTGATGAGATTGCACATTTATATTTAGCAAATCATATTCCTGGAACATTACATCATTGGGGAGTAAAAGCAAGTAGAAAAGGAGGGTTACCGTATACAACTACTTCTGAGTGGTTTGCGCCAGATTCAATTGACAATGCTGTGAATTTAGTGAGCGAGGTAGGTTTGCCTGCAATAGCTGCTTCAGTAACCGTAGCAGCACTTGAGAAAGCAGATATTCCTGCAACAGATAAGAGATATGTACGTCCTACTACTGTTGCATTGGATGAAACCAATACTTTTTCTGATATTACTTTCAATGTATTGCAATGGTGGGTAAGAGCACATAATCTTCAAACATTTGCAGCAAATGCAGAGCCAGGCGATTTGCCAGTTGAAAATGGTGCTCAATGGTATACAACGCATTCTTATACTTCTGCAGAAGCAGATAACTGGTTAGTGAATGGTTGTGGACACTTTCCTGGTGGTTTAAGTTTAACTTTGTACCAAATTGGAGATTGGGTAATAAAACCTATTGATGCACCTAACTTGCTTGATGCTGCTACTCAATTATTGAATGGTGCAAGGGTGTGCGTGAGTGGTGACGTAAAGGATAATACCGGCTTTATTGCAGAAGCAGCCAGCACCGACAGAGCAAATGGAGACAAACATACAAATGCATTGATTACATTACCTTATAAAGATCGTTTTACCTTACGTACAGGAGGTGAATTTCAATCCAATATGTTCCATGAACGTGATTCGGATTTGACAAGGGCTTCGTATTATGAATATTTGCAATTCCCTGATCCTAATGACACCATCTATTTATATCCAAGTAAGTCGGGCAATATAGAAGATTTCGGTTCACAATTGAGAAGTGATTTTCCATCCTTATCATCAGTACCTCTTTTGTCACCCGCCTCTCCTGTAAGTTACACTTATCAGACAACTTCCGGGTCAGTCTTTGGAGTAAATGAAGCTTATTTACATACAGGCTTAATGCCTCATTATATCAATACAGATACGGCTGATTTACTTCTTGCTCCCACTTATGATTTTAAACATGATATTCAGGGTGTTATTGAAGTTGGAAAGATGACTGCAGGCAAAGAGTTTTTCCATATCTATTCCAATGGTATGATAAAAAATTATCAGGGATGCCCATTGGATACAAACTTTCCGGTGTATTTCGGAAAGGCAGGCTTAGATTCTTATGGAAATACGCCTACATTCAATATCAGTACCGCTTTACCCGTGTTTATTGCGAATTACGGAAATTTGGCTAAAAATCCGGAACTTGGCGAACTCCTCTTCCATACGTCTTCCGTTGATTCTCTTAATATAGCTTTTCCTACATCGGGTACCGACTATCAAGGCACCGGTGCATTGCATATCCAGGCATTAAGCCATGTCCGTTTTAATGCCGATGCGACAGCTTGGAACGCCACATACAACGGAAATAATATATTTGTCCTCTCCGACGGCGGAAATATCTCAACTCAGAAAATGAATATTTTAAGCAATAATAAAGTTATTGCAGGTTCATCTAATTTAGTTGGAGAAGGTAAAATAACATTCTGGGCTGAGTCATCGCCAAGTGTAGCATGGGCAGATCAGGATGAAGATCACCGATTTTCAAAAGGCGGCAATATCTACCTGAATGGCGATGTAAGTATTACTCGTGCACAACCGGCTGATTTGACTGCAACTACGCAAACAAATTTCGTCGCTGAAAATAATATCCGCACCGCATCTTTTACAAGCATAAATCCGGATGATAACGATAAAACGAATTTCATCTCCCGTAAAGGCGATATCTATTTAGGTTATAGTGCCGGAATTAATGTTATCGGTTGGAACGGAACAACCGAAACAACCGCAGCTGCAAACGGCAAAACAGGCCGTACAAACGTATTTTCATATACCGGAACGGGTGCGACCGGCAACCTTAATATCCTTGCCGGCTTTGACGACAGGAGTAATTTCGGTGCTTCAGGCTCGCCATCCGGCGGAGCAAATATCTATACGACACAGATTATTGCCGATATGAAATCCGAGAGCAAACATGATGCCGAGTTCCTGATACCGTTCTCGAACGAATATGTCTGCGGTGCCACGTGGTCGCCGGGTGAATTGTTTGAACGCGTCAGATCATCCGATCCAACGAAGAATTCCATGATGCGTTACGAGCACTCCGGCATTATCGGCGGCCTTGGCCGTTGCGGAACAGATCTCGAGTATGCTCAATATGCCGGCCTGCTTGAAGGCGGCGCCGGACTTGGCGGTTCGCTGAATAACCTGCAAACGGGCGGTACGAATAGCTTGACCCCGCTTGACACCAGCCTGATCTACAAAGCCAACAACGGCCATCTTTTAGTCGATGCCGGCCTTCAGGGCAATATCATTATGAATACGGGCAGCAGCCTTGACTTCCAGTCTAATACCGGCAACGGCTTCTTCCGTACCCGCAAAGGCGATATCGATATGCGCGGCCCCACTAAGGTGATGAACCTTCCTGCTGGCCAGGGCCTTGTCTTCTTAGCCGACAACGGCAACCCCAATAAAAAGCTGATTGATGATTGCGGCTGCGACGAACAGGCAAACAACGTCTATATCCAGGACTTCGACTTTGCCGAATTCAATTCGAGCAATAAGGGAAGCATCTACTTCGGTGCCGACAACAATATCAAACTGCAATACGGCGGCCTTCGCGACGTCGGCACCCGGCAAGACCCGTTCCTGAGCGAAGACCACGGATATGGCGGCTCGGAATTCGGACTCTGCTACGCCAAATACCATTGCGACTCAGACCCGGAAGAAAATCAGGCGCAGGTCATGCTGCTCGATTTCACCAATAAAGCCTCCGGCGGTGTAGGTATCGTTGCATCCGACCAGATAGATATCTATAAGGATTTGATTTACACGGGCGGCTCCACAACAGGTATGAGCGCGGTGCCTTATCCCGTGCCGACAAATTCGACACTCGTGAATCCTGCCCCGACGGACGGCCGTCTACACGGCGAGAGCGTAGCCGGATATGGCCTGTATATCAAGACACAAGGCAATAAGAATAACTGGAAAGATATAGACTACACTGTCTGCCAGCCAAGATGCGAGTTCCTTTGCGGACAAGGCCCTCTGCAATCAGTAGCCCGCCTGACTTTCCACAGCGATGTCATTATCAATGCGGAAAACTCTAAAGTACATGTCAGTTCCCCCGTCGTCGACGTAATCGGCAAGATGGAGCTTGACGCCAAGGCCGCATCGCAGATTCAGATCAAAACCGACAGCCTTATCCTGCGCGAACAGTTTATTCTGGACGGCTCAAAATCGACATTCGACACCTGGAGCGTCATGCCGCGCAATATGCCGGTCATCAAATTCGGTAATTCGCGCTACACGCCTCCCTTCTCCGACGACTGCCTGACATGCTTTACGCACCAGAAAGGCACCGGCTCGAAACTCCGTCATACCGCCGTTGATACCATCAACGTCCAGTTCTGGAATAACGCCAACCTGCCGAGACTCCATTCGCTTGTAGTCGACCATGCCGTGCTTGCATTCGGAACTGACAGCATCGACAACGTGACGGG
>JAITMM010000019.1 GCA_031277335.1 Tannerella sp. | reverse complement strand
GCAAAGCCAACGGCGCAACAGTGAAGAACGGCCTGGAAATGTTGCTGATACAGGCCTACGTTTCATGGGAAATTTGGAACAGATAAAGAATAATAAAGCAACTGAAAACTGACAACTAACAAAAACAAATATGAAGAAAAAAAATCTATTAACGCTTATTTGTGCCCTGGTTATTAGCTGTTTCGGGCAAATAACCGCCGAGACATTCGACCCTGTCGAATATGTAAATCCATTGATGGGTACGTACAATACGTTTCAACTGTCAACGGGAAATGTCTATCCGGCCATCGCCCTCCCGTGGGGCATGAATTTTTGGACGCCTCAAACCGGAAAAATGGCTAACGGATGGATTTATTCCTACCAGGACGTGAAAATCAACGGTTTCAAACAGACCCATCAGCCAAGTCCGTGGATTGGCGACTACGGACAGTTTGCCATCATGCCGGTCACCGGTTCGCCGGAATTTGACACGGACAAACGTGCCAGTTGGTTTTCGCACAAGGCGGAAGTTTCCAAGCCTTATTATTACAGAGTCTATTTAGCTGAGCACGATGTCGTTACAGAAATAACACCCACAGACCGGGCAGCGATGTTTCGCTTTACCTTTCCGGAGAACGACAGCTCATTCGTTGTAGTAGACGCCTATAACAGAGGCTCTTCCATCAAGATCATTCCTTCGGAAAACAAAATCGTCGGATATACCACGCGCAACAGCGGTGGCGTGCCGGCCAATTTCAAGAATTACTTTGTGATGGTGTTTGACAAACCATTCACGTATCGGTCTACATTTGCAGACAGTATCCTGAAACCCAACGTTTTGGAACAGACAGCCCGTCATACCGGCGCCGTCATCGGCTTCAAAACGCGCAAAGGCGAAACGGTACATGCGCGGGTGGCCTCATCGTTTATCAGCCTCGAACAGGCGGAACTGAACTTGAAAGAACTCGGAAACGACACGTTCGACCAAGTAGCTGCCAAAGGCAAGGACACATGGAATAAAGCGCTGGGACACATCAAAGTAGAAGGTGGCAACTTAGATCAGATGCGCACTTTTTACTCCTGTCTGTATCGCGCCCTGCTGTTTCCACGCAAATTCTACGAGATTGACGCCAAAGGGCAAATTGTGCACTACAGCCCCTACAACGGCGAAGTGCTGCCCGGCTACATGTTTACCGACACCGGTTTTTGGGACACGTTTCGCTGTCTTTTTCCGTTTCTCAACCTGATGTTTCCGTCGATGAACAAGCAAATGCAGGAAGGCCTTGTCAACGCCTATAAGGAAAGCGGCTTCTTCCCGGAATGGGCAAGCCCCGGACATCGCGACTGCATGATTGGCAACAACTCGGCCTCCATCCTGGTGGACGCCTATCTGAAAGGAGTGAAAGTAGACGATGTGGAGACTCTCTATCAGGGACTTACCCACGCATCGGCTCATGTGCATCCGCACATAAAATCGGTTGGCCGTCTGGGATATGATTATTACAACTGGCTTGGCTATATTCCTTATGATGTGAAGATTAATGAAAATACGGCCCGTACACTCGAATATGCTTATGACGACTGGTGTATCTATCAGATTGCCAAGGAATTGAAACGTCCGCAGGCGGAAATTGATATATATGCTAAGCGGGCAATGAATTACAAAAACGTGTTCGACAAATCATCCGGTCTGATGCGCGGTAAGAACACGGACGGCACGTTTCAGTCGCCATTTTCGCCGTTGAAATGGGGCGATGCCTTTACGGAAGGCAATAGCTGGCATTATACCTGGTCGGTCTTCCACGATCCGCAAGGGCTGATCGATTTGATGGGAGGCAACAAGAATTTTGTCGGGATGCTCGACTCCGTTTTTGCCGTTCCTCCAAGTTATGACGAGAGTTATTACGGCATTGTCATCCACGAAATACGCGAGATGCAGATTATGAATATGGGCAACTATGCGCATGGAAATCAGCCTGTTCAACACATGATTTATCTGTATAACTACGCAGGTGAGCCATGGAAAGCGCAATACTGGCTGCGCCGCGTGATGAACCAGCTCTATACGCCGACGCCTGACGGTTATTGCGGCGACGAAGACAACGGACAGACCTCGGCCTGGTACGTGTTCTCCGCACTTGGGTTTTATCCCGTCTGTCCGGGTACAGACGAGTACGTGCTGGGAGCGCCTCTGTTTCAGAAAGCTACGTTGACGTTTGAAAACGGCAAACAACTTGTCATCGAAGCGCCGGATAATGATGCGCAGCACCTGTATATCCAGTCGCTCGATTTCAATGGCCGAGACTATTCAAAAAACTATCTTAAACATGCTGATTTACAGCAGGGAGGCATCTTGAAATTCCAGATGGACAGCCGGCCGAATCTTAGCAGGGGCACACAACCTTCCGATGCGCCCTATTCATTTTCGACAGCCGGGAAGTAAGAGAGGAGGGCGGAGTGCATGTCAAGTCCTCAATGACGAAACAATCAAATATGCCGCGTAGGTCGCCAGCAGTCCCAATAACACGGAGGCCAGTACGTAAATTAGCGCGTACATGGCATGGCCATCTCTTAATAGAATGAATGTTTCGTTCGAGAAAGCTGAAAATGTTGTAAATCCGCCCAATAGACCTGTTGCAAGGAATAATCTCCATTCATGGGATAGCTGGCCTTTATCGAAAAAGCCAAAGACTATTCCGATAAAAAAGCAGCCTATTACGTTGACAATCAATGTATGTAGTGGGAATACGGTTGCTGATTTCGCCTGAACGAACGACGACAACAGGTAACGGAAAATGCCGCCCAGCATGCTGCCGATTCCAACGACAAATAATAATTTCATACCTTTATAACAATATTGTTATGAATCTGTGAACAAGATACTTCTTATTATCAGGCGATTGTGGGTCAAACCCGCAATGACGCAACCATTCCTCTTTTATGCAATCGGTTTACAGGTACTGATCGCAATCCTGTTCCACACATTGATGGTTGCAATCGCCAGAATGATTTGCGCAATATAGTTACTGTCAAAGAGTTTCTCCGCCTGCCGATAGGTCTCGCCCGTCAATCCGTTTTGGCTGATCAGCGTGATTTCTTCCGTCATGGCTAAAATCGTCCGTTCTTCTTCGGTAAACAAATCGGTCTCTTTCCAGGCATTAAGCAGGAAAATACGTTGAGCCGTTTCGCCCTGTTGCATTGCGTCGACAGTGTGCATATTGATACAAAACGCGCAACCGTTGATTTGCGACGCCCGTATTTTGATCAACTCCCAATGTGTTTTTGAGAGTTTCGAAGTGATCAGATAATTTTCCAAGGCAAACAATCTTTTGTATGCCTCAGGTTCAAGCTCTTGGATATTTATTCTATGTTCCATTTTTTATATTTTCAATTGATGATACAGTTTTATAGTAAGAAAAAATGTTATAAAATCGGGCTACTTTCTTACGCCGCTTTTGAATGGTTTCGATAATCTTCATTCCGGCTATTTTTTCAACGATGCCATGTCGATGACAAAACGATATTTCACATCGCTTTTCAACATTCTTTCGTATGCTACGTTAATATCCTGAATATTAATTATTTCTATATCGGAAACGATATTATGAATGCCGCAGAAATCAAGCAGTTCCTGCGTTTCGGCAATGCCGCCGATCAACGAACCGGCGACGGCTTTTCTGCCAACCACGATGGGAGCAGTGTGAAGCGTAGGTTGCAACTCGCCCAACAGTCCGACCAGCACCAGCGTCCCGTCAATCTGCAGCGTATCAATATATGGATTCAAATCGTGGGTGTTGGGAACGGTATCAATGATCAGTTCGAACGTGCGGCTAACTTTCTGCATCTGAGCAGGATCGGTAGAGATAACCACATGTTTGGCACCCATCGCCAGGGCGTCTTTTTCCTTGCCGGGCGTCCTTGAGAACAGCGTCACCTCGGCGCCCATCGCCTTGGCCAATTTGATGGCCATGTGTCCCAAACCGCCCAGTCCGACGACTGCCACCTTGCTGCCTTCCTTCACCTTCCAATGCTTTAAGGGTGACCACGTTGTGATGCCGGCACAAAGTATCGGGGCAACGGCAGCCGGATTCAGATTTTCGGGTACCCGCAATACAAAATGCTCGTCCACAACCACTTTCTCCGAATACCCGCCAAAAGTATGGCCTCCAAGATGTCTGTCATATCCGTTGTAAGTGCCTCCCATTCCCTCCTCGCAATACTGCTCGAGGTCGCGTTCGCAACATTCGCAATGACGGCAACTATCTACCAGACAGCCTACTGCGGCCAAATCGCCCACCTTAAATTTTGTCACATCGCTTCCAACCTTAGTCACCCTGCCCACAATCTCGTGACCCGGTACAACGGGATAAACACTTCCACCCCAGTCATTTCTGGCCGTGTGCAAATCGGAATGACAGACGCCGCAATACAAAATATCTATTTCCACATCGATCGGCGTCACTTCCCTACGCTGTATATTCAACTGTTCCAACGGTTTAACGTCAGCATACGTGCCATAAGCTTTTACTTGAATTGTTTTCATACGTTTATATTTTAATCAGTTCAGATACAAAAGTACATATTTTTCGGAAAAACACAAATTTTACCTGAAAGTTTTTTTGTCCACGAATTTCCACGAATTACACGAATTTATACAAATTATTTTCGTGAAAATTCGAGAAAATTCGTAAAATTCGTGGACAACTATTAATGCAATATCTTATATATCAACTCCTTTAATATATCACCATCCGTCAGCGACGAAGTGGCGTCCACGCCTTTGGAGCGGGCGTCGGCCTGACGGATTTCGTGGATGGCGTTAAATGCCTTTATGGCGTTGAAGTTGCGCATTCCTACCTGATAGTCTTTTAGTTGGATGGGAAAATTGAAGCCGAGAACGTTCATCAGATTAGGTTCCGACTTGTCTTTTTCGTAGAAGCAGGTCAACAAGTTGGAAAAATAATTGAATAAAGTCGACAAAGACATTTGAACCGGATGATTCTTGGGATTCCGCTCGAAATAGCGGGCTATACGATTGGCTTTCAGGACGTCTTTATTGGCGATGGCGCTTTGCAACTCATAATTATTGAAATCCTTGCTGATACCTACATTCTTTTCAATCAACTCCGGCGTTATTCTCTTTACAGGATTGTCAGCCAAGAGGATAAGTAATTTATCAAGCTCCCTGTTCAATGCATCGAGGTCATTTCCCAAATAGTCTGCCAGCATTTGTGCGGCCTTCGAGTCGGTCGAAATGGAACGTTGCCGCATGGACTGCTCTATAAATTCAGGCAGCCGGTAATCCTTAATCTTCTTGGATTCAAACAATATCCCGTTTTTTTCGATGGTTGCAGCCAGCGATTTCCTCCTGTCAATCTTTTTACCCTTGTAGTTGAAGACCAAGATGGTCGATTTCAATGGATTCTTCACATAATTGGCCAGCAAATCCATGTTATTGGCCGACAGTCTTTCATCCATCAACTGCGCCTCTCTGACTACAACAAGCTGATAGTCAGACATCATAGGAAATCTTTTTGCTACACTCAATATATTGACAACCGTCGTATCGGCGCCATAAAGGATGGATTGGTTAAAATCGACTTCTTCTTCTTTCAGCACATGTTGCAGGAGCAGGTCTGTAATCCTGTCAATAAAATAAGGCTCTTCGCCCATTAAAAAATAGATTGAAGAAAACCTATGTGCCTTGATATCACGGCATATTTCCTCAAATGTATATTCTTTTTTTGCCATACATTAATTCCTATTTATTGTTCATCGGGCATCCCGGACTTTGTCCGGAACATCGCGATTTTTGACCATTTCTTGCTTCGGTTTGATAAAATTTTTCCCTTTGATACCTCAATTCGACAAGCAAATATAGGCAATGCAAGCATTAAACCTGCCAAATTATCAAAAAAAATTAACGCATGCCGACGGAAAAACGTTTATTTACGATACGGTCCGCCGGAAAAAAGTAGTCTTGACACCGGAAGAATGGGTACGTCAACATTTTGTAAACTACCTAATTACGGAGAAGAATTATCCGAAAGAACGCATTGCCAACGAGGTAACCGTGTCGCTGAACGGGATGACGCGCCGGTGTGACACGGTGGTATATAACCGGTATCTTGAACCTGTCGCCATCGTCGAATACAAGGCGCCAACCGTCCCGATTTCACAGGATGTTTTTGAGCAAATCACGCGGTATAACATCTGCCTTCGCGTCAAAATTCTTATCGTCACGAACGGGTTGGAACATTACTGTTGCCGCGTCAATGATGATGGCTTGACATACACGTATTTAAAGGAGGTTCCGGAATATGGGGAGATTGCAGAAACGTAATAGCGAAAGACGTGCAAGTAAATATTTTTTTTAAAAAAATTTGCAAAATTATCTTTTTGTATAAAATAATCGCGTATATTTGTCAGTCAGAATTATGCCAAATTTTTAACAATACATAAATCTCAATAATGAATAGAAGAAATTTTTTACAAAAATCTGCCGTTTCGGCAGCAAGTCTGGGATTGGCGCCATTGGTTGGCAGTGCTTACAGCTCTCTTTACGGGCAAACGGCTCCCAGCGACAAGGTGAAAGTAGCATTGATCGGATGCCGCAGTCAGGGCTATGCCAATCTGAATACTTTTCTTAATTACCCTGAAGTAGAATGTGTTGCCCTCTGCGATGTGGATGATGAATGGCTGAACAAACGCGCCGACGACGTTCTCAAGAAAGCAGGCAAAGCAGTGCCGAATCTTTACAAGGACTGGCGGCGAGTCATCGACAACAAAGATGTGGACGTCGTAATCGTCGGCACGCCTGACCATTGGCATTGCCTCCCTACCATTATGGCCTGTCAGGCCGGCAAGGACGTTTATGTCGAAAAACCCCTCTCAAACACCATCGAGGAATGTAATTTGATGGTGAAGGGAGCGCGTAAATACAACCGTGTCGTGACAGTCGGCCAATGGCAACGCAGCGATCCGCACTGGGACGAGGCGGCAGCCTTTCTCCGTGCAGGAAAGATAGGACGCATCCGCACGGTGAAAGTATGGGCTTACCAGGACAACAAACCGACACTACCCGTCAAACCGGACACCAATCCGCCTGCCGGTGTGGACTATGACATGTGGTTGGGACCGGCGCCCAAGCGGCCTTTCAACGAATACCGTTTTCATTACAATTTCCGTTTCTTCTGGGATTATGCCGGCGGGTTGATGGCCGACTGGGGTGTTCACCTCCTGGACTATGCACTCGAAGGCATGGGCGTGGGACTGCCGAAGCATGTATTTAGTGGCGGAGGCAAGTTTGCTTATCCTGATGACGCAATGGAGACGCCTGATACATTGATGGTTACTTACGCCTACGATAATTTCAATATTATGTGGGACCATGCCTGCGGCATCAGTCACGGGTTGTATGACAAAAAGGAAGGACTTGCATTTTACGGGGAGAACGGGACGATGATCCTGACGCGTGCAGGATGGGAAGTCATTCCGGAGGTTTCCAATAATGTTGCGCGCATGGAGGCCGTCCCGTTTAAGAAGGGCGAAGGCAAGGGGCTTTACAACCATGTCGGGAATTTCCTGAAATGTATAAAAAGTCGCGAATTGCCGGCTTGTGACATTGCTGTCGGCGCACGCATCGCCACGATGGCGCAATTGGGAAATATTTCCTCCCGCCTGCAACGCGAAGTCCGCTGGGACAGCGATATCAACCAATTTATCAATGACGATCAAGCCAATGCACTCGCAAAGGCTTATTACCGTGCACCTTGGGAATTACCAAAATTGTAATTGTGTAGAGACGTTGCGTGCAACGTCTCTTTGCGCGCAACGTCTCTACAAATTATAACAACCCTTTCGTACTGGGCAATTCGTTATTGTTCGGGTCGCGTTTGACGGCCATTTTGATGGATCGTGCCAAGGCTTTGAAGATGCCTTCGGCCTTGTGATGTTCGTTTTCGCCTTCGGCCTTGATATTCAGGTTCATTTTGGCGGCGTCGCTCAATGATTTGAAAAAGTGCATGATCATTTCGGTCGGCATGTCGCCTATCTTTTCGCGATTGAATGATGCGTCAAACACGAGCCAGGCGCGTCCCCCGAAGTCGATGGCAACGCTGCACAGGCAGTCGTCCATCGGCAAACAGAATCCGTAGCGTTCGATGCCCCGTTTGCTGCCCAAGGCTTTCAGGAGCGCTTCGCCCAAGGCGATGGCCGTATCTTCAATCGTATGGTGTTCGTCGATGTACAAATCTCCTTTTGCGTTGACAGTCAGATCCATGCCTGAGTGTCTGCCAATCTGGTCAAGCAGGTGGTCGAAGAATCCGATGCCGGTAGAAATATCTGTTTTGCCCGTTCCATCAAGGTCGAGAGAGATGAAGATATCGGTTTCTTTGGTGGTGCGCCGGACGATGGCTTTGCGTTCATCTGCGAAAGTCTTGACAATTTTTTCAAGTGATTGATCCTCACATGCAATAACTCCGTTTTGCTTCTCGTCAAATGCGTCGGTAGCCAAATTATTCCCTTTTTGAGTTTCAGCAGAATTGTCGGCAGCCGTAAAATTTCCTTCATCCATCAGATGATCGCGCGTCTCAACGCCTCCTATTTCTCTTAACGCATTCAAAAGCACTTCATTCTCGGCTTTCGTCCCAACGGTAATACGCAGACAACCAAGGCAAAGCGAAATATTATTCCTGTTTCGGACTACAATGCCGCGTTCTACCAATTGATTGTATAACACGTTGGCATCCGGCACTTTAACCAACAAAAAATTCGCATCCGACGGGTATATTTTTTCTACCATAGGCAAGGTTACCAACTGTTTCGCCAACTCACTGCGTTGACTGACCAGCATCGCCACCCATTCTCTTGTCCTGTTTTCGTAGTTAAGTTGCTCGTTGACAAAGTTTTGTGTCAATAGATTGAGGTTATACGGATACTTCACCTTATTGAAATAACTAATGATTTCTTCCGAAGCAAATGCCATGCCGCAACGTACCGAAGCCATTCCCCAAGCTTTTGAAAACGTCTGTAATACAATGATATTCGGGAAATTATCCAATTCCGTCAGCCATGATTTCTCAGATGAAAAATCAATATAGGCTTCATCAATAACAACAATCCCCTTGAAAACGGTCAAAATTTTTGTTATCTCGTTACGTCTCAGCAAGTTACCTGTCGGATTATTGGGGGAACACAGGAATATCAATTTCGTATGTGCATCGGTTGCGGCCAGCAAATGTTCCGCATTAAACGTATAGTCCTGATTCAAAAGCACTTGTCTATATTCGACATTATTGATGTCGGCACAAACGCGATACATGCCATACGTCGGTTCTATGGCCACAATATTATCGTGCGTCGGTTCGCAGAAGATGCGGATAGCCAAGTCGATAGGTTCGTCGCTGCCGACACCCAGCATGATTTGCGCAGGCCTGACATGCTTCAAAGCAGCAATCTTTGCCTTCAGCGATTGCTGCAATGGGTCGGGATAGCGGTTGTAAGGCGTATTCATCGGATTTTCATTGGCATCCAAAAAGACGGAAGCCTCGCCTTTGAACTCGTTGCGCGCACTTGAATAGGGTTTCAACCGGCGTATATTATCTCTTACCAATTCAGATATTTCCATATACATTAATATATTTGTTGTTTGGGAAGTTGTCGTTTCAATTTATTCACCTCATTTCCAAGTCTTTCAACCTGACAGTTACGGCATTTTTATGTGCTTCCAGTTGCTCATTGGCGGCCAATATTTCAATGGTCGGGCCTAATCTGCGCAAACCGTCCGGCGTAATCTCCTGAAAGGTAATCTTTTTGACAAAAGTGTCCAAGTTCACACCGCTGTACATCCTGGCGTAGCCTTTTGTAGGCAACGTATGATTCGTCCCCGACGCATAATCTCCGGCGCTTTCCGGCGTATAGGCGCCGAGAAAAACACTGCCCGCATTACGGATTTCTTCCTTCATCGAAGCGTAATCGACGGTGTGAATAATCAGATGTTCAGGCGCATAGGCATTTGTGAAGCGGATGATTTCCTGTATATCCTTTAACACAATCACCCTGCTATGTTCCAATGACTTGGCTGTCAATTCCTTGCGGGGAAGATTATTGAGTTGCCGTTCGATTTCCGGCACAACGGCATCAGCCAAATCGACAGAATTTGTCAATAAAATTGACTGGCTATCAGCACCATGCTCAGCCTGCGACAGGAAATCGGAAGCGATAAATTCGGGATTGGCCGATTCGTCGGCGATAATCTCCACTTCGGAAGGCCCCGCAGGCATGTCGATGGCCACATCTTTCAGGCTGACAAGCTGTTTGGCAGCCGTCACATACTGGTTGCCCGGCCCGGCGATCTTATAGACTTTCGGGACGCTTTCAGTGCCGTAACTCATGGCAGCAATCGCCTGAATACCACCTATTTTAAAAACTTTATCCACTCCCGATACACGCGCTGCAAATAAAATGGCAGGATGCACCTTCCCTGCCTTGTCAGGTGGCGTACAGAGTATAATCTCCTTACAACCTGCAAGATGCGCCGGAACAGCCAGCATCAGCACCGTCGAAAACAAAGGAGCCGATCCGCCCGGAATATAAAGCCCCACCTTCTCGATGGCAACCGGCTTCTGCCAACATGTCACACCGGGCATTGTCTCGACTTTTATCTCCGCAGATGCCTGAGCAGCATGAAATTGCTCAATATTGGCATGAGCCGTCAGGATGGCATTTTTCAACTCGTCCGACAATATTGTTTCCGCTTCACGTATTTCCTCCGGAGTAACCTGAAAATCAGCAATATCCACCTTGTCAAACTTGCTACCGTAATGCCGGACGGCTGCATCGCCATCGCGCTTGACATCGTCCAAAACCGTTTGAACAGTGGCAAATAGCTCCGACACATCCATTTCCGGTCGTCGCTGCAATGCAGGCCATTCGGATTCGACAGGGTATTTATAAAGTTTCATTTTCTAAAGATATCTATAACAAGCATTTACAACGATAGACCTTGATGACGCGATACGCCAAACTATTGAAAACATAACGATGATCTATAATATCATTTTCTCAATCGGAATCACCAGGATACCCTCAGCACCTAAAATTTTCAGTTTGCCGATGATCTCCCAGAAATGCCTTTCCGTAATGACCGATTGCACCGAAAACCAGCCTTCATCGGCTAACGGAGTGACGGTCGGACTTTTAACGCCCGGCAACAGTTGACAGATGGCATCCAACTGGTCTTTCGGCGCATTCAACAGCACATATTTCTTGCCCGCAGCCTCCTGAACGGCTGCAAACCGAAACAGCAATTCGTCCAACGTCTTCTGTTTTGCAGCAGTTAATCCCTGATTGGCAATCAGTAACGCTTCGCTTTTCATCACGACCTCCACTTCCTTGAGGCGATTGCTGACCAGCGTGCTGCCCGAACTGACAATGTCAAAGATGGCATCCGCCAGCCCGATTCCGGGTGCAATCTCGACCGAGCCCGATATCACGTGCGCTTCGGCTTTTATCTTGTTTTTCTGCAAGAAATCACTGAGTATCAACGGATAGGAAGTGGCTATCGTCTTACCTTCAAACCATTCGATACCTTGATACTCCTCGTCTTTCGGGATGGCCAGCGACAGCCGGCATTTGCTGAATCCCAGCCGCTTGACGAGAACGGCTTCCTTTCCCTTTTCAACATACTCATTCTCACCGACAATCCCCACATCCGCCACACCGTTGGCAACAGATTGCGGAATATCGTCATCGCGCAAAAAAAGTACCTCTACGGGAAAATCGATCGCAGCCAGCAGCAGGGTGCGTTGCTTTGCCTTATTCAACTGAATGCCTGCTTCTTCAAATAAAACCATCGTATCTTCGTTCAGGCGTCCCTTGGATTGGACTGCAATACGTAACATCTTGTCAGGCTGTTGATTCATAAGTTTTTATATTTTATAAAAATGTTCATACTTTGAGATTTGGATGGCAAAATTAGTTCTTTTTTGTCATAGCAACATCAAAAGTAGCATTTTTTTCCCAATTTCATGGCGGGTCATTCTCCACCAGCCATGAGTTTTTTCTATCCAAAGTAGCATTTGTTAGTTGAACTTACAGATTTTTATGTTTTTTGTCGGACAGCAGTGTTTTTTTACCTTGTAAAACCATCTCCTTTGTAGCTATTAGGATACAATATTTCAGGATCCAAATCGGCTTCATTATCCCAAGCCACTGTTTTAAAACATACTCTGACCGTATTGAACATG
>JAITMM010000228.1 GCA_031277335.1 Tannerella sp. | reverse complement strand
ATACCGCTCAGTGAAAGCACCGTGCTGGCAACCGACTGGATGAATGGACGCCGCACGCCAGACGCCAACCAGTTGCTGACCGGCAGCATCACAGGATTGACGCTCGGCAGCACGGCGCCGTTGATTTTCCGCGCATTGGTGGAGGCCACAGCCTATGGCTCTAAAGCAATTGTCGACCGGTTTATAGATAACGGATTGGAAATCAAGGAAGTAATCGGCATTGGAGGCATCTCGCAAAAGTCGCCTTTTGTGATGCAAACGCTTGCCGATGTGCTGGGTATGCCGATTAAGGTTGCCAAAACAGACCAGGCCTGCGCTTTCGGAGCAGCCATGTTTGCCGCCGTGGCAGCAGGTATCTACGAAAAGGTAGAAGATGCGCAACAGGCTATGGGAATGGGATTTACCCATACATATCATCCCAATGAGGCCAACCGTCAACAGTATCAGGAGCTATACGCCAACTACCTGAAACTGGGGAGCTTATCGGAAATTTAAACTTTAATGGTGCATCAATCCGCATCCCGATAGGGCTGCATCGCTCTGTAGATGAATCAATTACATGCAACCCGCATCCCGTCAGGGATGCATCGCTCGGTAGAAGAATCGATTACATGCAGGATGCATTCCAATCGGAATGCATCCATAATTGCGAAAAATTAATTCTACCGAGCGATTCAATCCTACCGGATTGATCGATTGGGATAGAACATTGAGCATTCGAATAAAAAATATAATGAATTAATTAATAAATCATTGATAAAAACTTTAATGATATGACAATTTTGCGGTCTTTTGGACTTTCCGTCTTTCTCGTCTTTATAGCCCTGATCGCATCCGGCGAGCTTTTTGCGCAACAACGATACGATAATTACTATCAATTTATCGAAAACACCGCCGTCTTTGAAGAAAATCAGGAGGAAGGCCATACGCCTTCAACCCCTTATCTATCATTGAATGATGCACTTAGCGATAATTCAAAAGATGCGCAAACATTGTCGTTAAACGGCCGGTGGAAGTTTGCCTATTTCGACAGGCCGGAGGAGGCGCCGCTTGATTTTTACAGGGAAAATTTCAACGACAGTAAATGGAGCCGGATCGTCGTGCCGGGAAACTGGGAAATGCAAGGTTTCGGCGACGCGCTGTTTCGGAATATTTCCCTTTCATTTCACCCGAACCCACCGTTTGTTCCCAAGGAATATAACCCCACAGGCCTTTATAGACAGACATTTACGCTTCCGCCCCGGTGGAAGGGAAAACAGGTGATGCTGCGTATCGAAAAATGTGCATCAGCATCGTTTCTATGGATCAACGGGAAAGAAGTCGGTTACAACGAAGGCGCGCAGGAGCCTGCCGAATACAATATCACACCCTATCTGAAAGCCGGCCGAAACACGATAGCCCTCCGCGCCCATAAGTTTTCTGACGGTTATTACCTTGAAGACCAGGACTATTGGAGGTTGGCAGGAATTTTTGGCGACGTATGGCTATATGCTGTGCCGAAGGTTCATCTGTTCGACTGGTATGCCGTGACGCAATTGGATGATAATTATGTCAATGCGCAATTAAGCCTGACGGTAGACGTCAAAAATGACGCATCGGTGCAAAAGGATGGCTACAAGGTGCGGGCTACCGTTTACGATGCTGCCAAACAAGTCCTGCATACGATCAATTCAGGCGCTGTAAACCTTGCGCCCCAATCCAAACAACAGCTACTCCTGTCGGCTGAAATGAAACAGCCCAAGCTGTGGACGGCAGAAACGCCTGACCTGTACACTGTTGTCTTTGAACTGCTCAACAGTCAGGATATTGTCGAAGAAGCCATCAGCGGACGTATCGGCGTGAAGCAGACCGAATTACGCGATCGTGCTCTTTACCTGAACGGCAAACCCGTTAAACTGCACGGTATCAACAGCCATAGTCAGCACCCCGACTTGGGACATGCCATGGACGAAGCCACCATACGGAAAGACTTCGAACTGCTTAAACAGTTTAATATGAACTATATACGCACATCCCATTACCCTCCCCACAAGCGTTACCTCGAACTGGCCGATGAATACGGCATTTACATCATCGATGAAACGGGCGACGAAGCACATGCCACCGAATATCTCTCTGACGACGCCAAATGGCGAGCGATGTACGAAGAACGCGCTCGAAAGATGGTGCTCCGCGACCGCAATCATCCGAGCATCCTCTTCTGGAGCGCCGGCAACGAGAGCGGCGAAGGCGATAATATCTGCGCCGTTATCGCCGAAGGAAAACGGCTGGACCCCACGCGTTTATGGATGTACGGCGGCAATGCCGACAAGCAACAGTGCGAAGATATCATCGGCCCAAGGTATCCCACGCCTTTCCGTCTCGAAACGGAATTTGCACTTGAACCGGCATACATCGACAACCGCCCCTCTTTTATGGACGAATATATCTCTGTATCAGGCAATGGCGGAGGCGGTTTTGATGAATATTGGACGCTCATCCGCAAATATCCCCGTCTGATCGGCGGCGCCATCTGGGATTATATCAGCCCCGGAATCACGGCCCGCATCCTCGAATTAACCGACGCCTCGCAAAACCGTGTGCCGGCGCACCTGATGGGCAATGCGAAGCTGTCGCAAGGTATTCATGGCAAGGGAGTTGAGCTTAACGGTCACGACCAGTGGGTCGAAATATACCGTCATCCGTCCGTCGAAATCGAATCTGACAAACTTACCTTGGCTTTGTGGATTCTTCCGCGTACATTAAATAATTCGGCCGGTACGCTGCTGACGAAAGGGGCATACCAGTACGGCCTGATACAATCAGGGCCTGATTCGCTGGAGTTTTATCTTTATACGAACAAAATCAACCGTTTAAAGACCGGGTTACCCGCCGGATGGGCTGACGCCTGGCATCATATAGCTGCTGTTTATGAGAGCAATCTGATGTATTTATATATTGATTTCCAATTGGTTGCCACGCAAAACGCTACAGGAGCGATTTCCAATTTTCCTTTTCCCGTCAATATCGGACGTGATTCGGAAAAGCATAATTCGGAAACATCCGATTATTTAGTCAGCGCCGTCATTGATGAAGCCTGCATCTTCAACCGGGCTATCGCTGTCGACGAGTTGAAAAATCCGTCGGAACAGCTAAAGCAGTCAGCAGCGTTATGGCTTGATTTTGAGGAAGTCGCAGACCGGGGCACTTTCTTCAGCTATGGTATCAGCAACCGCGTCTACGGTACGCTTTGGCCTGACAGAACGCCGCAGCCGGAGATGCATCAGATAAAAAAATCCGGCCAACCTATTACCGTCCAATTGATTGATGCAGCAACGGGTTTGATCGGCATTCAAAATCACTATTCTTTTACGCCGTTAAGTCAGTTTGACGCAGGCTGGCAGCTGCAAGCCAACGGCAAGACGATTCGGCAAGGCAATCTATCGCTTTCTACGCCGCCTTTAAACAGCGATGAAATCGTGATTCCGTATGGAAAAATTGACCCGCAACCGGGAGTCGACTATCATTTGTTCATCAGTTTCAATCTGAAAGACAACACTTTATGGGCAAAGGCAGGACATGAAGTGGCATGGGAGCAGTTTTTATTGCTGTCAACGCCTGCCGAACCGGCAAAAACGACGCCTGCACGTCCGGAAATTGCAGATACGAAAGAAGTGTTAATGGTTATGGGCAAAGATTTTAGCTATACTTTTGACAGACAGACCGGTCGGCTGGCATCCATCAAATATCAGGGAAAAGAATTGATTCGCAGCGGTGGCCGGATGAACGTCTGGCGCGCCCCGTTAGCCAACGAATCCGACCAGTGGGGATTCGGCGCCGCACATGGGGCAAATCGCAGGGAAGGTTATGGGCAATTTGTGTCAACAGATTGGTATTCAGTCGGTATAGACCGTTTGTCATTCATCTGTACAGGTTTCGCTTTTAGCATCATCGGCGAAAAAGTCGTCGTTGAAATCACGGATATTGCCCGCGTTGCAAACGGCAGAGCCACAGGATTCGAGAATAAATACACCTACACCATTGATGGCGACGGCGATATGCAGATCGAGCATCAACTGACTCCGCAAGGCCGCATGCCTTCCTGGATACCCCGCGCCGGCATGGAATGGATTCTCGATAAAAATCTGAACCGCGTAGAATGGTTCGGACGAGGCCCGCAGGAGAACTACCCTGACCGTAAAACAGGCTATAAAACAGGCGTTTACGCATCAACGGTCAAGGACATGTACGAACCGT
>JAITMM010000182.1 GCA_031277335.1 Tannerella sp. | reverse complement strand
AAATCTCAACGTTATCTGTGGATGCTCGTGGCGCTTTCGGCGCTGTTTACGATTTTCATGTCGCCTTTGGCCATTTTAACGCCGTTGCAGGTGGCGCGCAACTTCGGCCCCGAATATTGGCGGCTGTCGGCCATAGAAATTCTTTTTGCGGGAGGCGCCTTGCTTGGTGGCGTGCTGGTCGGAATATGGTGTTTCCGCAACAAGATATTCGCGATCGGGATGGCTTCCATGGTGGTGGGAATCATGACGATACTGTTTGGGTTATGGACAAATTTCATCCCTTATCTTGTGTGTATGGGGCTTACCGGAATCACGGTTCCTTACTTTAATGCGCCGAGTATGACGCTGTTGCAGAAAAAAGTCGATCCCGATTATTTGGGACGGGTCATGTCTGTTTTTACCATGTTCACCAGCCTTGCCATGCCGTTTGGGATGCTGTTTTTCGGGCCCATGGCCGATATGGTCAATATCAATTACATACTGATTGGTACGGGTGTTATAATGGTGGTGCTCGGTGCTTTATACTTTATGATCAAAACGGTTCGGGAAGCTGGAGTATAAATAGAGAGGCAATTTTATTTACACCTATTCTTCATTGTTAATTGTTAATTGTTAATTTTTCATTGTTCATTGTTCATTGTCAAAAGCCTTTCCCCGTCTCCGTTTTCTTCAATCTTAATGCGAACCGTATCGTCGGGAAGCAACTGTTCGACAATTTCAGGCCATTCGATAAAGCAGAGGGCGCCGCTATAAAAATAATCTTCCACGCTGATATCGCGAGCTTCATTAAGTTTATTAATACGGTAGAAATCAAAGTGATAGATCAGTTCGCCGGTTGTTGAGCTGCGATATTCGTTGATGATGGAGAAAGTAGGGCTGTTGATGACGTCTTCAACACCCAGCTCTTCGCACAATGCCTTGATAAACGTTGTTTTACCGGCACCCATCTTGCCGTAAAAGGCAAAGACGGTATTGTCGTCCATCATTGAGATAAATGTGTGGGCGGCGTTCTTGATTTCATCTAAATTATTAATAATTAGCGTATTCATTTTTTTAACAGTTTATTTTAATGGGGAGATTGCGGGTCAAACTCGCAATGACGTGATGATGTTGAGGGATTGCGATTCATGCCTGCAATGACGATTAAAAACGGGTTCGCGACTTTATAAATGATTGATAGATAATATATTGCTTATTTCGATTGCATCGTAATGAATGGGATAAGCATTTCTTCCATCGAAATGCCTCCGTGCTGGAAAGTATTACGATAATATGAAACATAGTAATTATAGTTATTCGGATATGCAAAAAATGATTCGTTCATTGCAAAAATATACCTTGTACTTAGGTTTGGTGACGGTAGACCGGCCTTTGCAGGCTCTTTGATTTCAAAAATATACTTTGAGTCGTAGCTCATATTTTTACCGGTTTTATAGCGCAAGTTTGTATTAGTGTTGCGGTCGCTGACCATTTTTATCGGCGTATCGACGCGAATTGTGCCGTGATCGGTTGTGAGAATGACCTTGTAGCCATTATCGGCCAAGTTTCTAAATAAATTGTACGTCGTGGAATGTTGAAACCACGAACGCGTGAGGCTGCGGTAGGCCGCTTCACTTTGTGCCAGTTCGCGAATCATCTTGCTTTCCGTGCGGGCGTGGGAAAGCATATCTACAAAATTTAATACGATAATATTCAATTGATTATTCATCAAATTTTTGAGTGAATGCAGCAACTTTTCTCCATATTGCGAATCATAAACCTTGTTGTACGAAAATGAATATTTCTTACGGAAACGTTCGATTTGTGTCTGAATCAGAGGCTCTTCGTTGATATTTTTGCCTTCTTCACTTTCTTCGTCAACCCACAAATCCGGAAACATCTGCTCGATCTGGATCGGCATCAATCCCGAAAAAATGGCGTTTCGGGCATATTGGGTAGCGGTGGGCAAAATACTGAAATAAAGACTTTCGTCGAATGTATAAAAATCTGACAGCAAATTCTTTACCACACGCCATTGGTCGAGGCGAAAATTGTCGATAAGAATAAAAAAAATCTTTTCGTCGTTGTCAAGAAGCGGGAATACTTTCTTTTTAAACAGATCGGGACTCATCAACGGCCGTTTGTCAGGCTGCTGAATCCATTGTAAGTAATTGTTTTTGATGAATTTAGCAAACACATTATTCGCCTCCTGCTTTTGCATCCGCAGCAGGTCTTGCATCTGAACCTGACTTTCCGCCAATTCCAATTCCCAGAAAACCAGCTTTTTATAAACATCCATCCAGTCATCGGCCGTCAATGAATCGTTGATTTGCATGCCGATACGTCCAAATTCCTGTTGATAACCTTTGGTCGTTGCATTCGTGATGATATCGTTTTTGTTCAGATTTTTCTTGATGCACAGGAATAACTGATTGGGATTCACAGGTTTAATCAGATAATCGGCAATCTTATTACCAATCGCCTGATTCATAATGCTTTCTTCCTCACTTTTTGTAACCATCACGACCGGCGTTGTCGGATTGATTTCCTTGATAATGGACAGCGTCTCCAATCCGGACAGGCCCGGCATATTCTCATCCAGAAAAATGATATCGAAATGGCCTTCCTTACAGCAGTCTATCGCGTCCTGGCCACTGATGACCGGCACCATGTCGTAGCCTTTTTCCTGCAGAAAAAAAATGTGAGGCTTCAACATATCGATTTCATCGTCAGCCCATAGGATTCGTTCTTTTTTAGTTTGCATTGTCAGTTTATTTCAGATATAACGCTCAAAAGTAGAAAAAATTTTCTGAAATGACGATATTTTGGAATTACAACTGATGTTTGAAAGGGTTAATCAGCAGTAACAATGATAAATGCACGGTATTTGGTTTTTGGCAAGACTGGGCAGAGGGAGAGATATCCGGAAATGATTTTAGAATCAGCGACTTGCAATGGAAAATCTGACTGCATACGAAGGTGTTCGTCGTATGCACTGTTTTCAGATTTATGATAGTCAATGATAAATTGACCTTTAGAAGCATTGTGAATCAGTCGATTACTTATTTGCAAGGCGACCAATCCCATTGTACGACGCAAGTTGATTTCAATGCAGGGATGGATGGCAAACGAATGGCGACTTCTGTAAATCAACATATCCACCCCCAAAAAGCCTTGATAATCACGTCCTAATAATGAGGCAAGTACATCAGTAAGTGTTTCCTTGATTTTTTGCAATTGTTCGCCGGAAACATATTTTGTCAATTCCCTCTCCAACATCTCCTTAGTACCCAACATATTACCGCTATATATTCCTTTCGATGTAGTTGAGAAAACGGCTAATCCTTCAAACTCGATATTTCCTTGACCATCAGATGAAA
>JAITMM010000133.1 GCA_031277335.1 Tannerella sp. | reverse complement strand
TTTTGTTTGCGGTTATGACAAGTTGCCACGACAATGATGAATCCGGAACGTCACAGGAAAATCCGGTCTGGCTGAATCAATGGATAGAAAAAGCCAAAACAGATCGCACCAGTAATTATTTGGGATGTATTTGGCGTGAAAAATCTTCTAAAGGAGAAGATATATATGTAACAAATATGATGCTTGGAAGCGGTGGTATTCTCTTTTGGTTTTTTTCCAAAGATGGAAATCATTACGCACTCTATCCTAAAGAAAATTGCAGTGCGTGTCAATTGGTTGGGACTAATCATATCTTCGTTGATAATATAGAAGATACTCAGGCACCGGTAGAAATTACAAAAGAAGTGATTGTATACTCTCCGGAGAATAAAGATTATATCTGTAAATAAAATAAAAAATTAATTCCGATGTGGTGTCCGCCGCCAGACAGGAAATGTATAATTGGCAACTCTATAGCCTTACAACGGGAATATTGGTTGACAAGGGTCAAATTGCCTCCACCGGCGGCGTGTTGGATTTCAGCAGGCAATCGGCAGGCATCTATCTGTTACAGATTGATATGCATTTAGAAAAACCTGCAACACAAACGATCGTATTGAAATAAATCTTCAGCGAAAGCAAGATTTTTACAAGGGAGTTTGTGCCCCCTTGTTTTTTTTACGTAAGCGAATCATAAATCATTCCATTGAATAACAATACTTTGTATTAGTCAGTAATGGGATATGCCTTGTAAAAATTAAGCAGAATCAGGATTTCATTACGTAGTTTATTACGCACAAATGTTTTCATTTTTTCATCTATTAAATCGCCAATCCCGTTCAGTAAATTTCTGTCCGGCACACTTTCAAGCGTTTCAATACATTTCTGCAGATAATCTGAATAAGTCATTTTCATCCTGTTTTCAATCAGATAGACATTGACAGGAGTGCGATTTTCCATAAAAAAACATCAATGCGGTCCCCCCTTTAAATCCGAGTTGATTGGATAATGCTAAATCCGAATATATATCCCGCAATATCTGCAACATAAAAAATTTGTGCTTATTTAAGTCCATTGTCTTAAAAAATTTTTTGTACTTGTTTATTCAAAGTTGCCGAATGATAAATGGGTAAAATTTCTTCTACAACATTTTTTTTCAATGGATTAAGGTTGTCGAAATACATCGCTCCATTGAGATACACCATATCCAGAAAAGCCCGTTCGGGAATAGCAATAGTCGTTATATTCCCATGCTGTTCAACGCCCTGCTGAGCAATCAACAACTCATTTTTGATTTTGCGAAATGACAAAAGATGATTTTCTATTTCCAAATCGCGACTCAGGTACGAAAGTATCGTCAATCGACTATCGTACTGAAAGATAACACCTGCCCGCTGCAAAACATATTCAAGCGAAATATAGGAAGGTGCATAAATCCGGCATGCCAACTCCAGCGGATTGTATTTTGGTTTGCAATACAGCCCTTTACGCGGATTTTGCAGACGACCCGTGCGAACGTAGTAGTGCAGTTTCATATTCAGTAAATTAAAACTTGTCTCGCCCGTCAGCATCGCTACATCCTTTAAGCGAAAGACGGTGCGGTCATCATTATATAAAGTATAAATCAAATCCATTTTCTCATTTCGTAAACTAAACATTTAAAAAATTCATATTATCAGTTCACAAAATTAGCGTTTCTATCTGAAATGGCCAAATTTTTCTACACATTTCCGTACTTAAAAAAAATTTTTCAGGCCATCCGTTTGGATTCAAAACTATTTTCTTTTACTTTTGTTCCCCATAATTCAAATGGAATCGGTGTCAATTAAAAAGTCAACTTTTGGGGAACTTCGTTCTCAATTAAATAGAAAAAAAGTATGATACAACGAGAAAATTTCAAGGCAGAAGCCGACAAGGCGCTTCGCTGGATAGACGGTTATTTCGAGAATTTGCGGAAACTGCCTGTGAAAGCGCGCGTAAAACCCGGTGAGATTTATGACCGGATTCCTTCGGAGGCGCCGGCGGAAGGTGAATCCATCGACCGCATACTGGAGGATTTGGATGCGGCGATTATTCCGGGCATCACACATTGGCAGCACCCTTCGTTTCATGCCTATTTCCCGGCCAACAGTTCTTACGAATCTCTTCTGGGCGAGATGGTTACGGCTGCTATCGGGGCGCAGTGCATGATATGGGAGACGTCGCCCGCAGCCGCAGAGCTGGAGCAGCGGATGACCGAATGGGTTGCCGCCGCCGCCGGACTTCCGAAAACGTTTACAGGCGTCATTCAGGACAGCGCCTCGTCGTCCACACTTGTGGCCATCATCACCGCAAGGGAAAAGGCGACCGGATTCAAGTCAAATCTTGACGGCGTCCCACGCGGGCTTCGCGTATATTGCTCGTCGGAAGCACATTCGTCTGTCGAAAAAGGCGTTGGCGTGGCAGGCTTGGGCAGGAACAACTTGGTCAGGATTGAGACGGACGGCGAACAGCGGATGCGTCCCGACAGGCTGGAAAAAGCTATATGTGACGATATTGCAGCAGGATATACGCCCGCGTGCGTCGTTGCAGCCATCGGCACGACAGGCACGCTGGCCGTCGATCCGTTGACGGAAATAGCTGCCGTCTGCAAGAAATACAACGTCTGGCTGCACGTGGACGCCGCCTTTGCCGGGACTGCGCTCTTTCTGCCGGAATACCGGTATATTGTCAATGGATTGGAACATGCCGATTCATTGGTATTTAATCCGCATAAATGGATGTTTGTCAACTTCGACTGTTCGCTCTATTACGTGAAAGACCCCGATATGCTTGTGCGCACCTTCGATATCCTTCCCGAATATCTCAAAACGGCCACCAGAGGGCAGGTGAACGATTACCGCGATTGGGGAATACCGCTCGGACGGCGTTTCCGGGCGCTGAAATTATGGTTTGTCCTGCGCGGCTTCGGGCTGGAAGGCATTCGCCGACGGCTGCGCGAGCAAATCGCACTTAATGAATATTTTGCAGAAAACATTGTCGCGTCGGGACAATTCACGCTGCTCAGACCGCCGTTTCTCGGATTTACGCTGTTCAGGGTGAATGTTGACGACGATGCGGCATCGGAGAAACTGCTGGCTGCCGTCAACGCTTCGGGCGAAGCATATCTCTCTCATACCAAGGTAAATGGCCGCTTCGCCATCCGCTTCCACGCCACGCAGACGTATATCCAAAAGGAAGATATCGACAAAACGGTCGAGACACTGCTCAAAAATATAGCGCCGCCACAATCCCCGACAGAATAAGGCTCACAACCGTCCTTTGATACCACACGACGAGGACATGCCAAAACGGCACCTTGACGTCCGAAGCCAGGTAGCAGGGGATGGAGCCGGTGAAGAAAAGGATGGACGAAACGGACGTGACGGCAATGACGTATTTTGACGGTTCCGTCAAGGCCGCGACATACGTGTTTGGAATAAACATTTCCGCCAGCACGGCCGTCGCCGCCTTGGCCATCATCATCGGTTCGGGTACGCCTATTAAACTGATAAGATACGTAAACGGCAGAAGGATAACGCCTAACACATCGAATACATTCGTCATATTGATTAAAATAAACGACAGGACGCCGATAGACGCCACCGAAGGGGTCAGCACAAAGACCATTTTCATGCTGCCTTTCAGGTTCTCCCAGATACTCTTGTAGATAGGGCCTGAATGAAGGGCTGCCGCGAGGCCTTCGTCTACGGCTGCACGCCATAAACTTTTGTCTCTGACGGGCGTTTCGGGTTTTCCGACCCCGTCGATATATTCGTTCGGAATGGGTTTAATGGGCCAAAACCTGACTAAGATGGCCGTTGTCAGGAAACAAATCACCATCGTGGACCAGAAATAGAAATTCCAGCTTTCCATCAAACCGGCCGTTTTTGCCACGATGACCATAAACGTGGCCGAAACGGTCGAGAATCCTGTCATCATGATAAATGCCTCTTTACGAGTGTATTTACCTTCGTTATACAGCTTGTTGGTGAGATAGATGGCCAACGAAAAACTGCCTACAAACGACGCGATGGCGTCAACAGCCGACTTGCCCGGCGTTCTGAATATCTTGGGCATGACCGGCCTGAGTATCACGCCGATAAACTCAAGACAACCGTAGTTGATAATCAACGTGAGAAACATGGAGCCGATGGGCACAATCATGGTCACCGCCACAATGATTTTGACCCAGATGAAAGGCAACATATTGGGCTTCATCAGCCATTCGGGGCCGAAATTGAAGAAAGCCATGAACAGGACCGGTATCCCCAGCGTGCGCAACACCGCCATCGTCAAATTCAAGACACCCTGACGGTTAGACTTGTTCCGCCATTGAACGATACCGCCTACAACGCCAATCACCAGCGTGACAACAGGGCCAAACCATGGCGCAACTTGATTGATGTAAGCCAGCAGATGGTCAAGCGGGATGGTGCTCTGACCGTTGATGGTCATCGGAGTAAAGAACAGTATCAGTCCGAATACGCTGAAAAACACAAAGTTAAATATGTTGAACGGCGCGTATATTTTATTTTTTTCTAAAGGAGTTTTCATTATTTTGTATTCTATTTATTTTAAAATTAGAGAATAATTGCAAAATTATATAAAAAAATTGATAATCTGCGAAGATGCTTTTTTTATTTTTCTGTGGCAGTATCAAGAACTTGCATCACGCAGTTTTCACAGTCAAACCGGAGTTGCAGCTTGGTTTGGTTGTGAATCAGGAAGAACGGTTCTTCAAAAGGCGATTTCTGCTTATGATATCTGGGGCACCAGCCCATACCGTATCGGATGCAATGCTTTGTAAACATCAAGGGGACAGCTTTTTGCGGGATTATCTCGAAGGCGTCTTCCATGGATTCCACGCCGTGCAGGCGATAAAATGCGCGTGCTTTTTGGTTGGCAATATTGGCTGTGTAATCGAGGTGTTTTGCAGGATATGCGAAATTGGCATTTTTTTGCGCAGGATAAACGTTATCGGCGTCTTTTTGCATTTGATAATCGATATCAGTATCTGTTTTCACCGGATACCCGATATCCGGTAAGGCAACGGTGATTTTTTTTGGCTCCTCGCGGCGATACGAGGCACGCCGAACCTGCAATAACGATTCCACCGCGTCCCGGCGCAATTCGCCCAGCAGGGATGAAGGGATAAACCACGGTTCGCTCAAGGAAATCACGATTTCATCGGCGCGAAACGGCGTATTTCCCAACTTCGACAATTGGGTACGTATATTTTCAGTTTGGTCGCTTTTGGCTTTTTCATGGGCACAAGGTTTTGTTGCAACGGCATGGAGGCCGATTTCATCGGTAATGGTGAGGGCGATGCCTGTGTCCGAATCGCTCAATTCCATCTTTACGGACAATTTCCTTTCTGCCGACGATTTCGACAGGACATCTTCAAACGACTTGTCAAAATTCCTGTATATCACCGTATTGGGACGCAATACGGGCATCTGCAGCGGAAAAATCCTGTTGGCTTCGACGCGGTTGACGCGAAAACCCTCCAGCTCGCCTCTCACATTGAAAAAGGCCAATCCATCGCCGTTGTGCACCTGCTTCAGGCCGGCCAGCGTAAACGAATTTCCTTTCACCTCTTTCACAACGCCCATCTGCTCTCCGATGGATTTGGGCGTATCGTAGGAAGTGATTTCAGGCGTGCGTCCATGCAGAAAATAGGAAGTAAAGCCACGGTTAAAACTCTTATCCGGCTGTGGAGTAAAGGTATACGTCGATTGACCCGCCGACGGACGGTAAAATCGCGGATTACGGGCAAAGACGGCGTCCAACTTTTGCCGGTACCACGCCGTGATATTCTTGACATAATCCATTTCTTTCAGCCGCCCTTCAATTTTGAAGGAGGAGATGCCGGATTCCATCATGGATTCCAGTTCGTCCGTGAGATTCAGGTCGTTAAGCGATAGTAAATGTTTGTCGGCGACGATGGTCCGGCCGTTTGCGTCGACCAAAGAATACGGCAACCGGCAATTCTGCGCACATTCGCCGCGGTTGGCGCTCCGGCCGCTTACGGCAGCGCTTAAATAGCAACGTCCGCTATAACTAACACATAACGAGCCATGTACAAATGCTTCCAACCGGATGGGCGTCCGTCGGGCAATCGTTTGAATTTCAAAAAGCGACAGTTCACGCGCCAAAACCACCTGACTGAATCCTGCCCGATGCAGGAAAGCAATTTTTTCAGGCGTGCAATTATCGGCCTGCGTGCTGGCATGAAGCGGGACAGGGGGCAGATTCATCTGCGTAATGCCCATATCCTGAATGATTAAGGCATCCGCTCCGACTTCATACAATTGGTGAATCAAATCTTCGGCTTCCTGCAATTCGCTGTCTTTCAGGATAGTATTAAAGGCAATATAGACACGTACATTAAATAGATGCGCATAATCGCACAGGCGGCGAATGTCATCGACCGGATTGCCGGCCGCAGCACGGGCGCCAAACATCGGGGCGCCGATATAAACGGCATCAGCGCCATGCCGCACCGCCTCAATGCCGCACGTCAAATCCTTTGCCGGAGCGCACAGTTCAACGGGACGGGCTATGGACATAAGAGTACAACAGGATTGGGCTTTTGATATAAAAACTCAATGGGACGGGGCATTGACATAATAGTTCAACCAATTGGTAAACAGCAGATTGGAATGGCTTCGCCAACGTACTGTCGGTGGTTGGGAACAATCGTCATCAGGATAATAATTAGCCGGAACGGTGATCGGCAATTCTTTATTCAAATCGCGAACGTATTCATCATGAAGCGTATACGGTGCATATTCCGAATGTCCGGTAATAAAAAATTCGCTCCTGTCGCGCGACATGGCCATATAGACGCCTGCTTCCCTGCTTTCGGAAAGCATCATCAGTTCAGGCACTTTCAGGATTTCCTCCCTGCGAATATCGGTATGACGGCTGTGCGGCACAAAAAATTCATCGTCGAATCCGCGAAATATCTGTAAATCAGGTTCATTCATCGTATGCAGAAAGATGCCGAACATCTTGCCCGGCAGCGTATATTTCGGCACGCCGTAAAAATGATTCAGCGCAGCCTGCGCCGCCCAGCAGATATAGAGCGTTGACGTCACATTGGTGCGCGTCCAGTCAAAAATAGAGGTCAGTTCGTCCCAATACGTCACCTCCTGAAAATCAAGCTTCTCGACCGGCGCTCCCGTCACAATCATGCCGTCATAATGCCTGTCTCTCAGCTCATCAAGCGTTTTGTAAAAAGCTTCGAGGTGTGCCGCCGGCGTATTTTTCGCCCGGTGATTTTTGATTCTCATCCAGTCGACTTCAATATGAAGCGGCGAATTGCTCAATAGCCTCAAAATGTCCGTCTCGGTCTTAATCTTCAATGGCATAAGGTTTAAGACAACCAGGCGAAGCAGACGTCCGCCCTGTCCCGCATCACTCGAAGCATCGCCAATAATGATATTCTCTTGCTTCAAGAGTTCGACGGCTGGAAAATTTTCGGCTAATTTTAACGGCATATTTTATTGTAACAATTCATCTATCTTTTTGCACATCGCGGCAAATTCGTTTTCATCGTACAGCCGCGTGAGCATGGAGATGCGCCCTTCCCGGTCAATAATCACATTACGTGTGATACCTGCTTGACGGTCAGCATACAAGGCAAAAAAGTCAGCACCCGGATCAAGCGCCAGCGGATACGTAATGCCTGCCTGGCCGGCAAACTCCTTCACTGTTTCCAGCGGCTCGTCGCGGTCGATGCCGTAAAGCGCAAAATTCGGATTTTCCTTGTGTTTCTGCCATATATCGCGTTCAATAAAAGGCATTTCCTTGCGGCAGACGCTGCACCAGCTGGCCGTAAATTGCAGCATCACAATGCGTCCGCGCAGCTCGGATAGTTTCCTGACCTCTCCGCCTGTCGTCGTGATGGTGAAATCGGGAGCCATGTCGCCGACATTCACGATATATCCGCGATTAACCGGTTCATCCTGAGCTGTTTCTGTGTCGGCAGATGCGCCGGATGTCTGATTGGATTTGTTTCCTCCTGCGCAACCATAAATCAGCAAACCGAATGTCACTGCTAAAAACAAAATAAAATTTTTCATACCTTCAAAAATTAATTCGTCCGATTAGGGTGCAAAGATAAAAGTTTCTTGTCAAAATAAGAATACATGATGAAATAATTATTAATTTTGTGCTTCATAAATATGTTATACAACAGATGTGATTGTGCAAGGAAAAGACGAGCTTGGTCTATCAGCAAGTATGTCAGATGTTTGGAGAATTTTGACGGATGAAGAACGTCAAATGATCCGTGTTCATGCCAAGATTTTGCATTTCAAAAAGAATGAAATGATTTATTACGAAGGAGATGAACCGACAGACATGATGTGCCTGCTGAAAGGCAAGGTGAAGATTACGAAAAGCGGAGTAGGAGGGCGCAGCCAGATCATTCGCATGATCAAGCCCATCCAATACTTCGCTTACAGGGCTTATTTTGCCCGCGAACCTTTTGTCACAAATGCCACAGCCTTTGAAGTTTCCAAGATTTGCGTCATTCCGATGACGGTCGTCGAATCGCTTGTCCGCTCCAATGCCAAGTTAGCCATGTATTTGATACGCCAGCTTTCCGTCGACCTCGGCGTGGCCGATGCAAGGACGGTCAACCTGACGCAAAAGCATATTCGCGGACGGCTGGCCGAGTCATTGCTGTTCCTCAAAGACAGTTACGGGTTGGAAGAAGATGGTGCCACATTGAGTCTTTATCTCTCACGCGACGACTTAGCCAGCCTCTCCAATATGACCACTTCAAACGCCATCCGCACGCTATCCAATTTTGTATCAGAGCATATCATAGGCCTTGACGGCCGAAAAATCAAAATCATCGACGAAGAACGCCTCCGCAAAATCAGCAGGATGGGGTAGGGAGGAGTATTATCGCAAGCTTGAAACGCTGTATAAGCGAATATCAATACCTGACTATTCCATGATTTTTCTATTTTCTAAATAAAACATATACAACTTCTCCGCGTCTTCTTAATGCTACATCTTCATTTAAGGATGGTTCATCATAAAGACTTGGATAATCATAAAGAACTGAATAAATTGTCAATTTTGACATAGCAACCTGACAATAATACATACTGTCACCAATAACCAAATTAGGTTGAACGTCATTGGGTGTAGGCAAACAGGATGGACAAAAGGGATCACTGTGATAATTATACCGAAATGTGCTGTTTGAAATTTCTTTTACATCGCTTTGTATAGTGACCATACCATTTTCATTGAAATTATAAAAGATTGAATTACAGGAGTAATCAATCTTATCTCCTGTGCCGGTGTCGACTAATAATTGCCATTTGCCAACAATATTTTCATGTGGATTATCAGATGTATACGGAATGTCTACTCTCTTGATTTTTGTGTCAAAACAGCTTAAATCGTGAATAAGATAATCATCTGCTGCCCACGATGGTATTTCTATTTTCTCACACGCTGTAAGAAAAAATAGAAAAACAAATAAAACAAATATTTTTGAAGCTATCATCTTATCTCAAATTCATTGCAAAAATATAACATATTTTTTTAATATCCGCTATACAAAAGTACTGTTTTTGCATTTGATATGAAAAACAGTACTTTTGTACAATATTTTTTTTATGAAAACATTGTCGACCATGAAAAGAAATGACTATATTTGTCGTCATAAACAAGTTAAATATGAAAGAGATGAATCAGATGGATATTTTTTTTCCGCCGGAAAGTATCGTGGAGGATGTTCCTGCGGAGGCTTACAGTTGCGAGGTGGCGGCTGTTGTCAGTTCGTATGCGGCAATGGTGCGCGCCAATTTTCAAAGCTTTTGTATACTGGATTATCATAAAAGGGAATTTCTTTTTGTTGCCGAAAATCCACTTTTGCTGAGCGGACTTCAAGTAGACAAAATGAAGGAAACGGGATTCCCGCTCTATCTTGAGTTTATGCTGTTTCCGCAAATAAGCAGATTGCAGCAAATAGGAGTGGCAATCAATGATGTGCTGCTTCTTATTCCGGAAGAAGACCTCAAGGCTGTCACTGTATCGTACGATTTTCATATACGAAATCGCGACAGGCTTCTGCTGATCAATCACAAAATAACGCCCATTCTATTGGACAACAGGGGAAAAGTCTG
>JAITMM010000065.1 GCA_031277335.1 Tannerella sp. | reverse complement strand
AACCCGCCGAAAGTAATCATCACGTCTGCCTACGAAAAATACGCCCTCAAAGGCTACGAACTCGACGTCGCCGACTACCTGCTGAAACCCATTCCTTTTGAGCGTTTTATGAAAGCCGTTGACAAGATTTACCATCTGCTGGAAAGAGAATCCGCCGTCAATACGGACGAATATATTTTCGTAAAAAGCGATAAGCAACTGAAAAAGATATTCATAGAAGATATTCTGTTTGTCGAAAGCCTGGAAAACTACGTCACCGTTTATACCTCCACATCCAAAGAGGTCGTCTATTCCACGATGAAACTTTTTTCGGGCTCACTTCCCGCCGACCGTTTTTTGCAGGTACACCGTTCGTACGTCGTGAATATCAGGCATATAAAATCCATCGAAGGAAACATGCTCCACGTCGCCGCCCACGAAATCCCGGTGGCCCGCAACCTGCGGGAACAGGTATTTGATATTATTCTCAGTAACAAACTAATTGTTAAAATATAAAAATAATATGAGATATTAAAAATATACTTGTAAATTTGCCGATTATCTTGAAAGGTATACTATTTGTAAAGTAAGAAGTATTCAATAAATTATATATAATAAAATGAAATATCCTGCTATCATCGCACTTTTCGGTATTGTGCTATTAATTTCCTGTAATAATCAGGGAAACAAGACTGTAGACCGGAGCGTTATTAATATTGAACAAGGGTTGCAAGGTCTGACACGCCTCAAAACTTCTGATTTCGGTAAAAACATCCGTTTTATTCCGCTGGAAACGCCGGATAACGGATTGATTGGCCGTACGCCTATTATAAATGTTTTAAATAATTACATAGTCGTCGAATCCCAACGGACTTGTTTGCTGTTCGACAAAAAGGAGGGCAGCTTTATCGCAGAAATAGGCCATTTCGGACAAGGCCCTCAGGAATATACTGACGCTTTCAGTTGGACAGACGAAAAAGAGGAATTTCTGTATTTCAGACGGGCGCCTAATACGCTTCTCAAATTCGACATGCAAGGCAACTTCGGCGGTCAAATACAGTTTACTCCCTTAGGATTAGCATCTTACTATGAGTGGGATGATACAGGCATTATCGGATATTTTGACGGAATGAATATGTCGGGGCAAAATATGCTTGGATTTTATGACAAAGACGGCTTGTTAAAAGATTCCATCCCTCACTTCTCTCCGACTTCGCAAATTGCAACAGACCAGATCGCAGGAATATCTGTCTTCAGAGATACACTTTACGGTATTTGGAGCCGTACAGGTGTAATAAATATTGATTTTAAAAATGATGACAAACAATTAATCACCCAGAATGCAGCCAAAATGTGGAGATATAATGGAAATGTTCGTTTCAAGGAAGACTTTGTGGACACGATTTACACCGTTTCGGACAATAAATTGACACCTTACATGACCTTCCAAACAGGCCAATATCACTGGCCAATTGAGGATGCTTTAAGCAGTAAAAATACCGATGAACGGGTTTTCATTGCGGCTGTAACTGAAAATGACGACCATGTTTTCTTTCAATGTATCAAGGGATTATATACGGATCATCAGGTATTGTATAATGGTCTGTTTGACAAGAAAACGGGAGAAATCAAACTGAGCGATAACAACGAAGAAATCGAAGATGATCTGACCGGTTTTATTCCTTTTAAACCATTAGGTGTCAGCACTACAGGTGAATTTGTCTCCCTTGTGGAATCCTGGAAAGTGATGGAATGGCTGGAAAAACATCCCGAAGCCCAAAGCAATGAAAACCTGTCTTTCCTTAGGGGAATGAATGCAGAGATGAATCCGGTCGTGATCCTGATAGAATAGGAAATAGGTATCCTTAACAAAAATGATATGAAAAGGGAAGCGTTCAAGATGTATTTGAAGCCCGGCTGCGAGGCGGAATACGAAAGAAGACATGCGGCGCTGTGGCCTGAACTGCGTGAATCACTGTCGGATAGCGGCGTTTACGACTATTCGATTTTTTGGGATAGGGAGACGAATATCCTCTTTGGCGTGCAGAAAACGCGTGGCACAGCCTCTTCGCAGGAGATGGGCGCCAATCCGATTGTTCAAAAGTGGTGGGATTATATGGCTGATATTATGGAGGTTAATTCTGATAATTCGCCTGTAAGCATTCCTCTGATTGAACTTTTCAGGATGGAATGATCGGTTTTGTGTTTTAAGGTAATCGTGTGATGTTTCAAATGAGATATAAGCCAATGATTCTTTGTAAAAAGATATTTTCCGACATTATTTAGTAGTTTGTTGCATATCTACCTATCAAGAGACAGGGCATCACCTCTTTTATTATGTACAATACCGATTATCACAACTTGTGATTTGACTTCATCAACATAAAAGTGGACATTGAAAGGAAAAACTTTCGTATGAGCAATACGTATATTTTTGTATCTCACAGCATAGGCTGTTGGCATTTTCGATATAATCGATATTGTTTCTTTTACAGAGGCAGCAAATCGCACATCCAATTCTTTTTGCTGTTCGGCAGACCATTGTTTTGCTAATGCAATGTCATTTTCAACTACATCGAGAAAAAAACCTGATACATGATGCAACGCTTAGAGACTTTTTAATAGCATTTCAATAGGTTTCAAGCGTTCAGGATAGCGTTGCGCCATATCTAAACGCTTATCAATAAAGTCTTTTTCCCATTGAGGCAAATCAATATCCAAATTCTCAATGTCAGGATATTGAATGATTAAGCTATTCCAATCCTGTATTGGAATAAAAATCCCCATCGGAATCCCTTGCCGGTCTATTAAAATTTGTTTGCTTAACATCATTTTTTTAAGTTTTTTGAAATACGCTTTGCAAAGATACAATATTTTTCAAAGAAATAACCTTACAGCGTCGATTTTTAATAGATTATATTTAAATAATCCTATAAGATTCAAATACTTTTATATTAAAATCAGTATTTTTGTCAATTTCAGTCAAGCGTAGCGATTGTGTTTGAGTAACGCCATTTTGAAGGGTAATGTTTATTTGACTGTAAGCTACGATTTCATTTTTTTCTTTTTTGATCTGCAAGAAATCGTTGTATGATTCATTTTTCATATATGAAGATAAACAGTGTCCTGTATTCCGTTGAGAGTCAAAATGATTAATTCTCCTTTCACCGATACTTTAGCAACTGTATTTTTAATCTCTATGCTACGGGCGGGATAGGTTAAAAACTTCACAGCTTGCGCTTCTTTGGAGATGATTATGTTACCCATTAAAGCGAGTATTTGCGCTATTCTTATTACTATAGCTGAGGTATCCATAACTCTTAACGTTGTATCATCCCTGTTTGTGCAAACGACAACTTGGGGCGGACGTTCTGATTGAAAAGAGCAGACGCCTCATCCGTTGAAAATTGAAACCCCAATTCTGCCTGGTTCTCACCTGCCAATATGTCGGAATCCGTCCAGCCCTTGGGATCATATTTGTCTGTAATCAATTCGATGGGGCTCATGTGTTCCAGCCTTTTATCGACAGGAATGGGTATGACGGAATCAGTCTGTATCGTTGTGGTGATGAAATCAGCGCTTGAGTGTCTGACACTTTTCAAACGCCAGTGTTCGTGTTTCACTCTCGAAGAAGCATGTTTAAGATACCATATTCCATTGAGTCGTTCGTAAACGATCTTCTTTTTTGCTTCTACAGGTTTTATGACACCTATGATTGATTGAGAATTTCCGGGATTTTCACTTTCTGTTTCAAATGAGATATAAGCCAATGATTCTTTGTCAATTAATATTTCACCTCTTGAAATGCTGTCCTTCCTTGCAGAACGGAATTCGATGGAATAGCATTCCTTGCCTTTTTGTGATTTAATTCCCAGAAAATCATAGTTGTAGTCTTTAAAGTGTGAAGGATTGATGTAGTCCGTACGCTGCAATACATCGTCGGCATCAACGGACAGGAATGCCCCGTCAACAGAGAATATATTGGAGGCTTGTAATTGTTTTATACGTGATTTCAGGATTTCTACCTGTCCGGGGGCTTCGCGTTTTTTGTCGTAAGCTTCTTTGTACACAGCCAATTCGGCTTCGACCAGTGTGATCAGGTCTCCATTTTCATCCGACGTACTTTCCTGATAGAAGCCTGTATAGAGTGTGGGCGATGCCGGGTAGTTTTCGGGTATTTTTGAATACGCCCTGCGCAGGAGCGTCAGCAACGTGCTGTCTGGCATGACAAATACTTCCGCAAGCGCGTATATTTCAGGCGTTAAATAGACCGTCGGCGACAGGTTCGAGCGCGAAATCAATATGCTGTCCGTTTCATAATCGACGCTCGAAAAGTACAGAAAGGAATTTTCATAGCTTGACGGAAGGTTCAGGGTGAATTTGCCTGCCCCTGTCGAGGTTGTCCCGTATTTCATGTCTCGCGTGAAAACATTGATCAGTGTCCCTGATGCGTCTTTCCCTGACTCTGTCGTCATACTGTTTTTTTTCGGCTTCCGTCAACAGGTCAAATGCCAGTATCCGGCGCGCCCCGGCAATGCCTTTCGCTGTAAAATGGTCGCGCATCTTATTGTTTTTCAGGTAATAAATCCATTCGTCCAGCGTGTTTTTAGCGGCGCCGTCAAAATTCCTCACCTTAATGATGTAATATTCGGGGAGCAGCTCGCCCGGAACAGTTTTACTGTAAAGTTGACGCTGGGCGGGCGTCAATTGCAGCTCATTATGCGTATGAAGCCCTGTGAAATGAGTAAATCCGTGATACACATAGTCATCGCCCTTGCCAAGGTCAAAATAGACAATATTGACGGAATACACCTTGCGCACTGATGCATAGGGTTCTCCTTCATGGATATATTCCGTTATGGCTTTGCCCGCGCCGTAAAGCATCCGCTGGAAGTAATCGTTTTCGCTGTCGTATTGCAGTTCGATAATAACCAGCTCACTGTCATCGGCTTCGACCAGAATGTCCACTTTATTCCATTTGTCGCTTCCGTCCGACTTGTTTCCTTCGCTTTCGCCGATGTTCCGGATGACGATTTTACGTCGCAGCAACTCGCTCAAAAAGCCTTCCAGCACTCCGAAATTGGCTTTTTGCCGGAGTTGGCGTTTCATCGCCCAGTCAAACGATACCATACTGTGCACTTCCATCGCGGTCATTTTTTTTAATACAATTCGCAAAGGTACTCATTTTTTTCAATCGATTGTATTAGCCACCCATCGCACAGTTCAGGCCAATGTGATACGCTGCCAATAAAACGAAAAATAGAAGCGCTCCACAAATCGCCCATAGCCAACCTTTGGCATTGTCATTTTTTTTGTCCATTTTTCTGATATAAAATTTTAAAAATCATATAATTATTCTTTTATCTTACTTAAAGATACCATAAGCTATCGCCTGCCCGATAGCAAAACCGATAATATAAAGAAAAACAAAAGTTATCATCACCGTTATCCCTACATCCTTAATCAGTTGAGTTTTTGATTCTGAACTTAACCGCCTGAATGCTTCCCGCGTGTCCATAACGGACTTCATACTTAACAAACTGAAAGTTTTCATATTTATTTGAATTACAGAGTTATGTATAGAAGACAACATGCACCTTTATCCGGACTTCCCGCCGCAATGCCATGCGACTGATGCTCGGAACGTCCAATGCTTTTAAAAACATTCCCTTTCATTACGATGCTATTACGCGGCAAATATAATGTATGTTTTGCTGACGTCCAAATTTTTAATGTTAAAAATCAATGCCCGTCATGAAAATAAAGGGACATCTATTTTTGTCCATGCTGCTATAAATCTGCCCATGAAATACCCGATAAAATACCCCCCGACATGTAGGGCAATCCAAGCAATCAAAATATAGATAATTATTCTCCATGTTTTTTTCGTCTCGTCGGTTTTATGGCTATTTGATTCCATATAACGGCTGATGCTTATTATATAATCCTATATGATTCAAATACTTTCATATCAAAATCAATATTTTTTTCGATTTCGAGCAGACGCATTGTTTGCGTCTGGGTGATTCCATTGGGAAGCGTGATAACTGTTTGACTGTAAGCGACGATTTCATTTTTCTCTTTTTTGATCTGCAAGAAATCGTTGTATGATTCATATTCCATATATGAAAGATAAGCGGTGTCCTGTATTCCGTTGAGAGTCAAAATGATTAATTCTCCTTTCATCGATACGTTAGCAACTGTATTTTTAATCTCTATGCTACGGGCGGGATAAGTTAAAAACTTCACAGCTTGCGCTTCTTTGGAGATGATTATGTTACCCACTAAAGTGCGTATTTGCGCTAATCTTGCTACTATATCTGAGGTTTCCATAACTTTTAACGTTGTATCATCCCTGTTGACGTTGTAAACCCTGTTTCTTTCCTTAATGAATAGCATTTCTTTATCTTCTATTTGGATATAAACATACGATGCTGAAACTATCATTGTTTGTCTCAGGATTTTATCCTGTGATGTGATTATAAAATTTAGAAGCATTGTTAATAAAAATTGTAAAGTATTAATATACATAAAGATTAATCCCGAATTGGGGGTAATTTTTTATGTTATTATGATTTGAATTGATTATGAAAGGATATTTCGCAAAAAGTTCAAATGTAAAATATCTGCTTGTCCGCTTGGATAAAGACAGTTGAGGCGCAATAGCCTGCTCGCGGACATGATTGAACGGGCCGCCGTCTATGTTCGTATGGGAACCCCAAAGAGAAACTCCTCCAAAAAGCTGGTAGCCGGCATTGTTCAAGTTTTTTCGGTATTCAATGCCTAAATCGAATTCTGTTAAAGACCTGTTCCTATGATACAAATCTTCAGCATATTGTCCCTGAATGCTCCATTTTTGATTTAACCTGTAACCAAGCGTCATTTGAAAGGCAAACAAATCATATCTTTGACTATAACTTGCACCAAATCCCATAATAATTTTAGGAAGCGTAGTCATCACGGTTTGTGCAAACGACAACTTGGGGCGGACGTTCTGATTGAAAACAGCAGACGCCTCATCCGTTGAAAATTGAAACCCCAACTCTGCCTGATTTTCACCTGCCAATATATCGGAATCCGTCCAGCCCTTGGGATCATATTTGTCTGTAATCAATTCGATAGGGTTCATCTGCCCCAGTCTTTTATAGACTGGAATTGGTATGACGGAATCTGTCTGTATCGTTGTGGTGATGAAATCAGCGCTTGAGTATCTGACGCTTTTCAACCGCCAGTGTTCGTGTTTGGCTCTCGATGAAACATGTTTTAAATGCCATTTTCCATTGAGCTGTTCGTAAACGATCTTCTTTTTTGTTTCTACAGGTTTTATGACACCAATGATTGATTGAGAATTTCCAGGGTTATCACTTTCTGTTTCAAATGAGATATAAGCCAATGATTCCTTGTCAATTAATATTTCGCCTCTTGAAATGCTGTCCTTCCTTGCAGAACGGAATTCGATGGAATAGCATTCCTTGCCTTTTAGCGATTTAATTCCCAGAAAATCATAGTTGTAGTCTTTAAAGTGTGAAGGATTGATGTATTCTGAACGCTGTAATACACCGTCGGCATCAACGGACAAGAATGCCCCGTCAACAGAGAATAAATTTGTGGCTTGCAATTGTTTGATACGTGATTTCAGGATTTCTACCTGTCCGGGGGCTTCGCGCTTTTTGTCGTAAGCTTCTTTGTACACAGCCAATTCGGCTTCGACCAGTTTGATCAGGTCTCCATTTTCGTCAGAAGTACTTTCCTGATAGAAGCCCCTATAACGCGTTGGAGATGCCGGATAGTTTTCAGGAATTTTGGAATAGGCCCTTCGCAACAATGTCAATAGTGTACTGTCAGGAATGACGTAAATCTCTGTCAGCGTGTATATTTTAGGCGTTAAATAGATCGTCGGCTGGAGGTTCGAACGTGAAATCAATAGACTGTCCGTTTCATAATCGATGCTTGAAAAGTAAAGATATGAATTTTCATAGCTTGCCGGAAGATTCAGGGAGAATTTGCCTTCCGCAGACGATGTTGTTCCATATCTCCGGTCGCCCGTAAAAATATTTATCAATGAGACGGGGGCCTGCGTTTCACTGTCCAGTAGGGCGCCCGAAAATCGGATGGTCTGGGAGAATAAGCCGCTCGGCAGGAAAAGGAACAATGCGTTGAAGAGAATAAATAATCTCATGAGCTCCTGATTTTAAATAATTTGCCATTAATGTCTGTTTGTTTTTTATTTAGCCAAATGTGCATAACGACCAAGAAAATAACCCAATAAATAGTATGTCGCAAAATCAGCAATCATTAGAATCACTACAAAAATGATGATTCTTGTGTAATTATTTTTTGATTCGTTATCAGGATTTACTTGTGCCATATAACTTTATTTTTGACTCAAAATAGTTTTTCAAAATAGACTTTTTCATAATTCCTGTTTTTCCCTTTTATTATCCCAAAGATGCAGAAAAAAAGTTATAATAGTCCCTATTAAGGTGGCAATGATTTTAAAATACCAAAAACTATGTGCTAAATCTCTGTCAGTGAAAATTGCAATTATAACGCCTAATGTTATATACCAAAGAATCTTTTGCTCTACTTTCTTCTCAAAGAATAAACAAATGAAATAGACGATAGGCAAAACTAAAATATATTGGAACCATTCAGACATTCCCCAAAAATCAGGTAATAGCTTAGGAATAAGCCAATACCATCCAAATACCACAGCAATCAAAGAAATTGCCATTATCCCAGATAAAATCTTTTTATTCATATTCGTTTAATTTTAAAATGATTTTGTTACAATATGTTCTAAATCTCTGTCGTACTTTTGCGCCCGTTAGAAAATTTTCTCTCGCGCGTACATATATTATATTTATTAAAACTCCTTTTTCATCTACCTGAAAATAAGTTATTTATAATGAATGCAAGCTGTCTTTTACCGTCAATGGATCGAAGCGTTTTTTCATTTCGAGGCATATACGGGCTTCAAAGATAAAATAAAAAGCAATGTTGACAATACAGCCGTTATTATTTAACAATTATTAACTGTATCCAAAGGCGAAAAGCATAATTTTTTTTGATTTTTTAATGAATTATTAAAAAAATAGCTATCTTTGCCTCTTGTTAAATAATTAAAAATATGAAATTATGAGTTGGTTATCTTGGATTGTTTTCGGTCTGTTGGCCGGAATTGTAGCGAAGTTTTTGAAGCCGGGTGCAGACGCGGTAGGTTGGATCTTGACCATCATCATCGGTATTGGCGGTGCGTGGTTGGGCGGTTTTTTATTCCAAACTGTTTTGGGGCCTGACTGGGTTGCCGGTTGGACATGGAGAGGATTTGTGTCCTCAGTGGTTGGAGCTATCATTTTGCTCTTCATTTACGGTTTGATCACGAAGAAAAAATGACGGTTTATTAGGAAATGAAGCCGCTGTTCTGAAAGCAGCGGCTTTGTTTTTTTAGGATGGTGCGCTCAGCGACATTTACTGTCTTTAATTGAAAAAAACTTTTTTTAACACCCTGCGCTTGGAACTAATGATATTTTCTTTTACTTTTGCTCGCTAAGACGAATAAATTTTAACAAATAAATCATTTTATGTGGTTACTTCATTCATCCATTGGAAGAAAACTTGTAATGAGCATTACCGGTATATCGCTGGTATTGTTCCTGTTGTTTCATTTAGCCATGAATCTGACGGCTGTCTTTTCCGCAGACGCCTATAACTTGATTTGCGGTTTTCTGGGGGCTAACTGGTATGCCGTGCTGGCGACCGTTGCGCTGGGAGCTTTGGTGGCGATTCATTTCATTTATGCGGCGATGATCACCCTGCAAAACCGGAAAGCGCGAGGAAAAGACCGTTATGCGATCGATAAACATCCTAAAGGTGTCAGCTGGTCGTCCCGGAACATGTTTGTGCTGGGCTTTATCATCTGCTGCTTTTTCGCGTTGCATATCTGGCAGTTCTGGTGCAAGATGATGTTCGCGGAATTGACGGGCGCCCACGAAGTCATGCTCAATGGCACGCAAGTCTCTCCGCAGGATGGACATGCTTTTATCGTGTTTTATTTCAGTCAGTTATGGGTTGTAATCCTGTATCTGGCCTGGTATACGGCGCTATGGTTTCACCTGACGCACGGCATCTGGAGCGCATTTCAGAGTTTAGGCGTGAATAATCAGCGCTGGCTTGTCCGCTGGAGACGTGTCAGCGATGTGGCGGCTACGGTTATCATGCTTGGGTTTGCGTTTATCACCATCACGTTCTATTTAAAGAACTTATTATAACGTCCGGCTGTAGAGAGAGACGTTGCACGCAACGTCTCTACAAATTATAAATTCAATTATTCAGTTATTCAGTTACTCAGTTATTTATATATGGCTCTCATCAATTCAAAAATCCCACAAGGCCCGTTAGAGACGAAGTGGACGAATTATAAATCGCATCAAAAATTGGTCAATCCGTCCAATAAACGGCTGATGGACGTCATTGTCGTGGGCACCGGGTTGGCCGGCGCGTCGGCAGCGGCTTCACTGGCGGAAATGGGATTCAACGTATTAAGCTTCTGCATCCAGGATTCGCCCCGTCGTGCCCATTCCATTGCTGCTCAGGGCGGTATCAATGCAGCCAAGAATTATCAAAACGATGGCGACTCGGTCTATCATCTCTTCTACGACACCATCAAGGGAGGCGATTATCGCGCCCGCGAAGCCAATGTCTACCGTTTGGCCGAAGTGTCCAGCCTGATTATAGACCAGTGCGTTGCGCAAGGTGTCCCCTTCGCCCGCGAATATGGCGGCTTGCTGTCAAACCGTTCGTTTGGCGGGGCGCAGGTATCGCGTACGTTTTATGCACGCGGGCAGACGGGGCAGCAGCTATTGCTCGGCGCCTATTCGGCATTAAGCCGCCAGGTAGGTCTGGGAAAGGTGAAAATGTATACGCGCTATGAAATGGCAGACGTGGTCATCGTCAACAATCAGGCGCGCGGCATCTTGGCGCGCAACCTGATCACCGGCAAGATCGAACGTTTCACGGCACATGCAGTCGTCATAGCCTCAGGCGGTTACGTAAATACATTTTTCCTCTCTACAAATGCAATGGCCTCCAACGGGTCGGCTGCATGGCAATGCTATAAACGGGGCGCCTTTTTTGCCAATCCATGTATGGTACAGATACATCCGACCTGTATCCCCGTGCACGGCGAGTTTCAGTCAAAGCTGACGCTGATGTCGGAGTCGTTGCGCAACGACGGACGCATCTGGGTGCCCAAAAAGAAGGAAGACGCCGAGGCCATCCGCGAAGGACGCCTGAAACCCACCGGGATAAAGGAAGACGACAGGGATTATTACCTTGAGCGCCGATATCCGGCTTTCGGCAATCTGGTGCCGCGCGACGTGGCTGCCAGGGCAGGGAAGGAGCGGTGTGACGCAGGCTTCAGCGTAGAGCCCGGAGGCGCTGTCTATCTTGACTTTGCCGAAGCGCTCAACCGGTTGGGACGTGATGTGCTGGAGAAGCGTTATGGCAATCTTTTTCAGATGTATAAGGAGATAGTGGACGACGACCCCTACGAGACGCCGATGAAGATTTATCCTGCCCTGCACTATGCAATGGGCGGGTTATGGGTTGATTATGAACTGATGACGAACATACCGGGATTATTTGCCATCGGCGAAGCCAATTTCTCCGATCATGGCGCGAACCGGCTGGGCGCTTCCGCCCTGATGCAGGGGCTGGCTGACGGTTATTTTATCCTCCCGTATACGATTCAAAACTACCTGGCCGACCATATCAGAGACCCGCGCTTAAAGACGGATATCCCTGAATTTGAGGAAGCTGAAAGACAAGTCAAGGAACGCATAGGCAAATTGATGAATATAAAGGGCCGGCGCTCTGTCGACAGCCTGCACAAGGAGCTTGGGCATATCATGTGGGAATATGTGGGCATGGTGCGAAACGCCGAGGGGCTGCGCAAAGCGATTGAAATGATCGGGCAGTTGAAAAAGGAATTTTGGAGCAATGTGCGTATCCCCGGCATCGTGGACGACTTGAATGTAGAGCTGGCAAAGGCGCTTCGCTTGGCTGATTTTATTGAGATCGGCGAGCTGATGGCGCATGACGCACTTGACAGGGAAGAATCCTGCGGCGGGCATTTTCGCGAGGAACACCACACGGCTGACGGCGAGGTGGTCAGGCATGACGAGCTATTCAATTATGTGTCGTGCTGGGAATATAACGGTGAAGGCCAATCACCTGTCATGAATAAGGAACCGCTTAATTATGAGTTTATTAAACCGTCAAATAGAGATTATAGATAAATTACGAACGATTTATGGACAAGAATATAGATATCACGCTCAAAGTATGGCGCCAGAAAGGGCCGAAGGAAAAAGGTGCTTTCGAGACTTATAAGTTAAAAGGTATTTCACAGAGCAGTTCGTTTCTTGAAATGCTGGATGTACTTAATGAACAATTGATTAACGAAGGCCTGGAGCCTGTGTATTTCGACCATGACTGCCGTGAAGGCATCTGCGGAATGTGTTCGCTGTATATCAACGGACATCCTCACGGTCCCGGCTCGGCTGTCACCACCTGCCAGTTTCACATGCGTAAATTCAATGATGGTGATACGATTACCGTCGAGCCGTGGCGTTCGGCAGGATTCCCCATTATCCGCGATTTGACGGTCGACCGCAAGGCGTACGACAAGATAATTCAGGCGGGAGGATTTATATCGGTCAATACCGGCGGGACGCCTGATGCCAATGCGTTACCCATTGATAGCGATAAAGTTGAGGAGGCGATGGATGCTGCTTCGTGCATCGGATGCGGTGCATGCGCGGCTGCCTGCAAGAACGGGTCGGCCATGCTGTTTGTGGCTGCAAAGGTCAGCCAGCTGGCCTTGCTGCCGCAGGGAAGAATTGAAACAGCCCGCCGCGCCAAGGCGATGGTGGCCATGATGGATGAGCTGGGTTTCGGAAACTGCACCAACACGACGGCCTGCGAACTGGAATGTCCCAAAAGCGTCTCCGTAGCCCATATTTCGCGGCTGAACAGGGAATTTTTGCATGCAAAAATAAAGGATTAGGAAGTGAATCTTTGAATCATTGAATTTTTGAATTATTGAATTTTCAATAATGCCTTCCACCCTATATATTAATCCCCTCACTTTTCCGATATATGTCATGGCCAAGCCCGTCGGTCCATTATGCAATATGGACTGCGAGTATTGCTATTACTTGGAAAAGAGCGAGTTATATAAGACGAACAAATCTTTCAAGATGTCCGACGAACTGCTGGAGCGATACGTCGAATCGTATATCCAGTGTCAGACATCGCCTTACGTCCTGTTCACGTGGCACGGAGGAGAATCGCTGCTGCGAGGCATTGACTTTTACAAAAAAGCACTAAAGCTGCAGCAGCAGTACGGCAAGGGACGCGAGATTGCCAATAGCATACAGACCAACGGCTTGCTACTCAACGATGAATGGTGCCGTTTCTTCAAGGATAACGGTTTTTTGGTAGGCATCTCGCTCGACGGGCCTGAACGGCTGCATGACTGTTACCGGATTGACGTTGGCGGGCGTGGGACATTTAAACGTGTGATGCGGGGCGTCGAATTTCTGCAAAAGCATCAGGTTGAGTTCAATACGTTGTCTGTTCTGCATGACCGCAATGTTCGTTTTCCGTTGGAAATATACCGTTTTTTCAAGGAAATCGGGAGCCGGTACATGCAGTTTTCGCCCATCGTCGAACGGTTGGGAAGCCGCGACGACGGCCTTGAACTTCTGACGGCTACCGACCGGCCTGCCGACAGCGAAATAGCTTCATGGTCAGTCAATCCGGTTGATTACGGCAGGTTTTATGTCAAGGTGTTCGACGAATGGGTCAGGCAGGATGTCGGTCAATATTATGTACAGTTGTTCGATGCCACGCTGGCATGCCTTGTCGGCGAGCAGCCCGGCGTATGCCTTTATGCCAAAACTTGCGGCCATGCGATGGCCATGGAGCATAACGGCGATGTATATGCCTGTGACCATTATGTTTATCCCGAATATCTGCGCGGAAATATTCATAATATGTCGCTTGTTGAAATAACATTGTCCAAAGCGCAGATAGACTTCGGAAATGACAAGCAGAATACCTTGCCGGGCCAGTGTCGCCGCTGCAAGTACCTGAAACTCTGCAACGGAGAATGTCCTAAAAACAGGATTTCGACGACTGCCGATGGCGAACCCGGGCTGAATTATCTCTGCAACGGCTTGCAGATGTATTTCAAACATGTGCTGCCGTATATGGAGTTTATGGCCGAAGAATTGCGCAACGAACGTCCGCCGGCGAATATTATGCAGTCGGAATTGGTGAAGAAGACCGGAAGACCGTAACACCGTATGTAGGGGCGAATCGCATTCGCCCATCAAAAAATCAATTATGACATGTATGATGCCTAAGACCGTTGAATAAAATATAATCGTATGAAATATAAATTGTTAGTACTTGACGTGGATGATACGCTTCTGAATAGCGATAAGAAAATCTCCAAACGTACCGTCCTGTCGCTTATCAAGGCGCAGCAAATGGGCTTGCGGATTGCGCTGGCATCCGGGCGGCCTTCGCATGGGCTGCTCCACTTCGCAAAACAGTTGGAACTCGATCAGCATCAAGGATTTATAATTTCCTTCAACGGGAGTCAACTTATGAATATGCAGACAGGCCAGTTGCTGTTTGAAAAGCATATCCATGCCGCCATGATTCCTCACCTGGAACGGAAGGCGAAGAAACAGAGCTTTGCCATGTTTACCTACGACTATGATACGATTATCACCAATAACCAGAATAACAGGTGGATAAGGCAGGAGGCGGCATCGAACCGGATGAGGATCATCCCTGTCTCCAAACTGGCCGATACGGTCAACTTCAGTCCCCACAAATGTGTCCTGGTGAGCGATGACGTAGAGGCGCTGGCCACGCTTGAGTCGTTGTGGAAACGGCGGCTGGCAGGGACGCTGGAAGTGTTTCGTCCCGTGCCCCATTTCCTTGAAATCATTCCCAATTATATCAGTAAGGCAAGCACTCTCAGCATATTGCTTGAAACACTGAATATCCGCAACGACCAGGTCATCGCCATCGGCGACGGTGTCAGCGATGTGGCAATGATACAGATGGCAGGTCTCGGGATTGCCATGGGCAATGCGCAGGAATCCGTCAAGGCTTGTGCCGACGATGTGACGGAAAGCAATGACATGGAGGGAGTTGCGCTTGCCGTGGAGAAATATGTCCTGTCCGTGATACAGCCAAACGAGATTCCCCTCAAGCACATCAACGAGATCAGCCAGCATGCCCTGGTAGGCAATTTGGGCATTCAATTTACGTATGCGTCCGAAAACAGGGTGGAAGCCACCATGCCGGTCGACAGCCGCACGCGCCAGCCATTCGGCATTTTACACGGCGGCGCTACTCTGGCACTGGCGGAGACGGTGGCCGGTTTCGGCTCGATGATCCTCTGCCAGCCTGACGAGACGATGGTCGGCATGCAGGTCAGCGGCAATCACGTCTCCTCAGCCCACGAAGGCGATACGGTGCGCGCCGTCGCAACCATCATCCACAAAGGCCAATCCTCGCACGTATGGGACGTCAACGTATATACATCGACCGATAAATTGGTCTCCACCATCCATGTCCTGAACAGTGTGATGAAGAAAAAATAAGGAGGGTTACACGTATTTCCTATTGATGATTTCAGCGTAGATAAAAGCTTTCCTGATATCATCCGTGTTATTCAGTTTCAGCGTGTTGATGATGGGAATTTCTTCTACGGGAGCGGCGGAAGTTATTTCGCCGACGCTGATGTCATCGTCGGGGTCGGTAAATTGAGATACGACAGGCGGGTTATGGAGTTTTTTGCGCATTGGTGGAGGCGCCTTGACCTCTTTCCGCCGGGGAACGGGCGGCGCGGGAAATGACGGCATAGGGAACGATGGTTCAGCAGGTTGTGGCACCGGAAAATTAGCCTGTTGCTGTCTTTTTTTCTTATTCACAGAACTGATAAAACTGCTGATCCCAACCACAGCCATCAAAATAATATATACCCAATTTCCAAGTTCGTCCATAAATGCTTACTTTTGCAGTCCAAATGTAGACATTATTTTTAAGAATAATTCAAATGTTGACAAAAGATTTACAAAAAAAAGATATTTCTGAACTAAAATTATTTATTGAGACTTACGGATGTCAGATGAATGTGTCTGACAGCGAGGTTGTTGCGTCGGTCATGCAGACGGTAGGATACAATATGACCGAAACGATTGAAGAGGCCGATGCCATCTTCGTAAATACATGTTCGGTGCGTGACAATGCCGAGCAGCGCGTGCTCAACCGGCTGCAATACCTGCAGTCGTTTCGCAAAAAACGGCCGGGGTTGATTATCGGCGTCCTTGGATGTATGGCCGAGCGCGTTAAGGACGAGTTGATTCGCGATCATGGAGTGGATTTGGTGGCCGGGCCTGATGCATATATGGATTTGCCGAATCTTGTCGGGGCGGCTGAAAATGGCGAATTGGCGATGAATATTGCTTTATCGACGCAGGAGACTTATAAGGATGTTATCCCGTTGAAAATCGGAGGATTAAATATATCGGGATTTATTTCCATCACGAGGGGGTGCAATAATTTTTGCTCCTATTGCATCGTACCCTATACGCGCGGACGGGAACGTAGTCGTGAGGTAGACAGCATCTTAGATGAAGTGCGCGCCATGCAGGAGCAGGGCTATCGCGAGGTGACATTGCTGGGGCAGAATGTTAATTCATATTGTTATGAGGGGGATGAACAAACCGTCACATTCTCTCAATTACTGGCACTCGTCGCCCGGACTGCTCCTGAAATGCGTATCCGTTTTACTACTTCCCACCCGAAAGATATGAGCGATGAGACGTTGCACGTCATGGCTGCCTACCCGAATATCTGCAAACATATCCATCTCCCCGCACAGTCGGGAAGTTCGCGGATTTTGAAAATTATGAACCGTAAATACACGCGGGAATGGTATCTGGAGCGTATCGCCGCCATCCGACGGATTGTGCCCGATTGCGCCATTTCGACCGACTTGTTCTGCGGATTTCACTCCGAAACGGAAGAAGAATACGAGGCGACGCTGTCACTGATGCGCGAGGTGGGCTTTGACGCGGCTTTTCTGTTCAAGTATTCGGAGCGACCGGGTACCCATGCTGCGCGCTATCTGACAGATGACATTCCGGAAGAAGTGAAACTCAGCCGTTTGCAAGGATTAATCGACTTGCAGAATAAATTATCGGAGGAAAGCAACCGGCGCGATATCGGCAAGACGGTGGAGGTGCTGATCGAAGGTTTTTCCAAACGCTCGCGCGAACGGCTTTACGGACGTACCGAACAAAATAAGGTTGTCATTTTCGACAAGGGAAGTCATCGTATCGGCCAGTTTGTCAAGGTCAAAGTCGAAGACGCAACATCGGCGACGCTATTGGGGTCAGCCGTAAACGCGTGATTGTGCTTGAATATTCAACAAAATATATATAAACATGAAAATCAGATTATTGTTATTATTTTTATTTTTGACTTGCGGCGCCGTTTTTGCGCAAAACGATAGCATCCGCTTGATGGAATACCTCCCTGTGGGGCACACGGACAGCAAACCGTGGATAGAACGTTATCAAAACGAGATAAATCGCTACACGGACGAAAACCGTCAATCGGCTGATTTAAACTGCGATGCGCTGTTTCTCGGCAGTTCGTCCATCCAGAAGTGGGACAGTATTTATTGGGATTTGTCGCCATTGAAAATACTCAGACGGTCTTACGGAGGCGCTTCCATTCGTGATATGCTGTACAATTACGATGTGATTGCGCGTGGTTACCGACCTAAAAGCATCGTACTCTACGTCGAAAATGATTTGTGTGAATGTCCGGATGAAATTACTGAATACGAGACATTTGACCTGATCCGTATCTTTACGCAAAGAATCAGGCGCGACTATCCCGAAACGCCGTTTTTCATCATTTCCTTCAAACCGTCTTTTGCACGGGAAAAAGCGCTAAACAAGCAGAAAATCGTGAATTACCTGCTCCGGTCGTTTGCGGAGAATACGCCGAATGTATATTTCATTGACATAACACCCGGAATGTACGATTCGGACGGCAATCTGCGGAAAGATATTTTTCTGCCTGACAACCTGCATATTAACCGCAAGGGTTATGCCATTTGGACATCCGTCATCAAACCCGTTCTGATGGAAAAACTGTATCCGGGTGCCGATCCGTCAGGGAGGTATTAATTGAAATCTAAAGTTTGTATTTATTCGTGTTAATTCGTGTCATTCGTGGCCAAAACCTTTTTCCTCAGCTCGAAATCGCGCCCCAAATATTTTTCACGAACTATCTCATTTTCAGCCAATTCTTCGGCCGTGCCTTGAAATAGCACCTTCCCTTCAAACAGCAGATAGGCCCTGTCCGTAATGCTCAATGTCTCATGCACATTATGGTCAGTGATCAGGATGCCTATATTCTTGTGTTTCAATTGAGCCACAATCGTTTGGATGTCCTGAACCGCGATGGGGTCGACGCCGGCAAAAGGCTCGTCGAGCATGATAAATTTGGGGTCAATGGCCAGACAACGTGCGATTTCCGCCCTCCGCCGTTCGCCGCCCGACAGACGGTCGCCGATATTCTTGCGCACTTTCTGCAGTCCGAGTTCGACAATCAGGCTTTCCAGCTTTTCTTTTTGATACTCCGGCGTCGTGCCGGTCATTTCCAGCACGGAGCGCAGGTTGTCTTCCACGCTCATTTTCCGAAAGATAGAGGCCTCCTGAGCCAGATAACCGATGCCAAGCCGTGCCCGTCGAAAAACAGGATAATCGGTTATATCCGTATCGTTTAAGAATATTTTCCCTTCATTCGGCTTCACCAGTCCCACAGCCATATAAAACGTCGTCGTCTTGCCGGCACCGTTAGGCCCCAGTAAACCAACTATTTCGCCCTGGCTTACCTGAATTGAAACATGGTTCACCACCGTTCGCGCCCTGTATTTTTTGACCAAATCTTCCGTCCGAAGCGCCATTTGCTGTCCGTCTGCCATCTTTATCGATATTTCATGCAAAAGTACGTGAAAATTTTCGATTTCAGTACATGGAAGTTAAAATGTTATTTGAAAATTTTCTTTATCCTTCTGATAGATAGAAATTTTTCCGGTGTATTATTGGTTTGGTTGAAATATTTTGTTTTACTTTGCAGGGTATTAATAATTTTTTGCCGGAGGAATAGATTATGAGTGAAACGATGATTGGAGCAGATGGAAAGAAGCGTTGCAGCTGGTGCGGGCTTGCACCGGAATATACACAATATCACGACGATGAATGGGGATTTCCCGTGTCGGACGACATTCGTTTATTCGAGAAATTATGTCTGGAAGGTTTTCAGTCGGGCTTGAGTTGGCGCACTATTCTTGTCAAGCGTGAAGGATTCCGCAAGGCATTTCTGGGATTTGACTTCCATAAAATCGCCCTTTTTACCGAAGTTGACGTTGCCCGTCTGCTGAATGATGCGTCGATTGTCCGTCACAGGGGCAAAATCGAAGCCGTCATCAATAATGCTAAAAAAGCGCTGGAACTTGTCAAAAACGAAGGTTCGCTTGCCGCGTATATTTGGAGTTTTGAGCCTGATGCAGAAGATGTTGCCAAACCGCAGCCCGTTTCGACTTCGGCTGAATCCGAAGCGCTTTCAAAAGCGTTGAAAAAGCTGGGATGGAAGTTTGTCGGCCCCACGACGGTGTATGCTTTCATGCAGGCAATGGGGCTGGTGAACGATCATGCCGAAGAATGTTTCGTCAGGACGCAAGTCGATGGCGCCCGCAAGGCTTTCAAGCGTCCGGTGCGGGCAAGGAAATGAAAGCAAGGTTTTCAATATCACGACATATAACAACCTGTTGAACTAAAAGAAATTAGAAAAACAAAACATGCTGTCATGCGGGGAGTAAATCAGATTAATGTTGTGTCTGACAGACTGTTAAAAGTCTAATACATAAATAAATAGTGATGTCGAAATTGGAAGACTGACGGCCTGCGATGAACGGACAGATTATCTTGATTACGATTGCTGTGTATGCAGGTGTGCTGGTGCTTATTGCCCGCATGACGGGGCGGGGGCATACCGACAATGCGGCTTTCTTTCTGGCTAACAGGCAGTCGGCCTGGTATGTCGTTGCCTTCGGGATGGTGGGGTCGTCGTTGTCGGGCGTGACGTTTGTTTCGGTTCCGGGCCTTGTGCGTCAGATAGATATGACGTATATGCAGATGGTTTTCGGGTTTATTTTCGGCTATATAGCCGTGGCGAAAATCCTGCTTCCGCTATATTACAGGCTCAACCTTATCTCCATTTATTCCTTTCTGGAGAAACGGATCGGACGGCACGGCTACAAGACCGGTGCCGCCTTTTTCCTGCTGTCCAAACTTGTGGGCGCCGCCTCGCGTCTCTATTTAGTCGTGTGGATTCTGCAAACACATGTCTTTGACCAATGGCGCATACCTTTTGCTGTTACCGTGATTGTCAGCGTATTGATTGTATGGCTTTACACCTATCGCAGCGGCATCAGGACCATTCTCTGGACGGACGTCCTGCAGACCTTTGTCATGCTTGCGATGCTGATTGCCATCTTGTGGCAGGTGAAAAATACGATGGGACTGGATATGTCCGGGATGATGGATGCCGTCACGCAAAGTCCTCATTTCCGGATATTTGAATGGGATAATTGGGGCAGCAGACAGCATTTCGTCAAGCAGTTTTTCAGCGGTATATTTGTTACCATCGTGATGACGGGGCTTGACCAGGACATGATGCAAAAGAACCTGTCGTGCCGGAATCTCAGGGAGGCGCAGAAAAATATGTACTGGTATGGACTTGCTTTTACGCCGCTCAATTTCCTGTTTCTCTGTCTGGGCATCCTGTTGCTTGGGTTGGCGGCGCAATTCAATGTCGCTCTGCCGACGGCCAACGATGATATCGTGCCCATGTTTTGCGCATCGGGCATGCTGGGCTATTCCACGCTGGCGCTTTTTACCGTCGGCATCATTGCTGCCGCCTTTAATAGCGCCGATTCGGCGTTGACGGCGCTGACGACGTCGTTTTGCATTGATTTTCTGCAAACGGAAAAAGGCGGCAAGGTGGAAGCCCGACGTACCCGTCTGATCGTACATGCAGGGATGGCCGCAATGTTCGTAGTAGCGATATTGATTTTTAAAGCGCTGAATAACAGAAGTCTGATAGACGCACTTTATACAATCGTATCCTATACCTACGGGCCGCTGCTGGGATTGTTTGCGTTCGGACTGTTTACGAAAAGGAAGACGAAAGACCGCCTTGTGCCATTTATTTGCATCGCTTCGCCGGTCGCCTGCTTCCTGCTGAATCATTTTATTTACCGTGCGACGGGATATTTATTCGGCTACGAACTGCTGATGTTAAACGGAATGATTACCTTTGCATCGTTATTTTTCTGCTCGCAAAAAAATAACCATACCGCCGACACGTCATTCCTCACCTGATGCGGAATCCCCTGTTCGCGTAAATTCGTATTAATTCGTACAATTAGTGGCCCCCAACTATGGCAATAACAACAGCTGAATTTGTAATAAGCAACTCCGACGTCCTCAAATGTCCGGGCGGGGGACTGCCGGAATATGCGTTTATCGGCCGGTCGAATGTCGGCAAATCCTCGCTTATCAACATGTTGACAGGCAGGAAAAGCCTCGCGAAAACCTCGCAAAAGCCGGGCAAGACGCAGCTGATCAATCATTTCATCATCAACGACACGTGGTATCTGGTTGACCTTCCGGGTTACGGTTTTGCCCGTCGAGGCAAAGAGGGACGCGAAAAAATACGGACGATCATTGAAGACTATATTCTTGAACGTCAGGAGCTGACCAACCTCTTTGTCTTGATTGACTGCCGGCATGAACCGCAAAAGATTGACCTGGAATTTATGGCCTGGTTAGGCGAAAATGGTATACCTTTTGCCATCATTTTCACCAAGATAGACAAAATCAGCAAAGGCCGGTTACAGTCAAATATGCAGGCCTATACAGCCAAAATGCTCGAAGAATGGGAAGAACTGCCCCCCATACTGACCTCCTCCGCCGAATCAAAAGAAGGGCGGGACGAGATTGTCGGCTTTATTGAGGATGTGAATCAGCATCTCGCCGTCAAGTAAGAGATTGTGTGATAGCTCGATAAGTCCGCCCGGCAGTCAGGTGAATTTTTATTTTGCATTTACGCGAAAAATCCGTACCTTTGCAATTGCATTTTCGGTCAAATAATTCAACAAACATGGAACGGACAATCATCTCATTCGATTACGCCATCAAGGAGATTTTGCGCGACAAGGCCAATTTCGACATCCTGAGCGGTTTTTTGACCGAGCTGGTCGGCCGACAGCCTCTGTTTCAGGTAGTTCACTTTCAGACTATAATTCTTCTTCCAAATCGTATAATTTATCGTCATTGTACATATAGAATCCCCATTTTTTTGTTTCTTCATTCAATACATAAGAGAAATCATTGTATTGAGCGAGAATAGGTTGAATAGACTTGGGTTCCCCAATGGTGAAATTCGTTTCCAGAACAGACCGGCCTTTCACTTTTCTAAAAATCACTAACGCTCTTTCAACATCATCAACAGTTTTCAGAAGAAGTCTGCTCTCATTACAGTCTTGTCTTTCTTACATTGCGAATTTTGCTGACATTTGAAGCTGAGTGGATGATATCCAATACTTCAATTTGTTTGTCGGTAATCCGGTAAATAATAAGGTGCGAGTCAAGAATGATATTGCGATACATGCGGCTTTTGGTAGCAAGATGCCGACATTCAGGGTAATAAGTGTAAAAAACACCAAGCATATCGACATGGTGCGAAATGGAATTGAAATACGCTTTTGCTTGAGCATACCCAAACGTTTCAATGCCATATTCAAGGATTTCAATCAAGTGTACTTCATAAAACCGCGATGTGACTACTGTTTTTGATTCTCTAACCATGTCGTAATCCTTTCATGCACTTCTGAAACCGGTGAAAATTCACTTTCCTCAATACGATGAAAATGTTCCCACCATTCTTCTTGGGTACCTGTAAAAGGTATGTTGGGATTCCATGCATCAGAAGATATAGACTGATAGTTATCAGTCGTATATGCTAACGCGGGTTCAGCAATTGTTGCCGTTTCGCATTCCGGTTTTTTATACATTTTGGCAGGCATATTATTAACATTTCACTTTTTGATGCAAATATACAACTTTTCTGTTTTTCCGATTGAAAAAAAACAATAATTCTCCGCCGAAAAGTTGATTTTACTCATTGAACTTACCGATTCAAAACGAGCATTCATTGATACTAAACTTGAATAATTTGAAGAATTAGGACGCCTGCATGTGAATAAATCCGTATATTTGCGCCATGATAGTCGCTCGACAGAAAAGGAAAGAGAATATTGTTGAATATCTGCTGTATATGTGGCAGGTAGAGGACTTGATACGTGCGAGCGGTTTTGATGTGGAAAAGCTTGTCGGTCAGTATGATCAGTCCGATGAAATAAAGAAGGAGATACGTCGGTGGTACGTTGATTTGATGGAGATGATGCGCAGTGAAGGGGTGATGGAAAGCGGACATATACAGCTGAATAAGAATGTGATAATTGCGCTGACGGACTTGCATCTGCGCCTGTTGAAAGATCCCGATGAATCATTCTACGGGGCGCTTTATTACAAGACATTGCCCTTTATTGTCCAGCTTCGGGCGAAATCGGGAGGGGCAGAAACACCTGAGCTTGAAACTTGTTTCACAGCTCTTTACGGTTATTTATTGCTCCGCTTGCAGCAAAAGGAAATTCTTCCGGAAACGCTGGAGGCGATGAAGCAAATCAGTACATTTCTATCCTGCCTGGCAGATAAATATAAGGAAGACAATGAGTAAGAATATTTTAGTGACCGGAGCTAACGGCCAGTTAGGCCGTTCGTTGCAGACAATCCGATCGGGCTATCCCGATTGCCGGTTTTATTTTACCGATGTTGATACGCTGGATATTGGAGATGAGGCTCAAGTTGCTGATTATATTGCTACTAATCGAATCGAATATATCCTGAACTGCGCCGCCTATACAGCCGTAGACAAGGCTGAATCCGACGCAGAGAGCTGTATGCGTGTCAATTGCGACGCTGTCCGGCTTCTCGGCAAAGTGGCAGCACTCAACAGGCTGCGATTCATTCATATATCGACAGATTATGTGTTCGACGGCACTGCCTCCCTCCCGTATCGCGAAGATGATCAGACCAATCCGCAGTCCGCCTACGGGAGAAGCAAACTGGCAGGCGAGCAGGCACTGCAAAGCGTCTTTCCCGACGCCGTCATTATCCGCACGTCCTGGCTGTATTCGGAATATGGCTCCAACTTTGTCAAGACGATGATGAATTTGGGCAAAACCAGGACAGAGATCAAGGTCGTGGCCGATCAAACGGGTACGCCGACGTATGCCGGAGACTTGGCGGTTGCCATGATGACGATTGTTGAGTATCAGCAGGTTGTTCCCGGTATATATCATTTTTCGGACGAAGGAGTTTGCAGCTGGTATGATTTTGCCGTGAAAATCATGGCATCGGCCGGACTTGACTGCCGGGTGATTCCGATTCCGACCAGCGAGTATCCTACACCGGCTATCCGTCCGGCATACAGCGTGTTGGACAAGTCGAAAATCAAGACGGCCTTCCGGTTGCAGATTCCGCAATGGGAGGAGAGTTTGGCGGTATGTATTGATGCGCTTCAAAAAGTTTAAAATAGTTTTTTAATAAATATTGAGATGAAAAAGATTGTATTGTTATTCAGTGTTTTAGTGTTGGCTTTCACGTCGTGTGAAGGGCCGATGGGACCTCCCGGCACACCGGGTGAAGGCATGAATTGGGAGATTATCAACTTCACGGTTCAAGCTCAGGACTGGCGACTTGTCGGTCAGCCCAACGCATTAGGTTCATACTACATGTATGAATTTCAGGCAAACCAGATTACCAATTTTATTTGTGAGGAAGGCAATGTGTTCGGATACAGATGGTTGAGTAATAATGAACAGACGCCTCTCGGACAAGTTGCCGTGATGGGTGAAGATTTGGGCAATGGACAGGAAGTACTTTTTACCGAAGTATATTCTTTCAGTTTCAGGCCCGGTTATGTGACTTTCTTTATCGATTACAGTGATTTTGCTACAGATATTCGTCCCATGACTTGCGATTTCAGGATTGTATTGAATTATTAATCAAAGATGCAGGAAGATAATTTTGAGCTGATAGCCAAGACATTATATGGTTTGGAAGATGTCTTGGCAGAGGAATTGACGGCTTTGAACGCCAAAGATGTGCAAACGGGGCGTCGGATGGTTTCGTTCACGGGCGACAAGGCGATGTTGTATAAGACGAACCTCCATTGCCGGACTGCGCTGCGCATTTTAATGCCTTTGGCGCATTTCAAGGCGTCGAATGCCGACACCGTTTATACGGAAGTCAAAAAAATCGAATGGGATAATTATTTCTCTTCAAATCAGACTTTTACGATTGATGCTGTTGTCAATTCCGAATCGTTCAACCACTCCAAATTTGTGGCTTACCGCACAAAAGATGCGATAGTCGACTATTTCAACGAGAAATACGGTCAGCGGCCGTCGGTGAGGCTCAACAATCCGGACATGTATATTCACGTCCATATTTCGCATCAGGATTGCACGGTCTCGCTGGACAGTTCGGGCGAAAGTCTGCACAAACGTGGCTACCGATTGGCGCAGGGCGAAGCGCCGTTGAGCGAAGTACTGGCTGCGGGCATGATCCTGCTGACCGGCTGGCGCGGAGAGTCCAACTTTGTCGACCCGATGTGCGGCTCGGGCACGTTACTGATTGAAGCAGCGATGATTGCCCTGAATATCCCTCCCGGTCTGTATCGCAGGGAATATGCCTTCGAGCGCTGGAAAGACTTTGACAGAGAGCTGTTTGATGAGGTTTATCAGGACGAATCGGGCGAGCGCGAGTTTGACTTTAAATGTTACGGCTCGGACATCTCCCCCAATGCCATCGCGATGGCGGAGCAGAATATTCAAAATGCCGGCCTGTCGCGCTATATTGAGCTTAAAACCATTCCTTTCCAGCAATTTTCCGAAGCGCCTTCGCCCGGTATTTTAGTGACGAATCCTCCTTATGGAGAGCGTATTACGTCGAATGATATCGTCAATTTGTATGCGATGATAGGCGAGCGTTTAAAACATGTTTTTACCGGTTATCAGGCTTGGATTCTCAGTTACAAGGAGGAATGTTTTGAAAATATCGGATTGCGCCCGGGCAGGAAAATCAAATTGATGAATGGGTCATTGGATTGTGAATATAGATGTTACGAATTGTTTAAAGGGACAAATAAGGAATTTAAGACGGAGCTGAAAGAGAAAAAGCCTGATTTTCAAGATGCAAAACCGGCCTTTAAGGCGGACAGAGGGCGAAAGGTAGATGCTGCGTTTGCGGGGAGACGAAGTGCAAAGCCGTCTGAATTTACTGCCGGGAAACGGACTGTAAAAACATCGGATTTTTCTGCCGGAAAACGAAGTACAAAGCCATCTGAATTTTCTACTGAAAAACGAAGTACAAAGCCTTATATTACAGGAGAAAGATCTGAAAGACGCCCGCCAAGGGACAATGCAAAATCATTTGTCAAGGGACGCAGGCCGTCATTTGAATCATCTGCCGGGAAAAGAACCGTAAAATCAGCCGAATTTTCTGTCGGAAAGCGAACTGTAAAATCCACAGAATCATTTACAGGGAAACGGACCACAAAGCCATCTGAATTTTCTGCCGTTAGACGGACTTCAAAGCCATCTGAATTTTCTGCCGGAAAGCGGACAGCAAAAACATCCGATTTTTCTACAGGGAGACCGCGTTCCGGGTTTGGCGTCAAAACGGACAGACGGAATGCAAAACCCGCATTAAAAACCGCGATGCGAAATTCAACTTCGCAACGACCGGCGAACAGCCCGAAATCAACGCGAAAAACAATTGTAAAACGCCCTCAATCACCTCG
>JAITMM010000052.1 GCA_031277335.1 Tannerella sp. | reverse complement strand
ACTTATCATCAACCCCGGATCGCAACAAGTGCTTGAAACGGCCGGGCGTGACGGTTTGCTAAACGACCTGACAGCTATCGGCGGCGTGGTGATGGCAAATGCCTGCGGCCCATGCATAGGTCAGTGGAATCGCAAGACAGACAATCCGACACGTCCCAACTCGCTCGTAATGACCTTCAACCGTAATTTTGCCAAGCGGACGGACGGCAATCCCAATTCGTATGTATTTATAGCTTCGCCCGAACTGACGATTGCCTTTACATTAGCAGGAGACCTGTGTTTCAATCCGTTGACGGACAAGCTCGTAAACCGCGAAGGCAAGGCAGTGATGCTCGATCCTCCAGCGGCCGATGCACTTCCTGTCAAAGGAATGACAGTCAGTGACAACGGCTACATTGCACCTGTTGCTGACGGCTCAAATATAAATGTCGTCGTGCGCCCCGATTCGAAAAGGCTTCAACTGCTGAAACCGTTTGAACCGTGGGATGGCAACGATTTTGAAAATATGCCGCTACTCATTAAGACACAGGGAAAAACGACAACAGACCATATATCTATGGCAGGCCCCTGGCTCAAATATCGCGGTCATCTCGAAAATATATCCGACAATCTGCTGATGGGCGCTACAAATGCCTTCAATGGCGAGACAAACAAGGTGCTCAATCAGTTAGATGACACTTACGATACTGTGTCTACGGTTGCTAAGGCTTATAAAGCGCAAGGCATCGACTCGATAATCGTGGGTGCAGACAATTACGGCGAAGGCTCTTCGCGCGAACATGCCGCCCTCGAACCGCGCTTCCTTGGTGTAAAAGTAGTGTTAGTCAAGTCATTTGCCAGAATTCACGAAACAAACCTCAAGAAGCAGGGAATGTTGGCCTTGACGTTTGCAGACAAAAACGACTATGACAGGATTCGCGAATCAGACCGTATTTCCGTCACAGGATTGGCAGATTTTGCACCCGAACATCCGCTCGCGGTAACGCTTTATCATGCCGACGGAGCTACTGAAACGATCGAAGCTACCCATACATACAATGCCCAGCAAATCAAATGGTTCCGTGCCGGAAGTGCGCTTAATCAAAATTAATATTTTTTTTCATGCAAGTCTTTATGCCGTAGGTAATTAGTAGCCATCCTACGTATTACTTCCGCATAAGAGATAACAGTTGTAAATTGTTGTTTATAAGACAATATTTCCATTGGAAATGATTTTAAAAAAAATATTTTTTCGATTTATGTTGTATTGATTCGCTTTTTTTTTCATACCTTTGCAGGGTGTATAAAGTAAGTTGCATTTTTAACATAACAATTTAAAAATAAACATTTTAAATAATACGTCAAGTTCTTTTAGAAATTTAGATATTTTACGTCCAAATGACAAAAAAAATAAAAGTTACAAATCCGGTCGTTGAACTGGATGGCGATGAAATGACGCGAGTTATATGGCATTTCATCAAGGAAAGGTTGATTCTCCCCTACTTGGATATTGATCTGAAATATTACGATCTCGGCATTGAATATCGCGACCGGACAGATGACAATGTAACAATTGAGGCAGCCGAAGCAATCAAAAAATATAATGTCGGCGTCAAATGCGCCACCATCACTCCCGATGAAGCGCGCGTCAAAGAGTTTACACTCAAAAAGATGTGGAAATCGCCCAACGGCACGATTCGTAATATCCTGGACGGCACCGTCTTCCGCGAACCGATCATCTGCCGCAACGTGCCTCGACTTGTGCCGGGCTGGACTCAACCGATATGCATCGGACGTCATGCCTTCGGCGACCAGTATAGGGCAACCGATGTTGTCACCAAAGGTCCGGGCAAACTGACGATGACTTTTACGGGTGACGACGGAAACGTCAAAAGCTGGGAAGTATATGATTTCAAGGGAGATGGAGTTGCATTGTGCATGTACAATACAGACGAATCGATCCGGGGCTTTGCCCATGCCTGCTTCAACATGGCCATCTCAAAAAAATGGCCGCTCTACATGAGTACCAAGAATACGATTCTCAAACAATACGACGGTCGGTTCAAGGACATCTTTGCTGAGATTTATGAGAAAGATTATAAGGCAGTTATGAACAGTCTTAACCTCACCTACGAACATCGGCTTATAGACGATATGGTGGCGGCAGCGCTCAAATGGAACGGAGCCTTTGTATGGGCTTGTAAGAACTATGACGGTGATGTCCAGTCGGATACCGTTGCTCAGGGCTTCGGTTCGCTTGGGCTGATGACGTCTGTGCTCGTCACGCCGGACGGCAAAACAATTGAGGCAGAAGCGGCTCACGGCACCGTCACACGTCATTATCGCCAGCACCAGCGTGGCGAAGAAACGTCTACCAACCCCATCGCCTCCATCTTTGCCTGGACACGAGGCCTCGCACACAGGGCAAAACTCGATAACAATACCGACTTGGCTCATTTTGCACAAGCGCTTGAAAAAGTGTGCGTTGAAACGGTCGAATCAGGATTGATGACGAAAGACCTGGCGATGCTCGTAAAAGAGTCGGCTATCAACCGAAAAGATTACTTGAACACGGAGGAATTTCTTTCAGCCATTGACGATAATCTGCGTCGCGAATTGCAACAACAGTAATAAATTCAAGGACTGAAAAAAAGAGACAACGCGAACTGCTTTAATAATAAGAATTTACAAAAAAAATAATATATATAAATAATAAATTCATCATCTCATGAAAAAATCTGAAAAAATGAAACAAGAGTACATTATCTTCAAACTCTCAGAAACAATTAAAGAGACAAGTCGGATTGACCCTGAACTATTTACAAAATTAGGAGTCAAACGCGGTCTGCGCAACGAAGACAATTCGGGCGTGCTGGCCGGACTTACAAAAATCGGAGATGTAGTCGGTTACGAACGTCAGTCAGAAGGTACGCTCAAAGCCGTCCCCGGAAAACTGATCTATCGCGGCATCGACGTTGAAGACCTTGTAAAAGGACTTGAAGGTGAAAGACGTTTCGGATTTGAAGAAACGATATTTCTTTTACTATCCGGGTATCTTCCTGATAAAGAAGAAGATGCTATATTCCGCAAATTGATTAGCGACAATATGCCGTTGCCGCAAAAAACAAAGATGAACATCCTCGATCTCGAAGGACAAAACATCATGAACATCCTCGCACGAACCGTGTTGGAGATGTACATCTACGACGAAGACCCCGACACGACGACGCGCGAAAATCTGATCCGTCAGTCCATCGAACTGATCGCCCGCTTTCCGACAGTCATTGCTTACGCGTATAACGTTATTCGTCATAGCATTCAAGGCCTTTCGCTCCATATCAGGCATCCGAAAGAAGAACTTTCAATAGCCGAAAATTTCCTCTACATGCTCAAGAGCGAATATTCCGAACTGGAAGCACGCATCCTCGACCTGGCGTTAATCCTTCATGCCGAACATGGCGGCGGTAATAATTCCACATTTACGGTACGTGTCACAAGTTCAACGGAAACAGACACTTATTCCGCTATTGCCGCAGCCATAGGCTCTCTGAAAGGACCGCTTCACGGAGGCGCCAACTCGCAATGCATGGATCAGTTCAGACACCTGAAAAAGGCGATCAAAAACTGGGAAGACAAGCAGGAAATTGACTCCTACCTGAACAAAATCCTCAACAAGGAAGCCTATAACAGGACGGGATTGATTTACGGTATCGGTCATGCAGTCTATACGATATCGGATCCGCGTGCGCTGCTTATAAAAGAACAAGCCCGCGAACTTGCAAATGCCTAGGGATTGGCTAAGGAATTTGCTTTCCTCGAACTGATTGTTGAACGCGCAGTTGCATGCTTTATGGCATACAAAGGCGGCAAGGTCAACAAACAGGTTTGCGCCAATGTCGATTTCTATTCAGGCTTCGTCTATGAGATGATCGGTCTGCCCGAAGCAGTCTATACGCCGCTCTTTGCCATGAGCCGCATCGCAGGCTGGACGGCTCATCGTATTGAAGAGCTTAACTTTGACGGTCGCCGCATCATTCGTCCGGCTTACAAGAATGTATCGGAACTGACTAAATTCCTGCCAATTAATAAACGGTAGACAGAATAATATGAAGACATACGAATATCAGGCAAAAGATATATTTGCTGACTACGGTATACCCGTAGAAAAACATATCCTATGCCACACCGTAGAGGAGGTAGCCACTGCTTATCAGGGACTTGACCAGGATATTGCCGTCATCAAGGCTCAGGTATTTACAGGTGGACGCGGAAAGGCGGGAGGCGTCAAGCTGGCTAAAAACAGGGAAGAGGCCATCAGCCATGCCAAAGCTATCTTTGGATTGGTTATCAGAGATTATCCTGTCAGGAAAGTAATTGTCAGCCAAGCAGTTGACATAGGATCTGAAAGCTATGTCGGCTTTGTGATAGACCGCAATACCAAATCGGTAACGCTGATGTTATGCGCCGAGGGAGGCGTTGACATAGAAGAAGTTGCGGCTAAAACGCCTGAAAAGATTCACAAGTTCGTCATAGACCCGTTAATCGGCCTGCCCGATTATCTGGCACGTAAATATGCTTTTCTGTTGTTTAAGGACGTCATTCAAGTGAACCAGATGGTTCCGATATTACAGCGATTATATAAACTTTTCGTAGAGAAAGATGCTTCGTTGGCTGAAATTAATCCGCTCGTACTGACAACGCACGGCAATCTCACGGCCATAGATGCCAAAATGGTGTTTGACGATAACGCCCTGTTTCGTCATCCCGACATTGCAGCGCTGTTCGAGCCGACCGAAGACGAGAAAGTCGAAGCCGAAGCAAAAGAGAAAGGACTGAGCTTCATACGTTTAGATGGCGAAATAGGATGTATGGTCAATGGCGCCGGGCTGGCAATGGCCACGATGGATATGATCAAACTCTACGGCGGTTCTCCGGCCAATTTCTTAGATGTCGGCGGGAGTTCAAATCCGAACAAGGTGATAGCAGCAATGGATTTGTTGCTTAGAGACCCGAAAGTCAAGGTAGTGCTTATCAATATTTTCGGCGGCATCACACGTTGCGATGACGTGGCAGCCGGCCTGCTCACCGCCTTTGAACAGATGAAAACCGATATTCCCGTAATTGTCCGTCTCACAGGGACAAACGAAAAGGAAGGACGTGCCATGCTCCAAGGCTCGCGATTGAAAGCAGCCGAGACAATGAGCGAAGCTACCAGAATGGCGGTTGAATCTGCGAGAAATTGATGTTTAAATAAAAAAATATGAGTATATTAATAAATAAATCAACACGATTGATCGTTCAGGGAATTACCGGTAGAGACGGCAGTTTCCACACAAAAAAAATGCTGGATTACGGCTCCAAAGTGGTAGGCGGCACGACGCCGGGCAAAGGAGGCTCCGAGATACTTGGAATGCCTATATTTGACACTGTATATCAAGCAGTTGAGAAAACCGAAGCCAACACCTCAATCATATTTGTGCCGGCGCGGTTTGCAGCCGACGCAATAATGGAAGCAGCAGATGCAGGCATTAAATTAATCGTCTGCATCACCGAAGGCATTCCTACGCTTGATGTTGTCAAGGCCTATCGATTTGCGCAAATGAAAGGCGCCATGATGATTGGCCCTAATTGTCCTGGATTGATAACGCCTGAAGAAAGTTTAATCGGCATCCTGCCGGGACAAATCTTCAAAAAAGGAAATATAGGCGTTATAAGTCGGAGCGGTACGCTCACTTACGAGGTAGTATATCAGCTGACTTCAAGCGGACTGGGACAGTCCACCGCCATTGGTGTGGGAGGCGACCCGGTCGTGGGACTTTACTTTCGTGAATTGCTCGAGATGTTTCAAAACGACCCCGAAACCGAAGCCATCGTGATGATAGGCGAGATTGGCGGCAATGCCGAAGAACAAGCTGCCGAATATGTCAAAAAGCACGTAACCAAGCCTGTAGTCGGCTTTATTGCAGGACAATCAGCCCCGCAAGGCAAACAGATGGGACATGCCGGCGCCATTATTTCGGGTAGCTCCGGCACGGCAGCAGATAAGATTATAGCCCTGCAGGCTGCAGGTATAAGCGTCGCCAAAGAACCGTCTGAAATACCCGTATTGGTAAAGGAAAAGTTAATTATTTGAATATTTTAAAATACAGCTAATAATAATTTGGTATATCGAAAACAATCCGTAACTTTGCCGCATGGAATGTTTAATTGAATATGCCTTCATTCGTAAAGGATTCTTCTGTCCCACAGACAGATAGGAATCCTCATGACAGCAGTATACTTATCCGGAAAGTAAAAGTACAGGGATTAAAATATAGATAATTCACTAATATTTAATATTTAACGATATGTCAAAAATACTGATACTCGGCGCAGGCACGGCAGGGACAATGATGGCAAGCCATTTGATGAAAAAATTGAACCCAAAGGAATGGCAAATCACGATGGTAGACCATCAACAGACACATTACTATCAACCGGGATTTCTGTTTATCCCATTTGGCATCTATAAGCCTGAGGATGTGAAGAAACCGATTGATAAGTGCATTCCTAAAAACGTCAATCTTGTCCGCGCCGAAATTGACAGGATTGATAAAGACGTCAATCAAGTGCTGTTAAAGAACGGTGATACACTTAGTTATGACATTCTAATCATTGCCACCGGCAGCAGGATAGCGCCGGAAGAGACAGAAGGGATGAAAGGTGACTATTGGCACAAAACGATCTTCGACTTCTACACTTTCGAAGGTAGTTGCGCACTGGCTAAGAAGCTGGAAACGTGGCAAGGAGGCAAATTTGTCGTCCATCTGACCGAGATGCCCATCAAATGTCCCGTGGCTCCGCTTGAATTCAACTTTCTGGCCGACGCGTTTTTTACGAAAAAAGGGATACGCGACAAGGTGGAAATCACTTATGTCACACCTCTTTCCGGCGCCTTCACCAAGGAAAAGGCATCCAAAGAGTTGGGACACCTATTGAAAGAAAAGAAAATCAATATCATACCCGACTTTGCCGTGGAGCATATCGAGGGCGAGACCGGAAAGATATTTGACTATGCAGGCGAAGAAGTTGAATTTGACATATTAGTAACTATTCCAACGAATAAGGGCGACGACTGCATCGCCCGCTCAGGGCTGGGTGATGACCTGAATTTTGTCCCTACCGACAAAAACACCTTGCAGTCAAAGGCCAAAGAAAATATTTTCGTCATCGGCGACGCTACCAATGTCCCGGCATCAAAAGCCGGCTCGGTGGCGCATTTTGAAGCAGAGATTCTGACGGAAAATATAATAAAGTATATAGAAAGAAAAGATTTGAAACCCGATTTCGACGGACACGCCAACTGTTATATCGAAACAGGTCACGGCAAAGCATTACTTATTGACTTCAACTATGATTTAGAGCCTGTTAAAGGAAGATTTCCTTTTGCAGGCATCGGGCCTTTCAAATTGCTCGGCGAAAGTCATATCAACCATTGGGGGAAAATGATCTTCAAATGGATTTACTGGAACATCCTGCTTAGAGGCAGAAAAATTCCGTTCGTGACGCCGCAAATGAGTAAATCCGGCAAAAAATTAAACTAATTTATAAAAATATAGTCTATGGAAAAAATAATTGCAGGTAAAAACGTAAACGTCGATGCAGAAGGCTATCTGACCGATATGAAAGAATGGAACGAAGACATCGCGCGAGAAATCGCCAAAGAAGTTGCTATTGAACTGACACCAAGACATTTTGAGGTGTTGAATTTTTTACGTGAACAGCAACAGAAAGACGTCGCATTGAGCATTCGCGGCGTAGGAAACTCCGGCGTGGTGGATATCAAGGAGTTCTATCAGCTTTTCCCGAAAGGACCGCTGAAACTTTCAAGCAAGATAGCCGGAATCCCCAAACCCAAAAGTTGTATTTAATCATTTTAAAACCATTTAATTATGGACAAAAGACAAGAAATATCACCTCTTGCAGACCTCGACCCCAATCTGAAGCCGATAGAAAAGGTGATGGTCATCATTTCCAAAGGATCTTTAGACGGCATATATCCGGGCTTTATCCTCGCCAACGGAGCGAGGATGGAAGGAATGGAAGCAGAAATATTCTTCACGTTCTTCGGCCTTGAAGCCGTCAATAAAAAGACAATGAACAAGATACATGTTGCAACAGTAGGCAATCCCGGCATGCATATCCCGACAATGATAGGCAGCATACCGGGTATGGAAGCTTTTGCCAGCAATATGATGAAGTCGACGATGGAAAAATTGGACATCCCGCCGGTTGGCGAGTTTTTGGAAATTCTGTCAGCATCAGGTTGCAGGCTTTGGGCTTGCAAGTTAGCTATGGAAATGTTCAAACTGACCTTAGACGATTTGACGCCGGAAGTTGAAGGCGTACTCACCGTCGGCGATTTCTACGCAAGAGCAGCAGGAGAAGGAACGCAAATTATATTCACTTAAAATCATCATATTTTTAATGACTAATTGATTTATTTGCAAAAAGTAACACGATATTTCATAAACATGTCACTTTTAATAGAACACTTATAATATAAAATTACAAAACAATGAAAAAAATGAATTTACGAAGTTTTTTAACACTTTTGGCAGCAATGCTGTTTTTATCCACCGGCGGACAGTTGACAGCGCAAACATTGAAATTTAATGCTGCAAAATCTAAATTTCTCATTAAAGGAGACTCCAATCTCCATCCTTGGGAAACGGATGTCAATGAAGTCCCCGGCGAGGCCACTATCGATGCCGAGGCAAAAGCATTGAAATCCTTGACTATTTCGATCCCTGTCAACTCCATTCACAGTAAAGAAGGGGGCGACATGATGGATACAAAGACGTATGAGACTTTTAATTACAAAAAGAATCCCGACATTGTATTCACATTGACCGAAGTAAAGAGTCTAACTATCAATTCCGACAAAAGCATCTCAGCGACCGTTGCCGGCAACTTATCGATGGGAGGATCAACTAAACCTGTCACTGTCAGCGCTGTAGGTAAATCCGACGGAGCCGGCAGCTATGTATTTACCGGCTCTTTGCCACTGAAATTGACCACTTTCGGGATGAAACCGCCCACAATGTTTCTTGGGACTCTTAAAGTCAAGGATGAGATTTCAGTAGAATATACAATTACCGTAGACGGAATAAATTCTTCTGCACTTTAATTTTAAAACATAATTACAAATAAATAAAAAATAAACAAATGAAAAAACTGTTAATTACATTATTCGCAGTGGCTATGACAGTTACGGCCACTTTTGCACAACTTCGTCCCGGCGATAAAAGCGGCATCAATGTGTTTGAAACACCGAAGAGTCACGAAGAGTTTGAGAAATTGAGAGTGGAGATTGGCGGCGGTTTTACGGCCGGGTATCAGGCTATGAAACATGAAAACGGCGTACCCGCCACAGACGAAGCCAACCAATTGATGGATTTGGGCTACGGGTTTAACAATCCGTCAGCCAATATGGACATCAGAGGCTATCTGACGGATGGCGTCACGCTGAACCTGGAAGTGTATCTGGCTGCACGTCACCACCATGACACATGGGTCAAGGGCGGATTTATCCAGATCGACAAGGTGCCTTTTATGAAGAGTCAACTGCTCGATATGGTGATGCAGTTCACCACGTTGAAAGTCGGCCAGTTTGATGTGAACTACGGAGATGCGCATTTTCGCAGGTCGGACGGCGGCAAGACGTTTTACAATGCTTTTGCAGAAAACTATATTCTCGACGCTTTTGCAACGGAAATGGGAGCGGAAGTGGATATCTTGCTGGGTAGCATTGTGGCTTCGGCTTCCGTTACAAACGGTATGTTGAATCCTGAACTGTCCAAGTTAGTCGTCCCGGAAGGCTCCGGCTCCAACGGGAAAAGAAATCCGTCGTTCATTGCCAAATTGGGGTATGACCATCAATTTAATGATTTAAGATTCCGTCTCACCGGGTCGGTCTATACGACAAAAGGCTCAGGATCAAACACATTGTATTCAGGCGACCGCACAGGCTCGAACTATTTCGGCGTGCTGGAACCGGCCGGTACGACTACCTCTGCCGAAAGTCCGGCCACCAGCGGACGTTATTCCCCGGGCTATGGCGATAATGTCACTGCATTCATGGGCAACTTATTCCTGAAATACAAGGGATTGGAGTGGTTCAGCACGTTGGAAAGCTCCACCGGCAGGGCATTGGCAGCCAATGAGACCCGCAAGACAAGCCAGTTTGCCACCGAATTGATCCTCCGCTTCGGCAGCAGCGAAAACTTCTACGTCGGCGGTCGCTACAACACCGTCAAAAGCCGTCCCGCAGGATTTGACGGCGACATCAACATTGATCGCATCTCTGTCAGCGGCGGCTGGTTCCCGACGAAGAATCTGTTGGTTAAACTGGAATATGTCAATCAGCAACATAAGGATTATCCAAACACAAACAGATTGTTTGAAGGCAAATTCAACGGTCTCGTCGTGCAGGCAGCTGTCGGATTCTAACGTAATATCTTGTTGTATTTCAAAGATATAACAATGATTCACAAGGTCGTTTTGTCTCTCGTCTGCGCTTTCACCGTTTTTACGCTACAAGCGCAGCGAGTAACGACAGAATTGCAAGACAAGAGCTGGATCAAAATCAATGGCGAAAGCAATGTCGTTGATTTCAGTTTCCGGCAGGATGCGGAAGGGTTCATTGACAAGACAATGGATATCACCGCTGTCCGGACGGGGAATCAAGTGACGCTTTCCAGAAAAGTTGTCACCATCGCCATCAAGGAGTTCGATTCCGAAGATAAAATGGCGCTCCGTGACTTCTTCAAACTGGTCAAGGCGGACGAACATCCGTATATCACCGTCACGTTGGCGCATTTTGATTATTTGGGCATCGGGTTTGATAACCTGAGTATTCTGCGAACGCCTTTTGTCGATATCGCCCTGTATGTGGATATTAGATTGGCCGGTGTCGAGAAGCCGTATATCATCCCTGTGAGAGCGGCGAGAAACGACGGAAAGGTGGAGATTACGGGCAGCAAAAAAATTGATATTCAGGATTTTGGCCTGACGCCCCCCACTGCCCTTTTCGGTATGATCAAAGTGAAGGAGTGGATCGAAATAGACTTTCAGATTAACTTAATGATAACTGAAAAAATGTAATTGTAACTTTTGTTACAATTTATTTAGTTATATCTACTTATTTTTGTCCGTTTTTTGTTTCATGCAAACAGAAAACGGACTTTTTTTATTCGCTAATATTAAGATAATGAGCAAATTAATCCATAATTCAGAAAAAAGAAAAGAGTTGTTGAAACATCTGATTCTTCAACTCCATAGCGGCGAAGCGCCAGAACAGGTCAGAACACGGCTGACAGACCTCTTATTTCAAGTTCCTTACGACGAAGTGATGGAGGTGGAGCAGGAACTGATATCCGACGGCTTGCCCGTCGAAGACGTGTTGCGTCTTTGCGATATCCATACCGATGTGTTACTGGGCAATATCGACATGAGCGAAGCCAAAAAAGCGCCGGCCGGACATCCGGTTGACACGTTCATCGAAGAAAACAAACAACTTAACACCCGCGTCTGGGAAATAGAAGGACTTTTTGACAAAATAAAAGACCTGAAAGAGGAAGAAACGGATGGATTCGTGATGCAACTTCGCGAACTTTTCAATGACCTCTCGGACGTCGACAAACATTATAAACGCAAGGAATACTTGCTGTTCCCCTATCTGGAGAAGGCAGGCATCACCGGCCCGCCGAAAGTGATGTGGGGCAAACATGACGAGACGCGCGAATTGCTGAAGACATCTCACGAAGCGCTCGCAACCAAACCCACCAAAGAAGAATTGGAGACAATCATCCCGTTAGTCCTCAAACCGGCTCTCGACGCCATCGAAGGCATGACGATGAAGGAAGAAGAAATCCTGCTGCCCATGTGTCTCGACACGTTGTCGGACGAGGAGTGGTATAATATTTACAAGGAAACGCCTATTTACGGTTTCTGCCTTTATGACCCGAAAGTGGAATGGAAACCGGCGCAAACATCTGAAACAGAGAGTGAACCGACTGCCACTTTTCTTTCCGGCGAGGCCATTCGTCTTTCGTCAGGTTCATTCGATTTCAAGGAGATGGAAGCCCTTTTCGTGACCCTTCCGGTAGATATCACCTTTGTGGACAAGGATGACAAGGTTAAATTCTTCTCCCACAGCCCCAACCGTGTTTTTGAACGCAACCGCTCCGTCATCGGACGCGATGTACGCATGTGCCATCCGCCTGACAGCGTTCATATCGTCGAAAAAATCATCACCGATTTTAAAAGCGGGAAGGAAAACAGGGCGGCATTCTGGCTTTCAAATATGCGTGGACGGTTCATTTACATCGAATATACGGCGCTCCGAAGCCCCGAAGGCGAATACCTCGGCATCCTCGAAACGACGCAGGATATTACCGAGCTGCGGAAATTGGAGGGGGATAAACGGTTGCTAACGTATTCATAATTTTGAACTTTGAACATTGAACTTTGAACATTGAACTTTGAACATTGAACATCAAATCTTTGAATTTTTGAATTATTGAATTTTTGAATTAAATTTTATGCCCAAACATTTATTTATCGACCCCGCGGAAGTCAGGAAACCGGGCGAAATCACTTTTAGCCCGATTCCTGTCAATCAATACAATCTGACCGTAAAGGACGAACTTGACAACAATAACTATACAAAAGAAGATTTGCGACGCATATTCTACGATATGGTCGTTATCCGCGAATTTGAAACCATGCTCCATCAGGTGAAGACAACGGGTGGATACAATGGCATTTCATATAATAATCCCGGCCCTGCGCATCTGTCTGCCGGACAGGAAGCTGCAGCCGTCGGAATGGCTTACATGCTTGATATCAACGACTTTATCTTCGGCTCCCACCGCAGTCACGGCGAGATTTTAGCCAAAGGATTGCGTGCCATTCAATTGCTTGACAATCAGTCACTTGAAGCCATAATGAACGGCTTTTGGGACGGTGCTACGGTGAATGTCGTCCGAACGGCTTACAAGGTAAACGACACAAAACAGACAGCCATCCGTTTCCTGCTGTATGGTGCTCTGGCAGAGATATTTGCCAAGAAAACAGGCTTCAACAGGGGGCTGGGAGGAAGCATGCATGCATTTTTTATCCCCTTCGGCATTTATCCCAACAATGCGATTGTCGGCGGGAGTGGCAGCATTTCCGTCGGGGCGGCGCTCTATAAGAAAGTGAACCGCAAACCGGGCATCGTCGTGGCCAATATCGGAGACGGCTCGATGGCGCGCGGGCCTGTTTGGGAAGGCATCTCGTTTGCCGCTATGGATCAGTTTACCAAGCTCTGGGAGGGCGAAATGAAAGGCGGTCTGCCACTTATCATCACGATCATGAACAACCAGTACGGCATGGGTGGCCAGACGGCGGGCGAAACGATGGGCTACGGCATTGCTGCCCGTATCGGCGCAGGCGTCAACCCCGACCAGATGCACGCCGAGCGCGTCGATGGCTATAACCCTCTGGC
>JAITMM010000008.1 GCA_031277335.1 Tannerella sp. | reverse complement strand
AGCAGTTTTCTCAACGCCCGCACCTGTTCCATCTTCTCCAACGCAATCTTCATGTCCGTATCGTATTTGACCATTGAGCGCGGCTCAATCGGCTGCATGGGAATATAAGCAGAGCAAAGCCTTTGATATTCTTCGTTATACTCATGATTCTGAGGCATGGCGTCCGCCATCTGCTTGAGATATTCGACCGTCAGAAAACGGTTGCCGCAGGCAAGGATACCGCCCGCGCACGATTCGTCGCATACCCTAAGTTCGAGGAAATCAACGTCTTTAACTTCTTCGTTCTCTAATTTTTCCAAAAACTCGATGACATTGTCCATGCCGTCGATTGCTAATGCGCGACCCTTGACATGCCGCGCCTCTCCGCCTGTCATGGGCCAGCGAACGCCTGCCGACGAAAGGCTGGAACTGATTGGCATCAAGTTACTTGAGTCGAATCCGCCTTTTTTATTCTTATAGGCCAGGTATACCTTATTATACAGATTATCCATGTTGATCACCCCATGGATGGGCGACGTGTAACCGCCTACCGGGTCTTTGATCGCTGCAATCTTGGCAGCGCAGGGCGTAACGTAAAATATGCCTATTTCTTCAGGTTTAATACCTTTATCCTCATATAATTGCATATAAAAACGGGCTGTCACTTCCAGCGGCGGCATCAACTGCATGATATGGTCTACAAGCATCGGAAAACGCACCTGAATCAGCCTGATGACAGCCGGGCAGAATGAAGATATCACCGTCCCGGGATGCGTTTCGACATATTGAACCATTTCCGTCTTCAGCAAATCGACGCTCTGTTCGACGGCGGCTACTTCGGTGAATCCCATCTCATTAAGGATGCCGTTGATGGTTTCCATGCTTATCTTGTTTTCAAATTGTCCGAAGAAAACGGACGGGACGAGCAATATGCGGTGTTTATACTTGAATATCTGCTTAATATCGTCATCTACAATCCATATAGCCCGCGTCGGGCATACCCTGAAGCACTCTCCGCAATCGATGCACCAGTCCGGCAGCAATACGGCCTTGCCTCTTACCACCCGCAACGCCTCCGTAGGGCATACCCGCATGCAATGCGAGCATCCGACGCAGATATCGGGGCGTATTTCCAACGCATGACGGCTGTTTTGATATTCCATTACGGTAAGTAAATCTTTATGTTCAACGTAGTTCCCTTTCCAACGTCCGACTTGAGATCGAACTCGTCGGCGTTGTCCCTGATATTTGCCAGCCCCATGCCGGCGCCAAATCCCATTTCGCGTACCTGGGGCGAAGCCGTCGAATAGCCGCGCTGCATGGCCTGCTCGATGTCGGCGATTCCGGGGCCTTCATCCTTCAATTCCATGTGGATATAAGCCGGGTCTATATTGACTTCTATCACGCCACGGTAGGCATGTGCCACGATGTTCACCTCCGATTCGTAAAGCGCTACCACTGTGCGCCTTATGATGGAAGAGTCGACGTTCAACTGTTTGAGCATCTTCTTGATCCGGCTGGAAGCATATCCCGCCCGGGAAAAATCGCCTCCGTCTACCTGAAATGACATGGTCATGTTAATATACGGGTCTTATTCCGGAGGAAAAAAGGATTCCGGATGTTTTAAACATTGAAAATGAGGTGCTCAGCAACACCATCCCATTTTCCTGCACCAAATCGATCATATCCTCCGTGGCTTCTTTGCCGCGAACCAGCAGGATACATTTTATATCTGACATTTCGGCGGTGCGTATCGATTGAATATTCGCCAAACCGGTGATCAACATAAAGTTGTCTGTCTTTATCGTCAACACATCGCTCATCAGGTCGGAGGCAAAGGCATAGATTTGCTCGCTGTTCAGCAGCGCTTCACCTGATAATACCTTTGCCTGTACAAGAGTAGCTATTTCTCTTATTGTCATTTGTTTTAATATAATTATCGCTCAATAACAAGGTCTGTTGCACCTCAACTCCTAATCATACGTCTTGATGATCGAGTTAAGCATTTTCTCCGTTTTGGCTGCGCCTTCGCCGAGGATAAAGCCGATTTGCTGCACCTGGCGCAGGTTTTCTTCGATGACGTCGCTTACCCGGCGAATGATTTCCTCGGGACGCTCTTCCTTCAGATGCAGGTTGCGGAATACGGCGCCTACGAGTTTGAATGGAATCAATTGAAAGATAGTCATTTTGACTAACTTGCCATCTATTTCGGCATCGCGGACGATATGCGTTTCGTCGTGATGCAGAATGTATTGGAACTGCGAAATCAGTCCGGGAGGCAGCAACGATTTGAGGTCGGCACCGATCAGATACGGAATCACTTCGTGGATATCCTTGACGTCATCGCCCAATATTTCGATAAAGGCAAGGTTGGATTCCACAATCTTCAGATTATCATCGTAAAAGACGATGCCTGTATTTAATCCCCTGACGAAAATGGAAAGCGCTTCGTTTTTGGCATCGAGCAAGCCTTTTGTTTCTTCGAGCGAATCTCGCGTCGTATGCAATTCTTTTTTAACCATTTCCAATTCTTCGGTGATGATTTTAGAATTGTAAAACGTTTCCACGTTGCCTATCTGCGTATTGGTCACGCACATTTCCGGGATGGCCGTGTTTTGCGCGATGGCGTAGGCCAGGTCGCGACAGGTGGCAAATCCGCAGCCTGTGCAATTGACTTCCTTGTTGTTATGTCGCTTGGTGATGCCGTTGAGCGCTATCCTGATGGCCAGTTCGTCCGGTTCGGGCAGTTCGTATCTGTGCTCGGTGTAGGTCGTGTTAAACTCCTCATAATTGGAATGTTTACTCATCTGAGCCTGCCATTTTTCCAAATCGAAACCGGACAGCCGTCTGTGCATGTAGTCCTTGACGAGCGCAAAGCGTTTGTATTTCTCGCCGCCTTTGGACATGCCCGGCCCCATGATGCAGCCCTTGCAGATGAAAATATTATAATGATGACGGATAAAATTGTAGTGCTCAAGGAATTGCTTGATGGCGTGCACCGAGCTTTTGCCGTCAATCGTCATGGTGCTTTCGTTGAGCATGCTAATCTCCTGGTTTGCAGCCTCCAGAAAGCCCTGGGAGATAGGATACATGCCTCCCTTATAGCCAATCGGCTCGTCGAAGTCGGAGTATTCGCTGAACGTTTCGCTGAGGTTGTATTCTTCAAACAGCTCGCGCAACTCGATGAACGTCAGCACTTCATTGACTTTTCCGACGCCGGATGTCCTGTCCACTTCCTTCTTCAGCGCCACGCAGGGCGTGATGTGAACTGTCTTCAATTCAGGGCCGTAGACTTTTCGGGCGACAATGTTGCACGCGATGTTGGGCGAGACGAAAGGCGCCAGGTTGCCGAGCAGGTCGGGATAGAGCTTTTCCACCAGGTGCACAATCGAAGGGCAACAACTTGATATATAATATTTTCCATTAAAATCCTCATGGGTGAGCTTTTTAAATTTTTCGGCGATGATATCCACGCCGAACGACATGTCGAGCACATAGTCGAATCCAAGCAACCGAATCATTCTCACGAATTTACGATAGTCAGTGATGTCATCAAACTCGCCTGCAATGGCCGGGTCTATAACGGCTGCCACCTTGTCGTAGGAATTAAGTAAATGCTTGACTCTCTGCTTGGAATCCGAGTAATGAATGGCGTCGTAAGCGCATGTGTCGATGCAGTTTCCGCAGATAATGCACTGATCTGCTTCTATAAACGGATAGACACTATCCCCGTTCACGTGAATGGCCTTGACGGGGCAATTCCTGACGCAGGAATAACATGCCGTGCATTTACTTTTATTTAATTGGATGATACGTTCCATATATTAAATGATTGAATATTTGAACATTGAACCTTGAACATTACATATATTGTAAATTTACCACCTTCAAATATTTCTCCGACAACACTTTAGTCAGTCGCTGAATCAAGTTCTTGCGAATCTCGATTTCGACGGGAAGGGACGGGTCGTGATGCATCTCGTTGATTTTTGTGCCGACCAGAAAATAGACCACATCCGTGTCCAGCAGCATCTGGCAGATC